>NZ_CP046910.1:0-313262 GCF_009789655.1 Paraburkholderia acidiphila
ATGACGGAAGCATTCATCTGCGACGCGATTCGCACGCCGATTGGCCGCTACGCGGGCGCCCTGGCCCAGGTTCGCGCCGACGACCTCGGCGCGGTTCCCCTGAAAGCGCTCATGGAGCGCAACAAGGACGTGGACTGGACGGCGGTCGACGACGTCATCTACGGCTGCGCGAACCAGGCGGGCGAGGACAACCGCAACGTCGCGCGCATGTCGTCGCTGCTGGCGGGCTTGCCGCAGGCCGTGCCGGGTTCGACGGTGAACCGCCTGTGTGGCTCCGGCATGGACGCCGTGGGGATTGCCGCGCGCGCGCTCAAGTCCGGCGAAACGGGGCTGATGATTGCGGGCGGCGTGGAAAGCATGAGCCGCGCACCGTTCGTCATGGGCAAGGCGGCGAGCGCCTTCTCTCGCGACGCCGCGATCTACGACACGACGATCGGCTGGCGCTTCGTCAATCCGCTGATGAAGCAGCAATACGGCGTGGACTCGATGCCGGAAACGGGCGAGAACGTCGCCGTCGATTACAACGTGAGCCGTGCCGATCAAGACGCGTTTGCGGTTCGCAGTCAGCAGAAGGCGGCTCGCGCACAGGCGGACGGCACGCTGGCGCAGGAAATCGTCGCGGTGACGATTGCGCAAAAGAAGGGCGATCCGATTGTTTTCTCGCGTGACGAGCATCCGCGCGAGACGAGCCTCGAAGCGCTCGCCAAACTCAAGGGCGTCGTGCGCCCGGATGGCTCAGTGACGGCCGGGAATGCTTCGGGCGTGAACGACGGCGCTTGTGCGCTGCTGCTCGCCAACGAGGAAAACGCCAAACGCTTTGGGCTCGTGCCGCGTGCGCGCGTGCTGGGTATTGCAACGGCCGGCGTCGCGCCGCGCGTGATGGGCATCGGTCCCGCACCCGCTACGCAAAAGCTGCTCGCGCGTCTGAACATGACCATCGACCAGTTCGATGTTATCGAGTTGAACGAAGCGTTTGCTTCGCAAGGTCTCGCTGTGCTCCGTATGCTCGGCATTGCCGATGACGATCCTCGTGTCAATCCCAACGGCGGCGCGATTGCGCTTGGGCATCCGCTTGGGATGAGCGGCGCGCGGCTCGTGACGACCGCCACGTATCAGCTCCATCGCACGCAAGGGCGCTTCGCGCTTTGCACGATGTGTATCGGCGTGGGGCAGGGCATTGCGATTGCCATTGAACGTGTCTGATTCTTCTTCGCACTGAATCGCGAAAGCCGCGGATCGATTTGATCCGCGGCTTTTTTGTTTTGCGGATAGAAGTATTTCGTGCAACGCAACAATTGCAAACTTCGTTTCAACGCGCAATCACACAGGAATTTGAGCCTCTGCAAACCCCCCCGGCAATACGCCGTATTTGTTGGCCATAACTTGATCCGCTTCCGGCCAGGTAGCGTCCTCGTTTTGAAGGCCGCGCGTAGAATCGGTCGCACTTCGGCGCCTCACGCCGATGCAGATACGGCAGTCAATTCAAACCGGTTCGATAAGGAGAATGCGAATGACGAAGGCAGCGATTCTGGCGGCGGCATGGGTGGTGGGCGTTGGCATTTCACAGGCGACGTTAGCGCAAAACGACGCGCCCGCATCGGCGCCGCAGGGGCAAACTGCGCTTGCCAGCGCAGCGCAGGAAGTGATTGCCAACGCAGAGCCGGTGCATATTCACGCGAAGATCGTCGGCATCGATCGCGCAGCACGCGTCGTCACGCTGCGCGGCCCGCAAGGCAATGAAGTCGATATCGCGCTCAGCCAGCAGGTCGGCAATTTCGATCAACTCAACGTGGGCGATACCGTCGACGTGCTCTACAAAAACGCACTGCTCGTGACGGCCGAAAAGGTTACGGGCAAGGACAAGGGCATTCGCAAGCGTGTGGATACGAATGTCTATTTGCCCGCCTCGTCGGGCTACGACGCCGCGCGCCAGGTCGAAGTTCAGGCCACGGTGCAGCATATCAACGCGAAGAAGCGCGAAGTGACGCTGCGCGGCGCGTATCAGACCGTCACGCTGCAGGCTACGCCCGATGTCGATCTCAAGACCTTGAAGGTCGGCGACACGATCCACGCCGTGTTCGTTTCCGCTTATGCGACGCAGATCACGCCGGTCGGCGCCGCGCAGTAAGCATAAAAAAGCCGGCGCATTGTCGCGCCGGCTTTCTGCGATCCGAACGGGCGCCTGGAAAGGCGCCCGTTCTTCATTTGGGCTTACATGCCCGCCATGCACATGTACTTGATGACCACGTAGTCATCCACGCCGTAGTGCGAGCCTTCGCGGCCAAGGCCCGACTGCTTCACGCCGCCAAACGGCGCGACTTCGTTCGAGATCAGGCCGGTGTTGATGCCCACCATGCCGTATTCGAGCGCTTCGGCCACGCGCCACACGCGGCCAATATCGCGGCTGTAGAAGTAAGCGGCGAGACCGAACTCGGTATCGTTCGCCATCCTGATCACTTCTTCATCCGACGAGAAGCGGAACAGCGGCGCGAGCGGGCCGAAGGTTTCGTCGCGTGCAACCTTCATCGCGGGCGTGACGCCGGTGAGGATGGTCGGCTCGAAAAAGCCGTGGCCGAGCGCGTGGCGCTTGCCGCCCGCGATCACCTGAGCGCCTTTCGCGAGCGCGTCCTCGATGTGCGATTCCACCTTCAGTACGGCCGCTTCGTTGATGAGCGGGCCTTGCGTCACGCCGGCCTCCGTGCCGAGACCGACCTTGAGCTTTTCGACGGCGTCGCGCAGTTTGGCCGCGAACGCGTCGTACACGGCGTCGTGCACATAGAAGCGGTTGGTGCACACGCAGGTCTGGCCGCTGTTGCGATACTTCGATGCGATGGCGCCGGCTACGGCCGCATCGAGATCGGCGTCTTCGAACACGATGAATGGGGCGTTGCCGCCCAGTTCCAGCGAGACCTTCTTGACGGTCGAGGCGCACTGGCTCATGAGGAGACGGCCCACTGGCGTCGAGCCCGTGAACGAGAGCTTGCGCACGGTCGGGTTGCTCGTGAGTTCGCCGCCAATCGCCTTCGGGTCGCCCGTCACCACACTGAAGATGCCGCGCGGCACACCGGCGCGCTCGGCCAGCACGGCCAGTGCGAGCGCCGAGAACGGCGTGGCTTCGGCGGGCTTGAGCACGATCGGGCAGCCTGCCGCGAGCGCGGGGCCGACCTTGCGGGTGATCATCGCGGCGGGGAAGTTCCACGGCGTGATGGCAGCGCACACGCCCACCGGTTCCTTCGTCACGACGATGCGCTTGTCGTTGGCGGGCGTGGGGATCGTGTCGCCGTAAATGCGCTTGCCTTCTTCCGCGAACCATTCGAGGAACGACGCGGCATAGCCGATTTCGCCCTTTGCTTCGGCAAGCGGCTTGCCTTGTTCCGTGGTGAGGATGAGCGCGAGGTCGTCGGCGTTTTCCATCATCAGGTCGTGCCATTTGCGCAGGATGACACTGCGCTCCTTCGCGGTCTTCGCGCGCCATGCAGGCCATGCAGCGTTCGCGGCCGCGATCGCGCGGCGCGTTTCGGCCGCGCCCATGCGCGGCACCGTGCCGATCAGCGCGCCGGTGGCGGGGTTCTTCACTTCGAACGTCGCGCCGTCTTCGGCGCCTTGCCATTCGCCGTTGATATAGGCATTGAATTGCAGCAGCGATGCGTCTTTCAGGTTCATGTCTGAACTCCGGTAGGCGTTGAATCGATTCGTTTAAAACGACGAACGGCACAGCGGCAAACGCCGGTGTGCCGTTTCGCGGATGGCCCGCTGCATGGCTTACTGCATGCGAGCCCGAGTGTTGTGAAGGCTTACGCCGGCACGCCCACGGCTTCCTTGATCGACTCTTCGAGGATCGCGAGCGCTTCGTCGAACACGGCGTCCTGGATCGTCAGCGGGAACAGGAAGCGCACGACGTTCGAGTACACGCCGCACACGAGCAGCAGCAGGCCGCGGTTCAGCGCGGCGGTTTGCACGCGCTTGGTGAAGTCGGCGTCGGCTTCGTTCGTGCCGGGCTTGCAGAATTCCACGGCGTTCATCGCGCCGGGGCCGCGCACATCTGCGATTTGCGGCACGTCGGCCTTCATCGCGTTGAGCTTGGCCTTGATCTTGTCGCCGAGCTTCGTGGCGCGCTCGCACAGCTTTTCTTCTTCGATGATCTCGATCACCGCGTGTGCCGACGCCACTGCCAGCGGGTTACCCGCGTACGTGCCGCCGAGGCCGCCAGGCGCTGCGGCATCCATGACTTCAGCGCGGCCCACCACGCCCGACAGCGGCATGCCGCCCGCGAGGCTCTTGGCGATCGTCATCAGGTCGGGCGTGACGTCGTAGTGTTCCATCGCGAACAGCTTGCCGGTGCGCGCGAAGCCCGTTTGCACTTCGTCGGCGATCAGCAGGATGCCGTGCGTGTCGCAAATCTTGCGTAGGCCGCGCACGAAGTCTGCCGGCGCCTGGTAGAAGCCGCCTTCGCCCTGAACCGGTTCGAAGATGATCGCGGCCACGCGCTTCGGATCGATGTCGGCCTTGAACAGCATTTCGATGTGCTTGAGCGAGTCAGCCGTGCTGATGCCGTGCACCGAGTTCGGGTACGGCGCGTGGTACACGTCGGCCGGGAACGGGCCGAACGCGAGCTTGTACGGAGCGACCTTGCCCGTGAGCGCCATGCCCATCATCGTGCGGCCGTGGAAGCCGCCCGCGAAGGCGATCACGCCCGGGCGGCCCGTGTGGGCGCGAGCGATTTTCACGGCGTTTTCAACGGCTTCGGCGCCGGTCGTGAAGAAGGCGGCCTTCTTGGCGAAGCTGCCCGGCGCGCGCTGGGCGACCTTCTCGGCCAGCGAGACGTACGACTCGTACGGCACGATCTGGTAGGCGGTGTGCGTGAAGTGGTCGAGCTGCGCCTTGATGGCGGCGACGATCTTCGGATGGCGGTGGCCCGTGTTGCACACGGCGATGCCGGCGGCGAAGTCGATGAAGCGGCGGCCTTCCACATCCCACAGCTCGGCGTTCTCGGCGCGCTCGGCGTAGAAGTCGCACATCACGCCCACGCCGCGCGGGGTAATGGCGTTCTTGCGGCTTTGCAGGTCGGCGTTCTTGCTCACGTTCATCTCCTGTGGAATCGGTGTCAGTTCTGAGGTTGGTTGGCGGACCGGCAAGCAGTCCATGTGGCGACTATACTCATGTTTGGCTCTAAATTTCAGAGCCATTCAGTGCAATATTTAGGAGCCAATTTCCATGCGTGCGAGTGTTCTGTCCGATTGGCTGGCCCAACGGCTCGACCGCGGCAGCGTCCAACCGGTATACCGGCAACTGCACAAGCTGCTTCAGCAGGCGATCCTTTCGCGCGAGCTGCCAGCGGGGGCGCGGGTGCCGTCGTCGCGGCTGCTGGCGGCGGAACTGGGGATTGCGCGCAATACCGTGACGCAGGTCTATGAACAATTGGTGCTCGAAGGCTATGTCACGTCCGCCACGGGGCGCGGCACGTTTGTCGCCGACACCTCGCCCGACGAGATCGTCGGGGCGGCGGAAATTGGCTCTATGCAGACGCGGGAGAATATCGAAGTTTCAGGAGCCGTGCCGCCTGCCGGGCGAGTTGCAACTAACAGCCAGACGCGCGGAGCGGAATCACTTGCCGCGGTGGGGCTTGGCGTCCCAGCGGCAGTCGGCC
Source organism: Paraburkholderia acidiphila (assembly GCF_009789655.1). GTDB lineage: Bacteria > Pseudomonadota > Gammaproteobacteria > Burkholderiales > Burkholderiaceae > Paraburkholderia > Paraburkholderia acidiphila. The sequence goes on from NZ_CP046910.1 coordinate 5,648, forward strand.
CGGAAACCGTCGCCGCTGGCCATTCGCAGCGCCCGGCGGCGCGCTCGCTCTCGGTGCGCGGAGCGCGCCTGATTGGGAGCGCGGGCGTATCGAAGCGTCAGGGCGGCGCGTTCATGCCGGGCGTGCCCGATGTCTCCCGCTTTCCCTCGCGGGTCTGGACGCGTCTGCACAACAAGTACTGGCGCAGCCTGCGCCCGGACCTGCTCACCTACGCGCCCGGCGGCGGCCTCGCGCTGCTGCGCCACGTGCTCGCCGACTACCTGCGTACCTCGCGCTCGGTGCGCTGCTCGCCGGAGCAGATCATCATCACGACGGGCATTCACCAGTCCATCGATCTGGCCGTGCGCCTGCTCTCCGACCCCGGCGACACCATCTGGACCGAAGACCCATGCTATTGGGGCGTGCGCAGCGTGTTGCACGTCTCCGGCCTCAACACGCGGCCGATCGCCGTGGACAGCGAAGGCCTCAACCCGTCGCCTGACGACTTCGCCGCGCCGCCGCCGCGGCTCATGCTCGTCACGCCTTCGCATCAATATCCGCTCGGCATGGTGATGAGCCTCGCGCGCCGCCGCATGCTGCTCGAGTACGCGCGCCAGCACCAGTGCTGGATCATCGAGGACGACTACGACAGCGAGTTCCGCTACGGCAGCCGGCCGCTTGCGTCATTGCAGGGGCTCGATACGGCGGGGCAGGTGATTTACGTGGGGAGCTTCGGCAAGACGCTGTTTCCGGGCTTGCGCGTGGGCTATCTCGTCGCGCCGGAAGCGCTCGCGGAAAGCTTCGCGACCGCGAGCGCGGAGTTGTATCGCGAGGGGCAATTGCTGCAGCAGGCCGTGCTTGCCGAATTCATCGCCGAAGGGCATTTCACCTCGCATATCCGCAAGATGCGCGCGCTGTATGGCCAGCGCCGCCAGGTGCTGCTCGACGTCGTTTCGCGCCGCTATGGCGACGCGCTGCCCGCCATGGGCGGCGACGCGGGTCTGCATGTCGTGATGCAACTGCCCGAAGGCAGCGACGACCGCGCCGTGGCCGAAGCCGCGCTCGCGCGCAATATCGTGGTGCGGCCGCTTTCTGGGTATTACTCGTCGCGCGAGCGCGCGAACCCCGGCTTGTTGATCGGCTATGCGTGCGTGCCCGACGAGGAGATCGCGCCGGCGTTCGAAACGCTTGCCGAGGCGATCGATACGACGTTGCCTGCATTCGTGTGAGCGATTACGGGCCAATCACAGCCGAATCAGTACCGCCCCACACGTCACGAGCGCGCACGCCACCATACGCCGCGCCGTGAGCTTCTCATTCATGAAGAGCCAGCCAATCAGCACGGCGAAGATCGACGAGAGTTCACGCAGCGCGGAAACCATCGCGATAGGCAGGAAGCGGAACGCTTCGATCACGAGGCAATACGCCGTGAGGGCGAGGACGCCCGCGAGCATGCCGCGCGCGACCGCGGACGTCGACGTGAACATCTTCGCCGCGCCGCCGCGCAGCTTGCAGACCACGAGAAACTGCGGGACGTTCCAGAGCAGATAGACCCACATGATGTAGCTGATGCCGTTGCCGGCCAGGCGCGCGCCAATACCGTCGATGACCGAATACATCGCGATGAAAAGACCCGTGAGCAGCGCGTACGGCACGCTCTCGCCCGAAAAACGCATGCCGCGCCGGAAAGCGAGCGACATGATGCCGAGCGAAACGAGGGCAACGCCGGTCGCCGCGAGCGCATGCAGTTCTTCGTGCGCGAACACGAGCGCGCCGCCGAATACGAGCAGCGGGGAAAGCCCGCGCGCGATGGGGTAGATCTGTCCGAAGTCGCCGCTGCGATAGGCGCGGATCAGCGTGAAGCAGTACACGAACTCCAGCACCACGGAAGCGGCGATGTAGGGCCAACTCGCCTGCGCGGGCAGCGGCAGCACGCATACGCCGATCGCGCTCACGACGATGTACGGCACCGAGAACATGCCGAGCAGCCAGAGGCGGTCGCCCGAAAGATGAAGGAAGGCGTTCCAGCTCGCGTGCATGAGCGCCGAGAGCAGGACCAGCAGGACGACGAAACTGGCCATTGGGCAGCAGATTGGATCGATGGGTTAGAACGGATGCGGGCCGTTGCAGCCGCAAGGAAGCGATTATTCCACCGATTGGCGCCGATTGCCACAAATTGCCACAATTCGCCAGAAAAGAGGGTGCGCGAGCCGTCAGGATTCTGTCCCGGCTCGCGCGGGGGAGGCGCGCGTTGCGCCGAACTGCGGTGTCAGATCACGCGTGCACGCAGTCTCGCGGAGATGAGATCGATAGCCGTGACCACGACGATCACCATGATGAGTACGGCGCTCGTCTGCTGATAATCGAACGAGCGGATTTCCTCGTACAGCACGACGCCGATGCCGCCCGCGCCCACCATGCCCACCACCATCGCCGAGCGCACGTTCGATTCGAAGCGGTAGAGCGCGTAGGAGATCCACAGCGGCATGACCTGAGGCAGCACGCCGTAGATGATCTCGTCGAGCGGTGAGGCGCCCGTGGCGCGCACGCCTTCCACCGGGCGCGGGTCGATGGCTTCCACGGCTTCGGCAAAGAGTTTCGCGAGCACGCCCGTGGTATGCACCCACAAGGCGAGCACGCCCGCGAACGGCCCGAGGCCCACGGCCACGATGAAGAGCATCGCGAACACCATCTCGTTGATGGCGCGGCACGCGTCCATCAAACGCCGCACGGGATGCAGCACCCACGCGGGCGCGAGATTGTGCGCCGACATCAGCCCGAACGGCACCGCGCAGACGATGGCGAGCGCCGTGCCCCACAGCGCCACCGCGACCGTGACCCACATTTCGTGGGCATACGTGCGCCATTCCGTGAAGTCCGGCGGGAAGAAGCCGCGTGCGAACGTGCTCATGTTCGCGGGGTCGGAGAAGAGGTCGAGCGGGCGCATGTCGGCGCCGCGCCACGCCACGCCGAGCAGCACGAACACGATGGCCCAGAGCACGAGCGACGACCAGCTGCGCTTGCCAGCCTGCTTTGCTGTTTGCTTGCTCGCCGCAAGGGCGGCCGCCGCTTGAGGCGCCTGGGCCGCGATTGGCGCGGCGGCGGCGGCTGGCGTCGCCGCCGGAGCAGCGGCGGCCCCGGAGACGTCTGCCTGCCGCACGGCGCGTGAGCTGTCGAAATCCATTGCGCCCATTACTGCTTCGCGAGTGCGCCGATCTTGGCGTCAATGGCCGCGATCTGGCTCTTGCGGTCGTCGTCGGAGAGATTCGTGTTGGCGGCGATCTTCTCTTTCTGCTGGAACAGCGCGACCTGGCGGATCGGCAGGAGCTGCGCGTCGGTGGCGGGCGCGAAGCCTGCATAGCCGGTGATGTCAGCCATGATCTTCTTCTCGCGCGGATCGGTCTTCGCGTAGTGGTAGAAGAAGTCGCGCAGCTTCTGCTTCGTGGCTTCAGGCAGATCCTTGCGATACACGAGCGGGTCGGACGGAATGAGCGGCGAGGTCCACAGCACGCGCACTTGCGCGAAGCGGTCCGGGTGCTTCTGTTGCAGCGTGGCAAGCTCGATGCTGTTGTTGGTGGCGATATCCACCTTGTTGTTCACCACGGCGAGCAGGTTCGCTTCATGGCTCGACGGCAGCACGGTCTTGAAGTTCGTCGCGTTCACCGAAACGCCGTGCTGCGCGAAGAGGTAGTAGCCCGGAATCAGCGTGCCCGAGGTCGAATTGGGGTCGCCCCAGCCGAGCGTGAGATCTTTAGTATTCTTGAACACATCGTCGATCGTCTTCACGCGGCTGTTCACGTTGGTGATGAGCACCGACTTGTAGCCCGTGTCGCCGTTCGCGTACAGCACCTTCGCGAAGATCTCGCCATTCGAGCGGTCCACGGCTTCCATGGCCGAAGCATTGCCGAAGTAGCCGATCTGCACCTTGTTGAAGCGCATGGCCTCGATGATGCCCGAGTAGTCGGTGGCGAAGAACGCGGTCACGTGCAGGCCGGTCTGCTTGTTCAGGTCGTCGATGAACGGTTGCCAGCGTTGCTTGAGCACCGCCGACGAATCGGTCGAGATGATGCCGAAGCTGAGGTCTTCCGCGTGAGCGGCCGCGCTGCCGAGCGAGGCAAACGCGACGGCGCCGGCGGCGCACCAGGAGAGCATGGAGCGGAGCAGTTTCATTGGGGCGGTCCGTGGTGGGTGAAACGTTGCGGGTTGAAAATGGGTTGGGTTGCGGTGGCAATCAAGCCGCGCGAGGCTGTGCGCCGAAGCGCGTAGCTGCGGACGGTGCAGCATCGGGTTCGAGCAGTTCGCGCGCGGCGCTGCCATAAAGCTGTTGCAGCAGGGCGGGCGTGAGCGCTGCTGAAGGACCGTCGTACACCACGCGCCCGTCGCGCAGCGCGATCGTGCGCGGGCAATACTCCATGGCGATGTCCACCTGATGCAGCGAGACGACGACGGTCAAGCCGTGATCGCGGTTGAGCATGCGCATCATGTCCATGACGCGGCGCGACGAAGCAGGGTCGAGCGACGCGATCGGTTCGTCGGCGAGAATGAGGCGCGCGCGCTGCACGAGTGCGCGGGCAAGCGCCGCGCGCTGCTGCTGGCCGCCCGAGAGATTCGAGGCGCGCTCCGCGGCCTTGTGCGCAATGCCCACTTCACCGAGCGCGGCGAGCATCAGCTCGCGCTCGGCGCGCGGGAAGCGGCCCGTGAGGCGTCGCCACAACGGCAGGCGCGAGAGCGCGCCGATCAGCACATTCGTTTCGACCGTGAGGCGATGCACGAGATTGAACTGCTGAAACACGAAGCCGATGTCGCGACGAATGCGGCGCACTTCGCGCACGATGCGTCCGTCCTGCTGAATAGGACGACCAAGGATCTCGATGCGCGAAGGCTGCAGGTCGGAGGCGGTAAAGCCCGCAATATGGCGAAGCAAGGTCGATTTGCCCGAGCCCGATGCGCCGATCAGCGCGACCATCTCGCCAACGCCTACGCGCAGGTTGATTTCGTCGAGTGCCTTGCGGCCGCTGTCGAAGCTTTTCGAGAGGCGTTCGATGCGAATGGCGTCCATAACAATCCGTCGCTGTGTAGTCGAGGGCTCATTCTAGGAAGCGACTGTGACGGTTGAGTGAAGGTGTCGCGACGTCTAGACGACTACATGTTTTGACGCCTTGTGACGTGAGGAAAAATCGCGTGAGATGTGACAGAGGCATGACGCCAAACATCTGTCACGCTCAATATCGAGGGAAGCGGCTATATTGATGGGCAGCGCGCATGCTGTCCCTGGTTTTCGTGACTTGTTGCTGACTTATTGTCGACAGGGGCGGCAGGCATCAGGCAGTTGTAGGCAATGCGGCCGCACACTGCGGACCCAACCTGGGCGGCCCCACTTGGGCGGCCCCATCCGAACAAGCGACGAAACCCGGCGCCATATGCAGGCACTGAGCTTCCTACCCGACAGCTTCGCGGAATACGAGGACCTCAAGGCGATCCTCGATGCCGGCGCACGCTGGTTCGACATTCGCAGCGCGGGTGAAGTCGAAGTGCGGGGCCGTACGTTTGCGCTGCATGTCGCGGCGATCGGCTCGCGCGATCCGGCCGCGCCCGCCATCGGTTTTTTTGGCGGCATTCATGGGCTCGAGCGCATCGGCTCGCAACTGGTGCTCGATTACATGCGCGCGCTGGTGGGGCGTCTAGCGTGGGACGAACTACTGATGCGCCAGCTCGAATCCGTGCGTATCGTGCTTGCGCCGATCGTCAATCCGGGCGGCATGTGGCTTGCCACGCGCGCGAACCCGAACGGCGTGGATCTCATGCGCAACGCGCCGCAGGACGCCGACGAACGCGTGCCTTTTCTCGCGGGCGGCCAGCGTGTGGGCTCGTGGCTGCCGTGGTATCGCGGCAGGCGCGGCGCGCCCATGGAGACCGAGGCGAGCGCGCTCCTGAAGATCGTCGATGAAGAACTCTCGCAGCGCCCGCTCTCTTTCGCGCTCGACTGCCATTCGGGCTACGGCTGGAGCGACAGCATCTGGTTCCCGTACGCGCGCACGCGCCGGCTCATGCGCCATCTGCCCGAAATGTACGTGCTCAAGACGATGTTCGAGCGCGCGCATCCGCATCACGGCTACACGTTCGAGCCGCAGAGCCACCAATATCTGCTGCATGGCGACCTGTGGGACTGCGCGTACGATCGCGCGCCCGCCGGCAACATCTTCCTGCCGCTCACGCTCGAACTGGGTTCGTGGCTGTGGATCAAGAAGAACCCGCGCCAGATTTTCTCGCGCCAGGGCATGTTCAATCCGGTGATGCAGCATCGCACGGCGCGCGTGCTTCGGCGCCATGCGAACCTGTTCGACTTCCTCACGCGCGCCGCGTACTCGTCGCAACGCTGGCTGCCCGAGGGCGTGACGCGCGAACAGGTGCTGCAAAGCGCGATCGCGCACTGGTATCGCAGGCCGGACGCATGAGCGGACCGTGGATCCTCTTGCGTGGCCTCACGCGCGAATCGCGCCACTGGGGCGCGTTTGCGACGCTGCTCGCCGCACGCGAGGGCGCGATGCCGATCGATTTGCCGGGCAACGGCACGCAGGCGCACGCGCGTTCTCCGCTTGTCGTCGACGCTTACGTGGACCTGCTGCGCGCCGACGTGGAGCAGCGCGGCGCACGTGCGCCTTCTCGCGTGCTGGCGATGTCGCTGGGCGGCATGGTCGCGACAGCGTGGGCGCTGCGCTACCCCGAAGAGATCGAGCGCCTCGTGCTCGTGAATACGAGCATGCGGCCGCATAGCCGCGTGTATGAGCGCTTGCGTCCCTCGGCGTGGCCTGCGCTCGCGCGCGTGGCGCGGTATTGGGACGGCAACGACAGCGGCAATCTTGCCGAGACGCTGATCCACGGCCTCACGTGCGCGCGGCGCGACACGCTGGCCGCAGACCTCGAAACGTGGCGCGCGATTCGCGCGGGTGCCCACGTGAGCCGTGCGAACGCGTTACGTCAGCTGGCTGCCGCAGCCAGCTTCAAGGCGCGCGGTGCGCCGCGCTGTGCGGTGCTCGTGGTGTCCTCGCGCGGCGACCGTCTCGTGAATCCCGTTTGCTCGGCGCGCCTCGCACGGACCTGGGGCGCACCGCACGTGGAGCATCCATGGGCCGGACACGATTTGCCGCACGACGATCCGCAATGGCTGCTCGATACGCTCCACGCGGGCGATAGAGCGGCGGATGCCGCGGGCCAGGCCGCCGGCCGCGAGTGAGCGGCGGCGCAGCGTCGCCTGTGCGGCGATTGCCCCATAATACGAAAACTCATCCGGCACTTTCAGGACGATTTCCCGACATGAACGACAAACCCGCTATCGGCGCTGCGGTGCCGCGCCTCACGAGCCTTTCGCACGGCGGCGGCTGCGGCTGCAAGATCGCGCCGGGCGTGCTTTCCGCGCTGCTCGCGCGCAGCACGCCGCTCACCACCGCGTTTCCAAACCTGCTGGTCGGCACCGAGACCGCCGACGACGCCGCCGTCTACAAGCTGAACGACGAACAGGCGATCGTCGCGACCACGGACTTCTTCATGCCGATCGTGGACGACCCGTACGACTTCGGCCGCATCGCCGCGACCAACGCGCTTTCGGACGTCTATGCCATGGGCGGCAAGCCGATTCTCGCGCTCGCGCTGGTGGGCATGCCCATCAACGTGCTGCCGCACGACGTGATCGCGCAGGTGCTGCGCGGCGGCGAGGACGTGTGCGCGGCGGCGGGCATTCCCGTGGCGGGCGGACATTCGATCGACTCCGTCGAACCCATTTACGGGCTTGCGGCGCTCGGCGTGGTGCATCCGGAGCGCGTGAAGCGCAACGCGTCGGCCAAAGCCGGCGATGTGCTCGTGCTCGGCAAGCCGCTGGGCGTGGGCGTGCTCTCCGCCGCCCTCAAGAAGGAAATGCTCGGCGACGCCGGCTACCAGGCGATGGTGAGCGCCGCAACGATGCTCAACAAGCCGGGCGCGACGCTGGCGGAATTGCCGGGCGTACACGCCATGACCGACGTGACCGGCTTCGGCCTGCTCGGCCACACGCTCGAGATCGCACGCGGCGCGCATCTCACGGCGCGCGTGCGTTACGCCGACCTGCCGTGGCTGCCGGGCGTGCAGAAGTTCGTCGATGATGGGGTGTTCACGGGCGCCTCGGGGCGCAACTGGGCTTCGTATGGCGACGCTGTCACGCTCGCCCCCAGCCTGCCCGAGAGCGCGCGCACGCTGCTCACCGACCCGCAAACCTCGGGCGGTCTGCTCGTGGCCTGCGCGCCGGAAAGCGTGGACGAGGTGCTGGCGATCTTCCGCGCGGAAGGCTTTAGCGACGCCCGCGTGATCGGCGAATTGAGCGAAGGACCGGCGCGCGTAGAAGCGCTGTGAGGGCCGTATGAGCGGAGACTCGCCGAAAGCCATCTTTTACGCGCTCGCCGCGAACTTCGGCATTGCGGTCTGCAAGTACGCTGCCGCTGCGTTCACGGGTTCGGGATCGATGTTCGCGGAGGCGATTCACTCCACGGCCGACTGCGGCAATCAACTGCTGCTGCTCTTCGGCCTGCGCCAGTCGCGCGAGCCGCCCACGCCGCTGCACCCCATGGGCACGGGCCGCGCGATCAACTTCTATTCGCTGCTCGTGGCGCTGCTGCTGTTTTTCGTGGGCGGCGCGTTCTCGGTGTACGAGGGCGTGCATCGGCTGATCCTGCGCGAGCCACTGCAATACGTGTATGTCGCGCTCGTCGTGCTCGGCATTTCCGTCGTGCTCGAAGCGTTTTCGCTCTATGGCGCGATGCGCGAGATCCGCAAGGGCTCGCCCACGAAATCGCTGTGGCGCTGGGCGCGCGAAACACGCGACTCGGACCTGCTCGTGGTGGCGGGCGAGGACATCGCCGCGCTCGCGGGTCTCGCCATTGCTTTTGCCGCGGTGCTGCTCACGGTCATTACGGGCAATCCGGTTTGGGACGCGTGCGGCTCGATCGGCGTGGGCGTGCTGCTCATGCTGATTTCGTGGTTCATCGCGCGCGAAGTGAAGTCGATGATCGTGGGCGAATCGGCGAGCCCGGAAATGCGCCGCGATATCGAATCGTTCCTGCGCGCGCGGCCCGAGATTCGCAGCATCATCAGCTTGATTACCCTGCAATGGGGCAAGGAGGTGATGGTGGCGGTGCAGTGCGAAATGCTCGACTACGAGCACAGCCGCACGATGGTCGAGGCGATCAACGAGATCGAAGCCGATCTGCAGGCGCGCTTTCCCGTCGTGCGATGGGTGTTTTTCGAGCCGGATTTCGTGAATCGGTAACGCCCAGGCCCGGCAGTCGCAAGAGTGCCGAGCCCTTTCACATCCTCACTTCACATCTTCACGCGGCGCTTCCAGCTTCAATGCCGGAACGGCGTCCACACGGGCGTGGTGTTGTCCCACTGCTCGAGTTCGGAAGGTACGGTCGGATTCATGTTGGACTCCTACGTTTTTCGTCTTGCAATCGGAATGCCGATGCGTCTTGCGGGTTTATTCGCCAGCCTGGGCAACGCGTTGCGCGTTATTTGCGCGGCTTTCCTGCAGCGCGATGCGTTGCGCTTGCGTGCGGCCGATCAGACTTTGCTCGGGGTAGCTCGTCTTGTTCAGCGAGGGCAGCGTGCCGTCACGATACGCGGCGGCGATTTCGGCTTTGACTTCGGCGCGGGTTTTCGGGGCGCTATTGTCCTGTGCGAAGGCCGAGACGCTGGCGGCGAGCGAGAGAACGAGCGTGGCGCCAATGGCGGTTGCGAGAGTGCGTTTCATGATCTGCTCCTTTTCTACTGGTGCCACGTGGGTCGCGGCGACAGGAGCAAATGTAGTTGCGCAGCCGTTTGCGATAAACGGCCGCAACGCGAAAGGAATTGTCGAAAATCCGGAACAATCGCTGCGCCGCGCCCGCGAAAGCCTTAGCGGGCGAGGCGTTGAGGGATGAGTGCCGCGCGATGGCGTCAGGCCGTCCAGCCTAAGCGGCCCACTCCGAGATGACCGGCGTTTCGAGCGCCGGCGCGTTTTCGCGCTCTTCGAGCGTGCGCATCGTGCAGGCCTTGTCGAGCGAGGCGCGGCCGGAGAGCAGCGGGCAGCGGTCGAACACTTCCGCGATCCAGTCGACGAACACGCGCACTTTGGGTGACAGATGGCGGCTGTGCGGGTACACGGCCGAAATCGGCATCGGCAGCGGCTTGTAATCGGGCAGGACTTCGACGAGCGCTCCCGACTTCAGGTGCGGCAGCACCATGTAGCGCGGCCCCTGAATCAAGCCGAAGCCTTCGATGCCGCAGGTCACGTAAGCATCCGCGTCGTTCACCGAGACCATGCTCTTGAGCTTGACCTCGACTTCCTTGCCGTCGACGAGGAACGCCCAGTCCATCACGCGCCCGGTGCGCGACGAAAAATAGTTCACGGCACGATGCTCGGCCAGTTCCTCGAGCGTTTGCGGCGTGCCATGGCGCTCCAGGTACGAGGGCGCCGCGCACGAGACGCCTTCGAAAATGCCGATGCGCCGCGCGACCAGCGACGAATCCTGCAGCGCGCCCACGCGCACCACGCAATCCACGCCTTCCTGCAGCAAGTCGACAGGACGGTCGGAGAGCCCGAGTTGCAGGTCGATGTCCGGATAGCGCCCGTGGAACTCGCACAGCGACGGAATCACGATTAGCCGCCCGATCGAGCCGGGCATGTCGATGCGCAGCTTGCCGTGCGGCTTGCGGTTGCGGTCCTGGAATGTGGTTTCCGTTTCCTCGACGTCCGCGAGAATACGCACGCAGCGCTCGTAGTACGCGGCGCCGTCGGGCGTGAGCGAAAGGCGGCGCGTGGTGCGGTGCATGAGGCGCACGCCGAGAAATGCTTCGAGATTCTGAATGATCGTCGTGACCGAGGCGCGCGGCATGTCGAGCGTTTCGGCTGCGCGCGTGAAGCTGTTGGTATCGACGACGCGGGTGAACACCTGCATGGCCTGAAGGCGGTCCATTGCCACTCTCCAAAAAGCTTCGGTCGCACGGCGCGCGGCGTTCGACGGAAACGCCCGCGCACAAAGAGGAGACAGATTGTTCAGGTGCGCCGAATTGTGTTGCCGGATTATAGGCATTTATTTGCAAGTCTGCCGAACCCACAATTCGCTCCATTCGAATCTACTCTCGCGCATTGCGCCGATTTGACATGGATGTCTTTAAACGCCCGACGTCTTGGATCTCCGCGGAAGAAGCGCCGCTGGCCGAAAGCCCGGTGGTGCTGCCTGTTACCGCGTCCGCCAAGCCCAGCACGGCGCGCGCGCTGCTCACGACCGACGTCGTGATCGAAGGCTACGCGCAGCAGATTCCGCTGCGGCTGTACCGCCCCGAAGCCGCGAACGGCCTGCCGGTGTTGCTGTATTTCCACGGCGGCGGCTTCGTGCGCGGGTCGATCGAGGAGGCGGACGCCGTTGGGCGCTTTCTCGCAGAACGCTTACCAGCGCTCGTCGTGAGCGTGGGGTATTCGCTTGCGCCGAAGCACCCGTTTCCCGCCGCGCCCGAAGACGCGCATCGTGCGGCGCTGTGGGCGATGACGCGGGCGCGCGCCTTCGGCGGGAGTCCGAAGCGCGTGATCGCGGCGGGCCACGACGCGGGCGGCCAGATCGCCAACGTGCTCGCGTTCATGGGACGCGATCGCGGTGACGTGAAACTCGCGGCGCAGGCCTTGTTCGCGCCGATGCTGGACCCGAGTCTCACGCGTCTTGGCGACGAGGCGCGCCTCGGCTCCGACATCACCGCAAGCGAATGCGCGGCGTGCTATCGCGCGTATCTGCCCGACGCGACGCAGCGCATGCATCCGTACGCGGCGCCACTCGAATCGCTGCGCCTTGGCGGCTTGCCGCCCACGCTCATCGTGACCGCACAGAACGACGTGCTGCACATCGAAGCGGAGAAGTACGCGAGCCGCCTGATCGACGCGGGCGTGCGCACCCAGGTGGTGCGCTACCCGAGCGTCTCCCATGCGGATCTCGCGGCGCATCCGGCCGCGCTCAACGAAGCCGTGCGGTTTTTCCAATGTTGCTTCGACGCGGGCGCGTCATAGGCGAAGCGTCCCTGCGGCGGTGCTGCCGAGCCAGTGAAGAACAATCAACCATTATTTCTGGAGTCCGACATGTCACTCTTTTCGCAATCCCGAACCCGTATCGCGCTGGCGGTCTTCGGCGTGCTCGTGGTCGCGGGCCTGGGCACCTTCGGGGCAATCCGCCTCGACTCGCATCCCGCCGTTGCAGCGGAAGCCCCGCCCGCGCCCGAGGTCGATGTCGCAGCCGTGCTCAATCGCACCATCACCGACTGGCAGACCTATTCGGGCCGCATGGCCGCCGTCGAAAAAGTGGAGATACGTCCGCAGGTTTCGGGCACGATCGTCTCGGTGAACTTCCGTGACGGCGCGCTCGTGAAGCAGGGCGAAACGCTGTTCGTGATCGACCCGCGCCCGTACCAGGCGGCTGTCGATCAGGCCGCCGCGCAGCTTGCCGCCGCACAGGCGCGCACGGGCTACGCACAAAGCGACTGGGAGCGTGCGCAGCGGCTGATTGGCGACAACGCCATTGCGAAGCGCGATTACGACGAGAAACAGAACGCCTCGCGTGAAGCGAACGCGAATCTCAAGGCCGCACAGGCCGCGCTCGAAGCCGCGCAGATCAACCTCGGCTACACGCGCATCGTCGCGCCGGTTGCGGGTCGCGTCTCGCGTGCCGAGATCACGGTCGGCAACGTCGTTTCGGCGGGAGCCGCCGCCGCGCCGCTCACGACGCTCGTCTCGGTTTCGCCCATCTACGCCGAATTCGACGCCGACGAGCAGACCTATCTCGACTACATCAGCCGCATGAAGGATGGCTCGAAGGTGCCGGTCGAACTGGGTCTCGCGAACGAATCGGGTTATTCGCGTACCGGCACGATCGAGTCTGTGGATAACCGTCTCGACACCACGTCGGGCACGATCCGGGTGCGCGCGCGCTTCGACAACGCCGACGGCGCGCTGGTGCCGGGGCTGTACGCGCGTATCAAGGTGGGCGGCAGCGCTCCGCACCCCGCGCTGCTCGTGGACGACGCCGCCATCGGCACGGACCAGGACAAGAAGTTTGTCTACGTCGTGGATAACAGCGGCAAGATCGCGTACCGCACCGTGCAAACGGGCGGCCAGCAGGGCAACCTGCGCGTGATTCTGGACGGCCTGAAGGCGGGCGACCACGTGGTGGTGAACGGTACGCAGCGCGTGCGCCCGGGCATTGTCGTGCGCTCGCACATGGTGCCGATGAACGGCGACCCCGACGCCGATTCGGCCAATACGGCAGCGACCCCCGGCGCGAAGGCAGCGAAGACGTCCTGACGAGCGGCGGGCGTGCGCGATTGCAGCGTACGCCCGTGCATCGGTCAGGATGCCTAAGCGTCAGACGATTAGCGCTAAATTGAGCGTCATGAACAAGAGCAACCCATGAACATATCGAAATTCTTCATCGACCGGCCGATCTTCGCGGGCGTGCTGTCCGTGCTGATCCTGCTGGCCGGCGTGATCGCGCTGTTCCAGTTGCCGATCTCCGAGTACCCCGAGGTCGTGCCGCCTTCGGTGGTGGTCCACGCGCAGTACCCGGGCGCGAACCCGAAGGTGATTGCCGAAGCCGTGGCCGCGCCGCTGGAAGAGCAGATCAACGGCGTCGAGAACATGCTGTACATGCAGTCGCAGGCCAATAGCGACGGCAATCTCACGCTCACGGTCACGTTCCGCCTCGGCACCGATCCGGACAAGGCCACGCAGCTCGTGCAGAACCGCGTGAACCAGGCGCTGCCGCGCCTGCCTGAAGACGTGCAGCGTCTCGGCATCACGACCATCAAGAGCTCGCCCACGCTCACGATGGTGGTGCACCTGATCTCGCCGGACAACCGCTACGACATGACGTACCTGCGCAATTACGCGCTGCTGAACGTGAAGGACCGCCTCTCGAACATCCAGGGCGTGGGCGAAGTCCAGCTGTGGGGCTCGGGCGACTACGCCATGCGGATCTGGCTCGACCCGCAGAAGGTCGCGCAGCGCAATCTCACCGCGAACGACGTGGTCAACGCGATTCGCGAGCAGAACGTGCAGGTCGCGGCGGGTGTGATCGGCGCTTCGCCTAGCGTGCCCGGCACGCCGTTCCAGTTGAACGTGAACGCGCGCGGCCGTCTGCGCACGGAAAGCGAATTCGGCAACATCATCGTCAAGACGAATCCCGATGGCGGTGTGACCTACCTGCGCGATATCGCGCGTATCGAGCTGGCCGCTTCGGAATATGGTCTGCGCTCGCTGCTCGACAACAAGCCAGCGGTGGCGCTCGCCATCAACCAGGCGCCGGGCGCGAACTCGCTCGCGATCTCGGACCAGGTGCGCGCGGCGATGAAGGAACTCAAGCAGGACATGCCCGCAGGCGTGGACTACAAGATTGTCTACGACCCCACGCAGTTCGTGCGCTCCAGTATCGAAGCGGTGGTGCATACGCTGCTCGAAGCCATCGCGCTCGTGGTGATCGTGGTGATCGTGTTCCTGCAAACGTGGCGTGCCTCGATCATTCCGTTGATCGCGGTGCCGGTGTCGATTGTCGGGACGTTCTCGCTGTTGCTTGCGTTCGGCTTCTCGATCAACGCGCTATCGCTGTTCGGCATGGTGCTCGCCATCGGCATTGTGGTGGACGACGCGATCGTCGTGGTGGAAAACGTGGAGCGTAATATCGCGAGCGGCTTATCCGCGCGCGACGCGACCTACAAGGCCATGCAGGAGGTGAGCGGACCGATCATCGCGATTGCGCTCACGCTGGTGGCCGTGTTCGTGCCGCTCGCGTTCATGAGCGGTCTCACGGGCCAGTTCTACAAGCAGTTCGCGATGACCATCGCCATTTCCACGGTGATCTCGGCGTTCAACTCGCTCACGCTTTCGCCCGCGCTTTCGGCGCTGCTGCTGCGCGGCCACGGCGAGAAGGAAGACTGGCTCACGCGCGGCATGAACCTCGTGCTGGGCGGCTTTTTCCGCCGCTTCAACCGTGTGTTCCATCGCGGCTCGGAAAGCTATGGGCGCGGCGTGAACGGCGTGCTGCGCCACAAGGGCGCGATGCTCGGGGTCTATGTGGTGCTGATCGGCGCAACGGTGCTGATGGCGCGTGTGGTGCCGGGCGGCTTCGTGCCCGCGCAGGACAAGGAGTATCTGATCGCGTTCGCGCAATTGCCTAATGGCGCCGCGCTCGACCGCACCGAGAACGTGATTCGCGACATGAGCGCGATTGCGCTCAAGCAGCCCGGCGTGGAAAGCGCCGTGGCCTTCCCGGGCCTTTCGGTGAACGGCTTCACCAATAGTTCGAGCGCAGGCATTGTGTTCGTCACGCTCAAGCCGTTCAAGGAGCGCAAGGGCAAGGCGTTGTCGGCCGGGGCGATTGCGGGGGCGCTGAACCAGCAGTACGCGAGCATCAAGGACTCGTTCATCGCCGTGTTCCCGCCGCCGCCGGTGCTCGGCCTCGGCACGCTCGGCGGCTTCAAGATGCAGCTGGAGGATCATGGTGCGCTCGGCTATGAGGCGCTCAACCGCGCCACGCAGGACTTCGTCAAGCGCGCGTCGCAAACGCCGGAGCTGGGCCCGACGTTCACGAACTATCAGATCAACGTTCCGCAATTGAACGTCGATCTCGACCGCACGAAGGCGAAGCAACTCGGCGTGCCGGTCACGGACGTGTTCGACACGATGCAGGTCTATCTCGGCTCGCTCTACGTGAACGACTTCAACCGCTTCGGACGCGTGTATCAGGTGCGCGTGCAGGCCGATGCGCCGTTCCGCCAGAGGGCCGACGACATCCTGCAACTGAAGACGCGCAACGCCGCGGGCGAGATGGTGCCGCTTTCGTCGCTCGTCACGGTCACGCCCACGTACGGCCCCGAAATGGTGGTGCGCTACAACGGCTACACCGCTGCCGACATCAACGGCGGCCCCGCGCCCGGTTACTCGTCGGGCCAGGCGCAGGCGGCGGCGGAGCGCATCGCGGCCGAAGTGCTGCCGCGCGGCGTGAAGTTCGAATGGACCGACCTCACGTACCAGCAGGTGCTGGCGGGCAATGCGGGCGTCTGGGTGTTCCCGATTAGCGTGCTGCTCGTGTTCCTCGTGCTGGCCGCGCTGTACGAGAGCCTCACGCTGCCGCTCGCGGTGATCCTGATCGTGCCGATGAGCGTGCTGTGTGCGCTAACGGGGGTGTGGCTCACGCAAGGCGACAACAACATCTTCACGCAGATCGGCTTGATGGTGCTGGTGGGGCTGGCTTCGAAGAACGCCATTCTGATCGTCGAGTTTGCGCGCGAACTGGAGCACGACGGACACACGCCGCTTTCCGCTGCCATCGAGGCGAGCCGTCTGCGTCTGCGACCGATCCTGATGACGTCCATCGCGTTCATCATGGGCGTGGTGCCGCTCGTGCTCTCGAGCGGCGCGGGTTCGGAGATGCGTCATGCGATGGGTGTGGCCGTGTTCTTCGGCATGCTGGGCGTGACCGCGTTCGGCCTGCTTCTCACGCCGGTGTTCTACGTGGTGCTGCGCACGCTCGCGGGCGGCAAGATTCACGTCGCGCAGAAGGACAATGCGCGCAAGCCGCAGTCGATGGTCGACGCGTAAGGCGACAAGGGAGAATGATTAACATGACTAACGAATCTATCTTGCGTCACGGCGGGAATGACTCGCCGGGAGCCGGCCAGTTCGCGCGCATCACGCGAATCGCGGCGAGCGTCGCGCTCTTTGCCTGGCTCGCGGCGTGCTCGGTCGAGCCCACCTACAAGGTGCCCGACGCCGCCGTGCCCGCTGCCTACAAGGAAGCGCCGCAGCAAACGCAAAGCACGAATCCACACGACGTGGGCACGTGGACGCCCGCGCAGCCCGCCGACGACACCCATCGCGGCGAATGGTGGACGGTGTTCGGCGACCCGGCGCTCGACAAGCTCGAACAGCAGGCGCTCGAAGCGAACCAGGACCTCAAGGCGGCCGCCGCGCGCGTGCAGCAGGCGCGCGCCGTGACGCAGGCCGCACGCGCCTCGTGGTTCCCGTCGATCGATGCGGGCTTCGGCCCGACCTACGAGCGTGCTTCGCCGGCTTCGTTGTACTTCCCGCAGAGCACCAACGTGCCCGCGCAAACGCTGTGGCGCGCGCAGGCTACGGCAAGCTACGAGGTCGATCTGTTTGGCCGCGTGAGCTCGAACGTCCACGCCTCGCAGGCGGACGCGCAGCAAAGCGAAGCCTTGTTCCTCTCGGTGCAGCTTGCCTTGCAGGCCGACGTCGCGCAGAACTACTTCCAGCTGCGCCAGTTCGACTCCGATGTCGATCTGTACCGCCGCACGGTGGCGCTGCGCGAGGACGCGCTCAAGCTCGTCGAGCGCCGCTTCAAGGAAGGCGACATCAGTGCGCTCGACGTGGCGCAGGCGCGCAACGAGCTGGCGAGCGCGCGTGCTGACGCGGTTGGCGTCGCGCGTCAGCGCGCGGCCTCGGAGCATAGCCTCGCGATCTTGCTCGGCAAGGCGCCCGCGGACTTCACGTTCCCGGAAACGCCGCTCGCGCCGGTGGTCGTGCAGGTGCCGCCGGGCCTGCCTTCCACGCTGCTCGAGCGCCGCCCCGACGTGGCGGCGGCCGAGCGCGCCATGGCGGCCGCGAACGCACGCGTGGGTCTCGCGAAGTCGGCATTCTTCCCGCAGCTCAACATCACGGGGGCAGCGGGTTTCGAGTCGGCCACGCTCGGCGATCTGTTCATGTGGTCGAGCCGCGCGTTCCTGCTTGGGCCGCTTGCCGGTACGGCGCTCACGCTGCCGCTTTTCGACGGCGGCCGGCGCAAGGCGAATCTCGCACAGTCGCGCGCGAAGTACGAGGAAGACGTCGCGCAATACCGCCAGCAGGTGCTCGTGGCGTTCCGCGAGGTGGAGGACAATCTCTCCGACCTGCGCCTGCTCGACGACCAGATCCGCGAGCAGAACGACGCGGTGAGCGCTTCGCAGCAATCGGCGCACCTTTCGCGCACGCAGTACGAGGAAGGCGAGGTGAGCTATCTGAACGTGATCGACAGCGAACGGACGGTGCTCGTGTCGCAATTGCAGGCGAGCCACTTGCAGGGCTCGCAGGCCGTGGCGACCGTGAACCTGATCCGCGCGCTGGGCGGCGGCTGGGGCGATGCGAAGCCCGGCGATGGCGCGCCGCCGCCCGCGCCGCTTGCGGCGCGTTAAGCCGCTCGCAAGACCCCACGGAAATAGCCGTAACGCTCGCCGCCTGTGCATATCGCAGGCGGCGATTTCCTTTGCGCAATCGCTTCGTAGACCCGGCCCCGCCGCGCCCCTATCATCGTCTGGACCCATCTGGAGCCAACGCGATGGGCCCTCATCGCGTCGCTCCTCACTGAACGAAGTCCACCTTCCATTCGAGGAACGCGATGATCCGTGCCGTGCGCGCCATGGGGCGCCCTTCTTCTTTTCAGCGCGTTTTTGCGTCGTTCGGCCAGCTGACGGCAATCGCCGTGTCGCTCGCGGCCACTACGCTTAATGCGCATGCCGACACCCCGACGCTCAAAATCGGCATCGCCACCACGCCGCAAACGCCCGCGCTCCAGGAAGCGGCTCGCGAGGCGAAGGCGCAGGGCGTGGACGTGAAGATCATCGAATTCACCGACTGGAACACGCCTAACGCCGCATTGGCCAACAAGGACATCGACGTCAATTACTTCCAGCACACGCCGTTTCTGGAAAACGCCGAAAAGCAGGGCGGTTACAAGTTCGTCGCCATTGCGCCGGGCACGATCATGAAGATCGGCCTGTATTCGAAGAAGGTAAAACGTTTCGAAGACCTGAAGGACGGCGCGACGGTCGCCATTGCGAACGATCCCGTGAACGGCGGGCGCGGCCTGTTGCTGCTGCAGCGCGCGGGTCTCATCACGCTCAAGCCGGGCGTGGACTATCGTGCCACGACGCTCGACATCGTTTCCAACCCCAAGCATTTGAAGATCGTTCAGCTTGAAGCGTCGCAACTCGCACGCTCGCTCGACGACGTGGATCTCGCGCAAGGCTACCCGAGCTTCATCAAGCTTGCGGGCACGACCGATCCGAATAGCGCGCTGCTCTTCGACGGCACGGAAAACAAAGCGTTCGCGATCCAGTTCGTCGTGCGGCCCGAGAGCGTGAACGATCCGCGCATTCGCAAGTTCATCGACATCTACCAGCATTCGCCGGCCGTGCGCAAGGAACTCGACAAGGCCTTCGGCAACCTCTACGCGGTCGCCTGGTAAGGCGCGCGTCAATCACGCACGAGGAGCAGCGATGATGAAATGGTTCGGGGCAGCGCGCTTCATCGAATCAGGGCCGGCGGCAGGAGAGACGGCGCGCGACGCCGATGCGTCACAGCCCGCCGTGGTGTTCGAAAACGTCGGCAAGACCTATGCGGCCGGCGCGCATGCGGCGCTCGCGGGCGTCGGCTTACAGGTGGCGCGCGGCGAGGTGTTCGGCATCATCGGGCGCAGTGGCGCGGGCAAGTCCACGCTGCTGCGGCTTGTCAACGGGCTCGAAAAGCCCACGAGCGGCAGCGTGCGCGTGAACGGTGTGGACGTGGGCGCGCTCGACGAGCGGGCACTCGTCGCGCTGCGACGGCGCATCGGCATGGTGTTTCAGCACTTCAACCTGCTTTCCGCCAAGACCGTGCACGACAACATCGCGCTGCCGCTGAAAATCGCGGGTGTGCCGAAGGCGGCCATCGAGGCGCGCGTGAACACGCTGCTCGAACTCGTCGGGTTGAGCGAGCGCCGCGATGCGTGGCCCGCGCGCCTTTCCGGCGGGCAGAAGCAGCGCGTGGGGATTGCACGCGCGCTCGTGCACGAGCCCGATATCCTGTTGTGCGATGAGGCGACTTCGGCGCTCGACCCGGAAACCACGCGCGCCATTCTCGCGCTGCTGCGCGACATCAACCGTCGCCTTGGCGTCACCATCGTGCTCATCACGCATGAGATGGAGGTGATACGCGACGTGTGCGATACGGTCGCGGTGATCGAGCGCGGCGAGGTGGTCGAGCAGGGACCGGTATGGCGCGTGTTCGGCGATCCTCAGCACGAAGCGACGCGTGCGCTCTTGCACACGCCCGGCCACGAACTGCCCGACGATTTGGCGGCGCGCATTCACGACTCGCCGCGAGCGGGCGCGCATGCGCTCTTCGACGTGCGCTTCACGGGGGAAGCGGCGCAGGAGCCCGACCTCGCCACGCTCGCGCAGACGTTCGGCTCGCAGGGCGTGCGCTTCGTGCATGGCGGCATCGAGCGGATTCAGGGGCGCGCGCAAGGGCGCTTGATCGTCTCCGCGCCGGCGCGAAACGCTGCCGAGGCCGCGACACTCGCCGAGCGGGCGCGTGGCCATGCAAGCCGCGTGGAGGTGCTGGGTTATGTCTGACATCTGGATCACCGAACTCCTCGAAGGCATACGCGACACGTTGCTGATGGTCGGCGTATCGGCGATATTCGCACTCCTGATTGGTATTCCCATCGCACTGTTGCTCGTCACGACCGCGCGCGGCGGCATTCTGGAGCGGCCCGCGCTCAACTCCGCGCTGGGCGCGCTCGTCAACGCGTTCCGCTCCACGCCCTTCATTATCTTGCTGGTTGCGTTGCTGCCGCTTACGCGCTTCCTCGTCGGCACGACGATCGGCGTGTGGGCCGCCGTGGTGCCGCTCTCCATTGCGGCCATTCCGTTCTTCGCGCGCGTGGCCGAAGTCAGCCTGCGCGAAGTCGATCGCGGCCTGATCGAGGCGGCTCAGGCCATGGGCGCGCAGCGCCGCCATATCGTGTGGCATGTGCTGCTGCCCGAGGCGCTGCCCGGCATGGTCGGCGGCTTCACGATCACTGTGGTGGCGATGATCGGCTCCTCGGCGATGGCGGGCGCCGTCGGCGCGGGTGGCCTCGGCGATCTCGCGATACGCTACGGCTATCAACGCTTCGATACGACGGTCATGGTCACTGTCATCGTGATGCTGATCGCGATTGTTGCGGCCGTACAGTTCACAGGTGACGTGATGGTGCGGCGCCTGTTGCGGCGAACCTGAAAGGCCTGGCCTTTTCGACATCACGCGCGCAGCCCCCTTGCTGCGCGCTGCGCTTTTCATGGCATCTCAATCGGGAAATATCGGTATGAACGAAGCACAGCGCCCACGCGGGCAGGAACAGGACACGCGTTTCACCGCGCTGCTCGAAGCGCTGCGTGCGAACGCCGCACAACGCGATCTTGCGGGAGGACACGCGGCGGCCGAAAAGCAGTGCATTGCCGATGCCGGCCTGCTCACGCTCGCGGTGCCGCGCGAATTCGGCGGCCAGTTCGGCAAGGACGGCGTGCGCTGGAGCGATATCTACGCGACGATCCGCGCGCTCGCTCGTGTCGACAGTGCGCTCGCGCATCTGCTTGGCTTCCAGTGCCTGCAGGTGGCGAGCGTCGAATTGTGGGGCAACGCCGCGCAGCGCAGGAACTGGCTGCAAGGCACCGCCGAGTCTCGCTGGTGGTGGGGCAACGCGGTGAACCCCATCGACACGCGGCTTGTCGCGCAACCGGACAAGGAAGGCGGCTGGCGTCTGCATGGCAAGAAGGGATTTTGTTCGGGGACCTACGGTTCGCAGATGATGACCGTGAGTGCGCACGATCCCGCCACGGGCAGCCCGGTGTTCGCGGTCGTGCCCACTACGCGCGCCGGGATCACGGTGCACGACGACTGGGACCCGATAGGCCAGCGGCAAACCGACAGCGGCACCGTATCGTTCGAGAACGTGGCGGTGCGCGCCGCTGAAGTGCTGCAGCGTCCCGACACGCCGCGCGCCACGCTGCGCACGCTGGTCTCGCAAGGCGTGCTGACGAATCTCTTCGTGGGCCTGGCCGAAGGCGCGCTGGAAGAAGCGCGCGCCTATGTGCTCGCGAACGCTCGCCCGTGGGTCAATTCGGGCGTGCAGCACGTGGCCGACGACCCGTTCCTGCAGCAGCGCTTTGGCGAGATGCGCGTGCAGTCGCTCGCGGCGGCGGTGCTGGCGGATCGCGCGGGCGCGCTGCTCGACGCTGCGTGGGACGAAGGCGACGCTTTGAACACAGCGACGCGCGCCGAAGTCTCGCTTGCGATTTCAGAGGCAAAGATCGTCGCGCACCGCGCCGCGCTCCAGGGCGGCGAGCAGCTTTTCGAGGCATGCGGCGCGCGCGCCACGGGCGCGGCGCTCGCGCTCGACCGCTTCTGGCGCAACGCGCGCGTGCACACGCTTCACGATCCGCTCGACTACCGCCTGCGCGACGTGGGCCGCTTCACGCTCTTGAGAGAAGTGCCGCAGCCGACGCTGTACACTTGAGGGACCGATCGCGGCATGGGCCGCGACAGGTCAACCCTTGAGGATCGAACCGTTGGAGTTCCGACTACCGACCACGGCAACGGCGCCTTTTTGCCCCTCCGAAGTGCAGGGCAGCATCGAGGTTTCGCCGCGCGCGCCGTTCTGGAAGAAGTTCTGGCAATTCGCGGGTCCTGGCCTGCTGGTATCGATCGGCTACATGGACCCGGGCAACTGGGCCACCGACATCGAGGCGGGCTCGCGCTACGGTTACAGCCTCCTGTTCGTGGTCGTGCTGTCGAGTCTCGCGGCTATCGCGCTGCAGTGCCTTTCCATGCGCCTTGGCATCGTCACGCAGCGCGATCTCGCGGAGCTTTCGCGCGAGCGCTATTCGAGGCCGGTTGCGCTCGGCCAATGGGTGCTCGCCGAGCTGTCGATCATCGCCTGCGATCTTGCGGAGGTGCTGGGGGGCGCGCTCGCGTTCCACCTGCTGCTGGGCTGCTCGTTGATGGTGGGGGTGGTGCTCACGGCGTTCGACACACTTATCGTGCTGGGCCTGAAAGGCAAGAACTTCCGCTCGCTCGAAGCGATCATGGCCGGGCTGATCGCGACGATCGGCTTGGGCTACGTGATCCAGCTCGCGCTCGTGAAGCCGCACTGGCCTTCGGTATTCGCGGGCGCGGTGCCATCGTGGCACGCCATTTCCTCGGTGGAGCCGCTATATCTGGCGATCGGCATTCTCGGCGCGACCGTCATGCCGCACAACCTCTACCTGCATTCGTCGATCGTGCAGACGCGCGCCGTCAAGCGCGACCCCGCAAGCCTCAAGCAGGCCATCGGCCTTTCGCGGCTCGACACGATCGTCTCGCTTCTGATCGCGCTCCTGATCAACGCGGCCATTCTGATTCTGGCCGCGGCGGCTTTTCACGCCAACGGGCACACCGACGTCACCGACATCGAACAGGCTTACAAGCTGCTCGCGCCGATTGTCGGCACGGGCGCGGCGGCCGTGCTGTTCGGGATCACGCTGCTCGCTTCCGGGCAAAGCTCGACGTTCACGGGCACCGTGGCGGGCCAGGTCATCATGGAAGGCTTCCTGCAGATGAAGATTCCGTGTTACCAGCGGCGGCTGATTACGCGCGTGCTCGCGCTGATTCCCGCCTTCGCGGGCGTGGCGCTGCTCGGCAACGGCGCGGTGGGCAAGCTGCTGGTGGCAAGCCAGGTGGTGTTGAGCCTGCAATTGCCGTTCGCGCTCTGGCCGCTCATCCGCATGACGAACGATCGTGCGTTGATGGGCGAGTTCGTGAACCGGCTCCCCACGCGCTTGTTGGCGTGGTTCCTGTTCGTCGTGATATCGGCTGCTAACCTGTGGCTCGTCTGGCAGACGTTCGGCGGAAATTGAAAGCGGGAAAGGTGTAACAGGCGCGCGCCTCAGAAGGAACAAGCAAGGCGGCAATCGGAAAGCGCTTCGCCGTCCGGCGCCCCCGGGCACCGGACGGTTTCACGTCTTGGTCTTGGTCTCATGTCCGGTTGACCCGGATCTGCTCTCCTACGCTTACGCAGCCTCGGCAATGCCATCCGACGTTACCACTGCCGGAAGGTCGCTCTCGGTCTGCTCGGCGCCCCGTCGCGCTGCAGCCGCCTTTTTCGTCTTGCCGGCTCGCGATGGAGGCTGGCATGCGCCGCACACGACGTTGTGCTGAAGGTCGTGGCGATGCGCGACGAACTTGCCGTTGCAACGGCAGCAAGGCGTCAACTGCAGAATATCGGCATCGAAAAATCGCACCAGGGTCCACGCACGCGTCAGGTCGAGCGCCGGCTCGGCCCCGCTGTGGCGGCAGTGTTCCAGATACAGCCGGAACCCCTTGGTGAGCGCGTCGAGATGCGAGCAACGCGCTTCGTTCTTCAGGAACAAGTACGTGTTATAGAACAGCGAGGCGTGGATGTTGGCCAGCCACGTCATGTACCAGTCCGCCGAGAACGGCAACATACCTTTGGGCGGCGATACGCCACGGATCTCGCGATACAGGCGGATCATGCGGTCCCGCGAGAGCGTGAGTTCGCTTTCGAGCACCTGCATACGCGCGCCCAGCTCGATCAGTGCGATCGCACGGAATACTTCCTGAGCGTCTTCGGTGAGGCTGCGCCGCGTAGTCATGACGTCACCCTCAGGCGAATTGCCCAGCCGGCTGTCCTGCAAGCAGGATGGCCGCATGGGTAGCCGCTACGTCGGCATGCTTTGAAGTCTGCGTAAGCGCCGACAACATCGCATGATCGTCGAAGCGGAAAAAACAGAGAAGTTGGTCGGAAGAGGCCAACCTGACGATCTGCGCGAGCGACAGAGCGCCAAGCAGATCGGCCAGTTCCGACGACAGTCCCAGTCGGAACATGCCGACCGGCTTGTCCTCGCGCAGCATGCGCTGTGCGAGCATCAGATACGACAAATTAATTTCGCGGATAGATTCCAGCGTCTCGCTGCTACGGTCCATTTCTCTAGTTTCCGAAGCCCCGAATTTAACCCCCCGGCTTTTTCGCCGTTGTATCTTTTCTGGTCTTGTGGTCGATCTTCGCTCGTTGGCTTGACCTGACTCTTTGATACAGGTTGTTACATCTCGTAACAACCTTGGACTGAATTGTATGAGGGCTTATCTCAGAAAGCAATCCCTCACATAAAAAATAATCGTACTGTTGTAAATTATTTTCGGTAAGTTTTGCTGCAGTTTGAGAGCTGCCAGAGGGCAAGCTGCGACAACCTCGATCCGGCCAGCTAATCCGGCCGTAGCGCCTTGGTTTATCAGGGTTTCTGCCAACTCCTCGATGCATGCGCAACGAATCGCCGCGAGACAAAAAGCGCCAGTCGCTGGAATAAACGTTTAGAAAGGAGTTGCGTTGACAGGTAAAAAATACGGGTCTGCGGATTAATACCTATGACGATTAAGATGTAACAGGTGTTTCGACCCTGACGACCTGTAACAGGGCAATGTGTAACTGAGATGTTACGAGTGCAGATGGCGGGTAACACCGTTGGTTTTTGGAATATATGCACGCTGGATATTGCGCGGAGATCGTGTCTTTGAAACGTTTGCCGGGCGGGCGGAGTGGCGCGACACAGGAAGGCGCCGATATCGAGCCGGCCATCGTGCGTCCTGGCTATATGTATACCGTACGGCCGGAATCGACGGCCCAGTCATATCATGACGTGATATAACTGGCATAATGAACACGGCATTTCGGGTACGGCGCGCTCGTCTGCCCTGCGCCGGCATCATCGGGGGAGCAATCATGGCCTCGTTCAACAGGATTCTGCTGTGTTACGACGCAACGCGCGAAGGTCGTCGGGCTTTGCGCGAGGGCGCCGACCTTGCGCGCGAATGCCACGCGCAAACGCATTTGCTGGCCGTGCTCGACCAGGCGCCGCTGCAATGGGGAACGGACATCGCTTCTGCCGTGCCGTTCGAAGCCGCGGAAGAGGCGGCGCGCGAGATTTTGCGTGAAGGGGTGGCCTGTTTGCAGGAGAAGGGCCTCGCGGCAACGGGCCACTTCGTTGTCGGGCGGCCGATCGACGTGATCGCGAGTTACAGCGCGGAACTCCTGCCCGACCTCATCGTGCTGGCCCACCATCGGCGCGGCCCGCTCAAGCGCTGGTGGGACGGGCGCGACGACCGCCGGTTGCTCGACCGCGTGTCGTGCAGCGTGCTGGTTGTTACCGCGCCGGACCCGGAGCCGGCGAAAGCGGCGGCCTGAGATGCAAATGTAACCGTGCGCCGCTCAAGCGTTGGATTCGCCAAGAATCGGCGTGCGCTTGACCTCTGAAATGTAGAGCAGGATCAGCGAGACCCACACGACGCCGTAAAGCAGCATGAAGCAGCTCGAACGGATCTTGAGCCAGTCGAGCAGGATGCCGAACAGGATCGGCAGCAGAAAGCCGCCCAGGCCGCCCGCCAGCCCCACAATGCCGGTCACGATGCCCATGTTGGTGGGGAAGTCGTCGGCCACATACTTGAACGTCGAGGCCATACCGAACGCGAACACCGCGCCGAGCACGAAGGCGATCGCAACGAAGCCGAACAGAGGCATGCTGATATGCAGCGCCGCCTGGCCGTCGATCGTGTGGATCACGAAGTCGGTGGGCGGGTACGAGAGAATGAAGAGGCAAACCCATGCCACCCACAGGCCCCACCACGTGACGGTGTGAGCGCCGAGCTTGTCGGCGAGCACGCCGCCCACGGCGCGCAGGATCGAGCCCGGCAGCGAAAAGCCCGCGGCGAAGGCCGAAGCCATGACGAGCGACATGCCGTATTCGGCCTTCAAGTATTGCGGAATCCACAGCGAAAGCGCCGTGAAGCCGCCGAAGGTGATCGAGTAGTACTGGCACAGCCGCCACACGCGCGGGTCGGCCAGCACCTTGAACGAGTCGAGCAGCGAGCCGCCCGACTTGCCGGCGCCCGGGTCGCGCGCCGAGCCGAGCCAGAAAATCACGGCCGTCACGATCAGCGCGACGGCATAGACGCGCGGCACGAAGCGCCATCCATAGAGGTTTTCCAGCTGCGGCGTGACGAACAGATTGACGGCGGCGCCCACCGTGCCCGCGCCGAAAAAGCCCATGGCGAAGCCGCGCTGGCTCGGCGGGAAAAAGCGCGCCACATACGGCGTGCCCACCGCGAACGAGGCGCCCACGCAGCCGAGAAAGAGGCCAATGAGCAGGAATTGCCACAACTCGCTCGCGTAGCTGACGATATACACCGGCACGGCGCAGACCACCAGCAGCGTGGTCATGACGATGCGCCCGCCGAAGCGGTCGGTCCACGCGCCGAGCGGCAGCCGCATGATCGCGCCGGTCAGCACGGGGGTGGCGGTCAGCAGCCCGAACTCGGTGCTGTTGAGCTGCAGTTCCTCGCGCAACTGCACGCCGAGCACGCCGAACATCATCCACACGACGAAGCAGACGAGAAACGCGAGCGTGCTGACGAGCAGGACGGACCACGCTTTCGCGCCGACTTTCTCGGGCTGTGCTGCGCTCGTCACGGGGCGCGCCGGTTCACTACGCAGATTCATGTTGCCTCCATCGCGTGAGGGTGCAGATCGACGTCACTGGACGAGCGGGCTCGTCGCGGCTTCCAGCGCCGCGTTTTCGAGCGTCGCTCCGGATGCCAGAATCGATACGTACTGCTGAATGGCCTTGTGGCGCACGCGTTCACTGAGAAAGCGCGCGATGTCGCCGGACACTTCCTCGAAGGGCACCGGATGGCCCGGCACGCGCTGATCCACGCGCACGAGATGAAAGCCATAGCGCGTGCGCACGAGACGCGGCAGAACGCCCATCTCCGCGCTGTCGAACAGCGCCGCTTCGAACTCGGGCACCGTGTCGCCGCGCGTGAGCTGGCCAAGACTCCCGCCCACGCCCGCCGAAGGGCAATTCGAGAACTGGCGCGCCAGCGCCTCGAAAGTGTCGGGCGCCTGCTGCAACTCGCGAAGCGTCGCTTCGGCCTTCTGGCGCAGCAGCGAGAGCGGCACGCGGTCGGTAATGGCGAAGAGAATGTGGCTTGCGTATATGAGTTCGTTGCGCACGAAGCGCTTTGCGTGCTGCGTGTAGTAGCGCTCGCAGTCTTCGGGCGTGGGTTCGGGCACGCGCAGTTCGCGCTCGAGCAGCACGTCCAGCGCGCTGTCGTCGAGTTCGGCGTCAGGCGCCAGCAGGTCCAGCGCCACTGCGCGCTGGCGCAGCAGTTCGTGCACGACCAGCGTGCGCCGCGCGGCGAGCGCGGGGTCCGGGTCATCGGCGTGATTGCCGCGCTCGGCCTCGATCGCGGCGAGACCGATCTCGACGTCGTTCACGCGGGCGGGCAGGCCGGGCAGTCCTTCGTGGGGGACGGCAGTCGTCATCTCTGGCGCTCCTGGTTCCGGTTGGCGATTAGCGCTTGCGTACGAGCTGGTACGGACGGATCAGATAGAACACCGAAGCGATGCCGCTCCAGATATGCACCATGCGCGTGAAGGGCGAAACGAGGAAGATCGTGAAGCCGAGCGCGATATGGGTTTGATACACGAGCGGCACGCCGTCGAGCAGCCCGGCGATATTGGGCCGGAACGTTACTACGCCTTTTACGTAGTCGGTGAGCTGTTCGAACATCACGCCGTCCATGTGGCGCGCCGAGAGCACCACGGTCGCCAGGCCGAGCGCGAGTTGCGCCCACAGCATGAACACGATGAGGATGTCCGAAGGCTTGCTGTTCACGCGAATGCGCGTGTCGCCAAGCCGCCGCACGATCAGGATCGTGAGGCCGACAATAGCGAAGCTGCCGGCCACGCCGCCCGCGACCATCGCGAGCAACTGGTGCACGGTAGCCGAGATGAACGGCGCGACGAGCCAGTGCGGCGCGAGAAAGCCGACGAAGTGGCCCATCACCACGACGAGAATGCCCCAGTGGAACAGGTTGCTGCCAAGCCGCAGCGCGCCGCGCCGCAGCAGTTGCGACGAGTCGCTCTTCCACGTGTACTGTTCGCGGTCGAAGCGCACGAGCGAGCCGAACAGCAGCACCGCAAGGCAGATGTACGGATAGATACCGAACAGAAACTGATGGAAATAATCGCCCATGACGGCTCCTTGCTAGCGGTGTTCGAACGGCGTGCCCAGGTAGCGTGTTGCGTTTCTAACGTGGCGCGCGGCGCGGGTGAAACTCGACCGGCGCCGAGGCAGGAACGGCAGCCGGGCGCTGCGCACCCATGAACTGCACGGGCTCATCGGCCCAGGCCGCGTCGAGCGCTCGCAGATGCTCCTTGTCGTGCGGCTTGCCCGCGTCGTCGTCGTGCGCGGCTTCGGGCAGATCGGCGCCGCCCGCGCCTGCAAGCGGCAGCAGCGCGCCGATCACATACGCGTAGTGGCTGTTGCGCCGGCTCAGTTCTTCGGTGATCGATTGCAGGATCGCGACGGTCTCGCCGAGCAGCGCGCGCGCATCGTTCGGCTCCAGAATCGAGAGGTATTCGAGGAACACGGGCAGATAGTCGGGCAACTGGCCTGGCTGCAACAGCATGCCGTGCTTCTCGTAGGTCTGGACGAGGTCGATCATCGCCTGGCCTCGATCGCGCGATTCGCCGTGCACGTGCTCGAACAAATGCAGCGACGTCGCGCGGCCGCGATCGAACAACGCGACGTAGTTCTCCTGCAGCGCAAGCAGATCGCGCGAGCCGAGATAGTCGAGGAAGCGTTCGAGCTTCTCGCGCGCCTCGGCGCCGAACGCGCGCTCGCTGCGCACCATCGCGCGCAATTCATGCACGGCCTCGATGAGCGACGTATCAGGGTATTCGAGCAGCGACGCAACGAGCCGGTACGTCATGGGCTGGGGACGAGCCGCGAACATGGTCAGATCTCCTGAATGGGAATCTTGCGATGCCCACTCTTCGGTGCGAACAGGCTCGCCTCCGATTTGCCGTCCGAGCAACCGTTGCCGAACGTGAAGCCGCACGAGGAGCGCAGGTCGAACGCGTTTTCCGCGTATTCACGGTGCGTGGTGGGAATCACGAAACGATCCTCGTAGTTCGCGATCGCGAGATAGCGATACATCTCCTCGACCTGTGCGAGCGAGAGCCCCACTTGCGAGAGGACCTGCGGCGCATCCACGCGGTCGACCTGGCGCGCGCGCATGAACGCACGCATGGCGAGCAGACGTTCCAGCGCAACCTGGACCGGCTTTTCGTCGCCTGCGGTGAGGAGGTTCGCGAGGTAGCGCAGCGGAATGCGCAGCGAATGCACGTCGGGCAGCCAGCCGTTCATGCCGAGTTCGCCGCTGTTCGCCGCCGCGTTGATCGGCGAAAGCGGCGGCACGTACCAGACCATCGGCAGCGTGCGGTACTCGGGGTGCAACGGGAAAGCAATGCGCCAGTCGATCGCCATCTTGTAGACGGGCGAGCGCTGCGCACCCTCGATCCACGCCTGCGGAACGCCGTCGCGTGCGGCCTGCTCGAGCACGGCCGGATCGAACGGGTCGAGGAATACGTCGAGTTGCGCCTGGTACAGGTCCTTCTCGTCCGCTACGCTCGCGGCCTCGCGAATGCGGTCGGCGTCGTAGAGCAGCACGCCGAGGTAGCGAATGCGTCCCACGCAGGTTTCCGAGCACACCGTGGGTTGCCCCGCCTCGATACGCGGGTAGCAGAAGATGCACTTCTCGGCCTTGCCGCTCTGCCAGTTGAAGTAGATTTTCTTGTACGGGCAGCCCGAAACGCACATGCGCCAGCCGCGGCACTTGTCCTGATCGATCAGCACGATGCCGTCTTCCTCGCGCTTGTAGATCGAGCCGGAAGGGCACGCGGCCACGCATGCCGGGTTCAGGCAATGTTCGCACAGGCGCGGCAGATACATCATGAAGGTGTTCTCGAACTGGCCGTAGATCTCCTTCTGCACGTTCTCGAAGTTATAGTCCTTCGAGCGCTTCTCGAACTCGCCGCCCAGAATCTCTTCCCAGTTCGGACCCCACTCGATCTTCTCCATGCGCTCGCCGCTCACGAGCGAGCGTGGCCGCGCGACTGGCGTGGCCTTCGTGTTGCCCGCTTCCTGCAAGTGCGCGTAATCGAACGTGAAGGGCTCGTAGTAGTCGTCGATTTCCGGCAGATGCGGATTTGCGAAGATCTGCGCGAGCAATCTCCACTTGCCGCCAAGGCGCGGTTCGATCTGGCCGTCGGCCTTGCGCACCCAGCCGCCGCGCCAGCGCTCCTGGTTCTCCCATTCCTTCGGGTAGCCAATGCCGGGCTTCGTCTCGACATTGTTGAACCACGCGTATTCCATGCCCTCGCGGCTCGTCCAGACGTTCTTGCAGGTGACTGAACACGTGTGGCAGCCAATGCACTTGTCGAGGTTCAGCACCATCGCGATCTGCGCGCGCACTTTCATGAGCTTTCTCCTTCGCGAACGGCCGCAGTCACAGCGGCGGGCAACGGACCAACGGGGGTTTCCTCGGTATCGAGCCAGTCGACGTTCTTCATCTTGCGCACGATGAGAAATTCATCGCGGTTCGAGCCGACCGTGCCGTAGTAATTGAAACCGTAAGCGAGTTGCGCATAGCCGCCGATCATGTGCGTGGGCTTGAGCGAGATGCGCGTGACCGAGTTGTGAATGCCGCCGCGCGTGCCCGTTATTTCGGACCCCGGCGTATTCACGATCTTTTCCTGTGCGTGGTACATCATCACCATGCCGCGTGGAATACGCTGGCTTACCACGGCGCGCGCGCAGAGCGCACCGTTCGCGTTGAAGCATTCGATCCAGTCGTTGTCGACCACGCCGATCTGCGCGGCGTCCTGCTCCGAGATCCACACGATCGGGCCGCCGCGCGAGAGCGTGAGCATCAGCAAGTTATCGGTGTAGGTGCTGTGTATGCCCCATTTCTGGTGCGGCGTGATGAAGTTGAGCGCAAGCTCCGGATTGCCGTTCGAGCGGGAGCCCGCCATCTTTTCGTAGCTGCCCGTGTCGATAGGCGGCTTGTAGACGCACAGCGCCTCGCCGAAATCGCGCATCCACGCATGGTCCTGATACAGCTGCTGGCGGCCGCTCAGCGTGCGCCAGGGGATCAGCTCGTGCACGTTCGTGTACCCCGCGTTGTACGACACGTGTTCCGACTCGATGCCGCTCCATGTTGGCGACGAAATGATCTTGCGCGGCTGCGCCTGGATATCGCGGAAGCGGATCTTTTCGTCGGCGCGGGCGTCGGCGAGATGCGCATGCTCGATGCCCGTGAACTTCGAGAGCGCTTCCCACGCCTTTTTCGCCACCGCGCCGTTCGTTTCGGGCGCGAGCGAGAGTATCGTCTCCGCGGCGTCGAGCGCGGTTTCGATGCGCGGGCGGCCCTTCGCGTCGCCGGCGTCTTCGGATTGATCGCGATAGTTCAACGCGCCGAGTTCGTGGACTTCATCCTCGGTATTCCAGCTGATGCCCTTGCCGCCGTTGCCGAGCTTGTCCATGAGCGGCCCGAGCGATGTGAAGCGGTGATACGTCTCGGGGTAATTGCGCTCGACCGTGACCACGCCCGGCATGGTCTTGCCCGGAACCGGCTCGCATTCGCCGCGTTTCCAGTCGGCCACGCCGAAGGGCTGCGCCAGTTCGCCCGCGGCGTCGTGCGCGATGGGCGCGAGCACCACGTCGCGCTCCACGCCGAGATGGCCGACGCTCAGTTCGGAAAAGCGCTTCGCAATGGCCTTGAAGATGTCCCAGTCGCTGCGCGCCTGCCACGCGGGATCCACGGCAGCGGAAAGCGGGTGGATGAACGGGTGCATGTCGGACGTATTCATGTCGTCCTTCTCGTACCAAGTGGCCGTGGGCAGCACGATGTCCGAGTACATGCAGGTCGTGGACATGCGGAAGTCGAGCGTGCAGAGCAGGTCGAGCTTGCCCTTGGGCGCTTCCTCATGCCAGACCACTTCTTCGGGGCGTGGCACGCCGTCCTTCACGACTTCCTCGCCCTGCACACCGTTCGTTGTGCCAAGCAGATGCTTGAGGAAGTACTCGTGCCCCTTGCCCGACGAGCCGAGCAGGTTCGAGCGCCACACGAACAGGTTGCGCGGGAATACGGCCGGATTATCGGGGTCCTCGCAGGCGAGCTTGAGGCTGCCGTCTTTCAGGCGGCGCGCGACTTCGGCACCGGCTTTCGATGGGTCTTCGAGCGAGCGGCCCAGTTCCAGCGGATGGCTCGCGAGCTGCGGCGCGGAAGGCAGCCAGCCCATGCGTTCGGCGCGCACGTTGTAGTCGATCGGCGCGCCGTGGTAGTCGGCCTTGTTCGCGAGCGGCGACAGCAGGTCCGTGGGGTTCATCGGGTCGTAGCGCCACTGGTCGGTGTGCGCGTAGAAGAACGATGTCGAGTTCATCTGGCGCGGCGGCCGGTTCCAGTCGAGCGCGAACGCGAGCGCGGTCCAGCCTGTTTGCGGGCGCAACTTTTCCTGACCCACGTAATGCGACCAGCCACCGCCGGACTTGCCGACGCAGCCGCACATCACGAGCATGTTGATGATGGCGCGATACGCCATGTCCATGTGGAACCAGTGGTTGATGCCCGCGCCGATGATGACCATCGAGCGGCCTTCGGTCTTGTCGGCGTTCTCCGCGAACTGGCGCGCGACATTGATGACGTCCGCGCGTTTCACGCCCGTGATTGCTTCCTGCCAGGCGGGCGTGTAGGGCACGTCGTCGTCGTAGCTATGCGCGAGGTCCTTGCCGCCCAGGCCCTGATCGAGCCCGTAGTTCGCCACGAAGAGATCGTAGACCGTCGCCACGAGGCGCTCGCCGGCGGGCGTTGCCACGCGCCGCACGCCAATGCGGCGGCTCAGCACCGGACCGTGCGAGGTGTGCGGGAAATGCGGATGCGCGACGTTGCCGAAATAGGGGAACAGCACGTCCACCACGTCGTCGTGTTTTTCAACGAGCGAGAGTGCGGGCTTGAGCGGCGCGCCGTTGACGCCTTCCTCGCGCAGGTTCCACTTGCCGCGATCGGCGCCGTCCTGCTGGCCCCAGTGAAAGCCCACCGAGCCGAGCGGCACGGCGAACTCGTTCGTCGCGCTGTCGATCACCACGGTCTTCCACTCGGGGTTGTTGTCTTGCGCAAGTGCGCCGTCGAAATCGGACGCGCGCAAATAGCGGTCGGGCACATACTGACCGTCGCGCTCGACGAGCGTGACGAGACAGGACATGTCGGTGAAGCGGCTGCAATAGTCGGCGAAATAGGCGCTCTTGCCGGCGAGGTGATACTCCTTCAGGATCACGTGGCCCATGGCGAGCGCGAGCGCCGCGTCGGTGCCTTGCTTGGGGTGCAGCCAGATGTCGCCGAACTTCGCGCCTTCGGCGTAGTCGGGGAAGATCGAAACGATCTTAGCGCCGCGATAGCGCGCTTCCACCATGAAGTGCGCGTCGGGCGTGCGCGTCTGCGGCACGTTGGACCCCCACATCACGATGAACGACGAGTTGTACCAGTCGGCGGACTCGGGCACGTCGGTCTGCTCGCCCCACGTTTGCGGCGAGGCGGGGGGCAGGTCGCAGTACCAGTCGTAGAACGAGAGGCACACGCCGCCGATAAGAGAGAGATAGCGCGACCCGGCGGCATACGACACCATCGACATCGCGGGAATGGGTGAGAAGCCGATCACGCGATCGGGGCCGTGTCGCTTGATGGTGTGCACGTTCGCGGCGGCCGCGATTTCGAGCACTTCGCTCCAGTCTGCCCGCACGAAGCCGCCAAGGCCGCGCCGCGTTTGATAACTTTTGCGCGCGGCATCGTCGTCGACAATGGCGGCCCACGCGGCAACGGGGTCGAGCGTGCGGCGTTTCTCGCGCCACAGCTTCACGAGCGCGCTGCGCACGAGCGGGTACTTGAGGCGATTGGCGCTGTAGAGATACCACGAATACGATGCGCCTCGCGAGCAGCCGCGCGGTTCGTGGTTGGGCATGTCGGGGCGCGTGCGCGGATAGTCGGTTTGCTGCGTTTCCCACGCGACAATGCCGCCCTTCACATAGATCTTCCACGAGCAAGAGCCCGTGCAATTCACGCCGTGTGTGGAGCGCACGATCTTGTCGTGCTGCCAGCGAGTACGGTACGCCTCCTCCCATTTTCGGTCTTCGTCTGTGACGGCGCCGTGACCGTCCGCGAATTGTGTTCGTGCCGCCGTGAAGTAACGCAGACGATCCAGAAAATGGCTCATGGCATCTCCAGCTTGTGCGTCGGGGACACCCGTATTTAAAAGTAGGAATTAGAAGATGTAAAGGGGATGAATGTAATCTATTTCGATGTATTTGCTAATGCATATCGAAATCTCGCGATATTTGTCGAAAAGATGACGAAACGTCGGCTATGCAAAATGCACGTTCGCGTACGGATATGTTTGAGAACGATTCATGTTTCAAAGCTTTCCTTTCGGTGAAGGAAATCCCCATGAATTCATGGATGAATCTGTCGATTGCGTAGCGCGTGGATTTTTCTGGATTGCGCTCTCGAACTGAAAACGAGTCGTAAATAAACTTGAAAAAGTCACCTGGATTTTTGGTAATTCGCCGGGATTTACGATATGGCGACGCCTATGCATTGAATTGCATCATTGTTGCGTGCGCATGAATCTTCAATGATGATTGGCGCTCGTTTCACGAGTCAGACCTGTTTCAACGCGCTTGATCACGCAATGCCTGCGCCGTTTGCGGATCGGCGGGAAAGAACGCTTCGATGGCCAGTTCGGCGAGCGTGATGTCGACCGGTGTGCCGAACACGGTGGTCGTGCTGTAGAACGCCAGTTCGCCAAGCACCGTGCGCACGCGCAACGGCACGGCAATGTGATGCGCGATCGGCTCGGCGTGCGCGTGCGCTACGCCGGGCGGCGCGGGATACGATGCGAGTTCCTCGTGCAGCGCGGCGAGCACGGGGTCGGCGCTGGCATCGATCTGGCGCTGCAGGCGCGCAAGCAGATGCGCGCGCCACGCGTGCCAGTTGACGATGCGCGGCGCGATGCCGTCCGGGTGCAGCGAAAGCCGTAGCGCATTGATGGGCGCGGCGAGCAGCGCGGCCGAAGCGTCGCCGATGAGCGGCGCGAGCGCGCCGTTCGTCGCGACGATATTCCAGTGGCGGTCCACCGCTACGGCGGGATAGGGCTCGTGGCCGCGCAGAACGAGATCGACCGCCTCGCGCGCAGCGGCGAGCTGCGGGTCGTCGAGCGCGCGCTCGCGATAGAGCGGCGCGTAGCCCGCCGCCACCAGCAGCGCGTTGCGCTCGCGCAGCGGCACGTCGAGTTGCTCCGCGAGATGCATGACCATCTCGCGGCTCGGCAGCGCGCGGCCCGATTCGACGAAGCTCAAATGGCGCGTCGATATTTCGGCTTCGGTGGCGAGCAGCAGTTGGCTCATGCGCCGGCGCACGCGCCAGTCGCGCAGCATCTCGCCGACGCTGCGGCGCACAGCGCCGGACGGCGCTGCAGGGAGAATGGAAGCGAGCGTGTTCATGCCGCCGATTCTAGCGAAACGCGCGGGCGTAGCGATTACGTATGAGGTAAAGAAACGCTCCGGCGCTGCCGACAACGGATATATGAAAACCTTGGGTTTATGGCCCTGCTGCATGCGTGGACGACGTTTACCGTGTGCAGCGCTTTCGCCTAAAATGAAAAGTCTCACGTACTGTGGCGTCGCGCTGAGGAGACAGCCATGAGGGAAACGGTTGCTGCTTATCTGCTCGGACCCGGCGTCATGTTGCTGGTGTGCGCGGTCATGTGGGCTGTGTCGCGCCGCAGCAGAGGCACGCTCGAGACGCGCCTGACTCGCTGGCTCGACGCGCATCGGCCGCACGGCATGCGTCACAAGCACTGAGCGTGCCAGCGCCGCCGCGGTGCGCG
Organism: Paraburkholderia acidiphila; assembly: GCF_009789655.1. Lineage (GTDB taxonomy): Bacteria > Pseudomonadota > Gammaproteobacteria > Burkholderiales > Burkholderiaceae > Paraburkholderia > Paraburkholderia acidiphila. Next base: position 42,295 of record NZ_CP046910.1, read on the forward strand.
CGGGTTTGTGCGGTCGTGCCGTTGCATCGCGAGCGGATCGCCGCATTGGCCGCGAGGCTAATTCCATAGCATTCCGAATCAATTGCCGGCCTGGTTGCCGGTTTCTTTCCCGCTTCGTTTGTTTCGCTCCGGCGTACGGCACGCCCTTGCGCGTCACGCTGCGTCCGCCGTTCCCGCATCAATTCGAGGGAACTGACCGTGCGCCCCGCGGTCATTCCGATATTGCATACCGGAGCCCTCCATGACCCGTCCCGCCGATTCCTTCACCATCTTCATTGCCCGCATCGCGCTCGCCATTCTGTTTCTGTGGGGCGGTGCCATGAAGCTGCTGGGATACGCGGGGTTCGTCGGCTATCTGCACTCGAAGGGCGTGCCGTATGCCACGTATGGCGCGATCGTGGCGACCGCCATCGAAGTGCTCGGCGGCATTGCGCTCGTGCTGGGCGTGCGCACGCGCGCGGTTGCCTTCCTGCTCGCCGTGTACGCTATCGTCACGGCGATCCTGGGCCATGACTTCTGGAACGTGACCCAGGCCGCGGCGCAACAGGATGCGGTCATTCACTTCTGGAAGAACGTGGCGATCGCGGGCGGCTTCCTGCTGCTGACCGTGACGGGCGCGGGACGTGCTTCCATCGACGGCATGCGCGCGCCGCGCGGCGGCCTGCGAGGCTGACGCCCTCGCGTGGCAAGGCGCGAGTGTCGGATCACAACCACCGGGCAACCGGACGTAGAGGGAGCAGGCCTTGATACAGAACTTCGACTTCAACGTGGCAGGCAAGACCGAACAGCTCTGCGCGAGTCTTGCGGAAGACGGCACGCGGCGCGTGTTCATCAGCTACGCGGATACCGCGAAGACGCTGGTGATCCTCGACGCCACCGGGATCATCGGCGCGCTCAAGGCCGAGCTCGAAGAGCCCGACCAGCTGATTGCGCACGCCATCCGCAAGGCGCAGAACGATGGCTTGATCGCCCGCGCGATCGACTCCGGCACGATCCAGGAGGCGTCTCTGTAGGTTGGCGCCGTCGTGCGCCACGCCAGCGCGCCACTGCATCAGCGCGATTCCGATTCGTTCATCCGCGCCGGCGCGGCACGGCGCGCGCCCGCATGTGCCGGATCGGTTTTCGCGAACCACGCGAGCCCGGCCGCTGTGAGCAGGAGCGCCGCCGAGACCGCGGTTTCCGCACGCAGGCCGGCCGCCACCTGCGCCGCGCCCGTGCCGCCCGCGAGCGCGCCGAACGCCGCCACGCCCACCGCACCGCCAGCCTGACGCGCCGTATTGAGCAGCGCCGAGGCCGTACCCGCGCGCGCGGGCTCGACCGAAGAGAGCACGGCCGTCGTCATCGCCGGCACGGCGAGGCCCATGCCCGAGGGAATCAGCAAGAAGGCGACCAGCACGAAGGCGAGCGGCGTCGAGGCGTCCACGCTGACCAGCAGCGCGTAGCCCGCACCTGCGATCAGCGCGCCGACGATCATCGGCCGGCGCGTGCCGTAATGCGCGACCACATGGCCGCTCACGATATTCGAGAGCAGGAATCCGCCGGTGAGCGGGATGAACGCGAGGCCCGCCTGCAACGGCGTTTCGCCGCGCGCATGCTGCAGGTAAAGCGCGAGCACGAACACGGTGCCGTAGTACGTGAGATTCACGCAGATACCGAACAGCACCGCCGCGCTGAACGTGCGGTTGCGCAGCATCGCGAGCGGCACCATGGGGTCGCGCGTGCGGGCTTCGAGCGCGACAAACGCAATACCCGCCGCGAGAGCGAGCGCGAAGCCGCCCGCCACGGCCCAGTGCACGAAGCCGAGCGGCCGCCATTCGATCACCGCGCCCGTAAAGGCCGTCAGCGCCACGACGGCGAGCAACTGGCCACGCACGTCGAGGTTGCGCACGGCGCTCGCGCTGGCCGTGGTGCAATCGTGCGCATGGCGGCGCGGTGCGGGAATCCACGCGAGCGTGGCCCACAGGCCGGCCGCGCACAGCGGCAGGTTGACGAGGAAGATGCTGCGCCAGCCGAACGCCGCGATCAGCAGGCCGCCCGCCACCGGGCCGGCGGCGATCGAGATGGCGCCCGCTGCGGTCCAGAAGCCCACGGCGCGCGCCCTGAGCCCGCGGTCGTGGCGGCACGCTTCGTTGAGGAGGGCGAGCGAGTTGGGCAGCATGGCCGCCGCGCCCGCGCCCTGCACCGCGCGGGCGGCGATCAGCATGACCGGATTGGCGGCGAGCCCGCAGGCCAGCGAGGCGAACGCGAACACGACAAGACCGGCGGCGTAGAGGCGGCGCGCGCCGTAGCGCTCGCCGAGCACGCCGCCCGAGAGCATCAGCACCGCGAAGGCGAGCGTATAGGCGTCGACGATCCATTGCAGGCCCGCGACGTTCGCATGGAGATCGGTCGCGATGCGCGCGAGCGCGATATTGACGATGGTCACGTCGAGCTGCGTAACGACGAATCCGATGCTGACGGTTGCGACGATACGCGTGAGCGCCGGCGTGAAACGGGCCGAAGCGGGGGCGGGGGTGGGGTGTGAGGTATTCATGCGCCCATGGTAGGGCGCTCGCCGGCTTCGACGTTTCAGCGCGAGGTGAATCGTCGAAGCCGCCGGCAAAATGGTGCCGGACCAGAGGCGGGCGCCCAGTGTGCATTCATTGCACACGGAGGCGCACTTACTGCTCCCGGTGCGCGTCCTTGAAGAACAGCGTCGTGATCGCGCCGAGCACGCAAATCGCGGCCACATAGTAGGTGGGCGCGAGAGGCGCGGACTTCATCAGCAGGGCGACGACGATCGGCGTGAGGCCGCCGAACACGGCGTACGCCACGTTGTACGAGAACGAGATGCCCGAGAAGCGCACGACGGGCGGGAATGCGTTCACCATCACATACGGCACCGCGCCGATCGTGCCGACCAGCAGCCCGCTCACCGCGTAGAGCGGCATGAGCATCGAACTGTCCACGGCGATCTGGCGGAACAGCACATAGTACGAGATCGCGAGCGCAATGCCGCCGATGGCCAGCACGCGGCGCGCGCCGAAGCGGTCGGCGAGCGCGCCCGCGCTCACGCAGCCCACCGTGAGAAAGAGCGTGGCCACGCAGTTCGCGAGCAGCGACGTGGTGGCGTCGAGATGGAACTGCTTCTGCAGCAACGGCGGCGTCATGAGAATCACGACGACGATAGCGGCCGAAAGCATCCACGTGAGCAGCATCGAGACGATCACGGCGCGGCCGTGGTCGCGCAGTACGGCCTTGAGCGGAATTTCGTCGGCGAGCGACTTGCGCGCCTTCATCTCGGCGAACACGGGCGTCTCGTGCAGCCACTGGCGCAGATACACCGAGAACATGCCGAACAGGCCGCCAATCAGGAACGGAATACGCCAGGCATACGCGGCGATGTCGCTCGGGGCGTAGTGATGATTGACCGCCGCGGCGATCAGCGAGCCGAGCAGGATGCCGAACGTGAGGCCCGCCGTGAGCGTGCCGCAGGCATAGCCGATATGACGGCGTGGCACGTGCTCGGAAACGAACACCCACGCGCCCGGCACCTCGCCGCCCACGGCCGCGCCTTGCAGCACGCGCAGCGCGAGCAGCAGCACGGGCGCGAGCACGCCGATCGTCGCGTAAGTGGGCAAGCAGCCCATGGCGAGCGTGGGCAGCGCCATCAGCAGCACGGAGAGCGTGAACATGCGCTTGCGGCCGAGCAGGTCGCCGAAGTGCGCCATGACGATGCCGCCGAGCGGCCGCGCGAGGTAGCCCGCCGCGAAGATGCCGAAAGTCTGCAGCTGGCGCAGCCAGTCGGGAATCGTTGCGGGGAAGAACAACTGCCCGATCGCCGGCGCGAAGAACACGAAGATGATGAAGTCGTAGAACTCGAGGGCGCCGCCGAGTGCGGCGAGCCCGAGCGTCTTGTAGTCGCTGCGGGTAAGCGCGCGCGCAGCGGCAGGCGTGCGCACGCCAATTTCTGTTGCTTGCATTTCCGAAAAACCAGGGTGTTGTTATGTACGACGTTGCATGTAGCGCGTGAAGAACGCGTGCGGACGTGCTTGATGGCCGAATTTGCCTGGTGCGCGCGTGGCGCGGGGGCGGCGGTCGTCGGTTAGGCGGGCGCAAGGGTGGGGGCACGGCAACAGCGCGTCCGCGCGGGTGGGCGGACGTGCCGACGAGTTCAGGCCAGCCCGCAATTCTACAGGAAGCTTGCAAGCCGCCAGATGTGGGCCTGGCGCGTGCCCGTCAGAGCGCGCATGCGCCGCAGTGGGAAGGCGCTGAAGCAGATTGGATTTCGGACTCGTCCGATGGGAAGTTTTTGCACATATCCACAAAATCGCACGCTTCGATATTCGATCCATAAAAGGACCCAATATGCGCATCGCGATTTTCGAGCGCGACGCTGACCATCGCCAGCAACTCGAGCGCGTGTTGACGCAATGCGGCCACGCCTGCGTTCCGTTCAGCGATGCACTTACGCTTGCGAGGACGCTGGCCGCATCGACCGTCGACATGCTCGTGCTCGACTGGCAGGGCTCGCAGGTCGCCGGCGCGGAGCTGCTGAGGACGCTGCGGGCGGTGAACGGCAGCCAGATTCCGGTGCTGTTCGTCTCGGAGGACGCGTCCGACGAAAACGTGGTGCGCGCGTTTTCGGTCGGCGCGGACGATTATGTGGGCCTGCCGGTGTGCCCTTCGGTGCTGCGCGCGCGCGTCAACGCGCTTTTGCGCCGAGCGTTTCCCGACCGCTACGAGAACATGACGATCGACGCGGGTCCTTACCACTTCGACATGCGGCGTCAGGGCGTCAGCGTGCACGGCAAGGCGGTGGAGCTTTCGACTACGCAATACCGGCTCGCCGCGCTGTTCTTTTCGAATATCGGACGCGTGCTCTCGCGCGACCATATTTACGCGATGGTGTGGGGCCGCGAGCTGCACACGTTGACCCGCACGATCGACAGCCACGTGTCGCGCCTGCGTCTGCTGCTGGAGATCGAGACGCCGAACGGCTTCCGGCTGCAGCCGGTGTACAAGAGCGGCTACCGGCTACTGCGCTTGCAGGACCAGAATGAGGCGTTCGCCGCCGAAAACGAGGCGCTCGAGCCGGCTTGAGCCGACGCTAGAACCGTTCTGTGGCTGCAAAAGACGGCGACACGCAATGCGTGTCGCCGTCTTTTGTTTGACGTACTCGGTATGGCGTGCAGCAACCTCAGCGCGCGAGGCCGAGTCCTTGCAGCACAGCGTTGCCTTCCGAAGTCAGGCGGATGCGGGCGTCACCGGCGGCGTCCTGCACCTGCTCGACGAGCCCGGCTTCCTTGAGCATGGGAATTTCCGGCTTGGCATGCGCGTCGATCGGCGCATGCAGCAGCAACAGGAGGGTTGCAAGCTCGTGGTGGCTGAGCAACCGGCGCAACAAGGTGCGGCGTGCGGGCTTCGCGCCGGACGCTGCTTCGCTGTTGACCTGACTCGTCGCCTGAATCTGCGGCTCTTGCTGTTTCACGGGACCTCCTGCTGCGTTCGTATCTTCTGACTGAAGCGATCATGCGCACGAAGACTTAAGCGATTCTTAAAACGCCTGGCGAAAATGTGTCATCGCGCTACACAGCACGCATGAATGTAAAAGGCTGTAATAGAAGGGCGTCGATCCGCACAAAAAGGCGCGCAAGCGCTTTCAACACGCACACATCGCCGCTGCGGCACGAAAGCCGCCCGTCAAATGCTCAAGGCGCGCAGGTTTTGCTCGCACCCTCGATCCACAGGTTCGAGGCGTGGCGTTTGCCGGCGTAGTAGCGGTAAGTCGTCGCGCCATTGTCGGCGCGCACCTTGATGACGTTCGAGTCGCCGAACTCGAGCATCTGGCCTTGCGGCAGCGGCGAGGTGGTAAAGCTCGCGCCGTGGCGCTGGGCTTCCACGGTCAGGCACGAGATCACGTCCCGGACCGACCGGTTGGTTGTGGAATCGATGACCGGCTGACCCGCGTCCGGGTTGCTCTGAAACCATGCGCACGCGCCGAGCGTGAGCGAAAGGGCAAGGGGCACGGCAAGCTTCTTCATATTTCCCGGTATCCAACGAAATAGCCAATCATTATATCGGGAGCATCTCCCGTGCCACGGGGCAGCAGCCAAATGCCGCAAAACTGTCACGCACCGGGCATAGGTGTTGCGGCAGTGCGACGAGCGTGCGGAGCCCTACATACCGGCACGCAAGAACCTACGGAGAGAGATAGACTATCTTTAGGAGTGCCGCCTGGAAATCTGACGTGACGTCAGGAGAATACGCATGAACCGCCCATCGGTACGCTTTCCTGTTCGCGCCGCTGGCGCTGGCTCACTCTTCAGGTGGGTCAAGTGGGGATTCGTCGTCGCGTTTCTGGCCGCCCTCGTCATCGTCGCGCGTATCGTCCAGATCGAAATCGATACGTCGCGCCTGCAGGCGCGCTACCTCTCCGAACTCACGCGCGACATAGGCTTTACGGTCGAGAACGGGCCGAGCCACAGCATCCGTTTTCCCACCACGAACGGGCCGTACGACGTGCGGCTCGGTTATGCGGAATTACCCACCTTCGAGAACCGGCTGGCGGAACGCGGTTTCGCGATCTCGGCGCAGGCGCGCGATTCGGATCGCATGATCGCCGTGGCCGACCAAGGGCTTTTTCTGCCCTTTGAAGAAAAGGATCAGGCCGGGATCGTGCTGCGCGACGCGTCGGGCGCGACGCTCTTTCATACGCGTTATCCGCAGCGCGCTTACGAGAATTTCGACGCCGTGCCGGCCGTGGTGCGCGACTCGCTGCTTTTCATCGAAGACAAATACCTGCTGGCCCAGGACCAGCCGAACCGCAACCCGGCCATCGACTGGGGGCGCTTTAGCCGCGCGCTCGTCGACCAGGGCGCGCGCCTCGTGAACCGGCATCAGCAAACGCCGGGCGGCAGCACGCTCGCCACGCAGATCGAGAAGTTCCGGCACTCGTCGGGCGGCCGCACCTCGACGCCGCCGGAGAAGCTGCGCCAGATCGCGTCCGCTTCGCTGCGCGCCTACCTGGACGGCCCGCAGACCATGCCTGCGCGCCAGCAGATTCTCGTGCACTACCTGAATTCGGTGCCGCTCTCCGCCAAGCCGGGAGTGGGCGAAGTCAACGGTCTCGGCGACGGGCTTGCGGCCTGGTATGGGCGCGACTTCCGCGACGTCAACCGGATCCTGCGCGCACCGCTTACGCCCGAGTCGATCGACGCGCAAGCGCTGGCGTTCCGTCAGGTGCTCTCGCTGCTGATCGCGCAGCGCGCGCCTTCGTACTTCCTGCAGAAAAACAACGACGCACTCGCGAAACTGACCGACAGCTACATCCGCCTGCTCGGCGCTGGCGGCGTGATTACGCCCGCGCTGCGCGACGCCGCGCTCGCCACGCAACTCACGCTCGACCGCTCGAGGCCGTCACAACGCGCGCCGGTTTCGTTCGTGGAGCGCAAGGCGGTGCTGACGCTGCGCACCCAGCTCATGCAGGCGCTGGGGCTGAAGACGCTTTACGACCTCGACCGCCTCGATCTCACCGCCACGGCCACGCTCGACGACAGCGTGCAGCAGGCCGTGAGCGACCGCCTTGCCGACGCCGCGACGAAGGACGGCGCGCGCCAGGCGGGGTTGGTCGGCTTCGAGATGCTGCGCCCCTCCGACGATCCTTCGAAGATCGCGTATAGCTTCACGCTGTTCGAGCGCAGCAACGGCGAGAACCTCGTGCGCGTGCAAACGGACAGCGTGAACCAGCCATTCGACATCAATTCGGGCGCGCGCCTGAATCTGGGCTCGACCGCGAAGCTGCGCACGCTCGTGACCTACCTGCAGATCGTCAGCGCGCTGCACGCGCGGTACGCGGCCGACGACGTGAAGTCGCTGCGCGCGATGCTGCCGCAAATCGATCCGAGCGATGCACTCACGCGCTGGGCGGTCGACTATCTTTCGAAGACGTCCGACCGTTCGCTGCCCCCCATGCTCGAAGCGGCCGTGGAGCGCAAGTACTCGGCCAACCCGGGCGAGACGTTCTACACCGGCGGCGGCGCGCAGAGCTTCAACAATTTCGAGTCGAGCGACAACGCGCAGATTCTCACCGTGCACCGCGCGTTCCAGCATTCGGTGAATCTGGTGTTCGTGCGGCTCATGCGTGACATCGTTCACTACGAGATGATCCAGACTTCGGGGCCGCCTGCGGAGTGGCTCGACGACCCGGCCGTGCGCACGCGCTTTCTCACGCAGTTCGCCGACGGTGAGAGCCAGGTCTACATGAAGCGCTTCTACAAGCGCTACGCGGGCAAGAGCAACGACGAAGCGCTGGCGATCTTGCTGCAGCACACGCGCAAGGGTCCGGCGCGCATTGCAACCGTGCTGCGCAGCGCGAAGCCCGACGGCCAGCTGCCGTGGTTCGACGCACAGATGCGCGCGCAACTAAAGAACACGAAGTTCCAGTGGCTCGACGACGAGGACCTCGCGCACTACTACGACAAGTACGCGATCGGCAAATTCAACCTCAACGATCGCGGCTATATTGCGGGCATCCATCCGCTCGAACTGTGGTTGCTGAATTACTTGCGCACGCACCCGGATGCGACGCTCGCGCAGGTTCAGGAAGCGAGCCGCGACACGCGCCTTTATACCTACTCGTGGCTCTTCAAGACGAAGTATCACGCCACCCAGAACCGGCGCATTCGCCACATGATCGAGCTGCGCGCGTATGACGCGATCGGCAAGTCGTGGCGCGCGGTCGGCTATCCGTTCGACAGCATCACGCCTTCGTACGGCGCGGCGATCGGCGCGTCGGGCGACCGGCCCGCGGCGCTCGCGCAACTCATCGGCCTCATCTCGAGCAACGGCGAAAAGCTGCCGACGCATAGCTTCGAATCGCTCGACTTCGCGCGCGGCACGCCCTACGAGACGCACTTCGTTCATGCGTCCACGCCGCCGCAAGCGCTGGTTTCGCCGGAGATTTCGCAAGTGGTGCGCGAGTTGCTGACGTCGGTGGTCGAGGGCGGCACGGCCAAGCGCCTGGCCGACGGTATGACGCTGCCCGACGGCAAGACGCTGCCGGTCTACGGCAAGACCGGCACCGGCGACCAGCGCTTCAACGTGTACGCGCCGGGCGCGCGGCTGATCGAATCGCGCAAGGTGAACCGCAGCGCGACCTTCGTGTTCGTGATCGGCAACCGCTTCTACGGCACGCTCACGGCGTGGGTGCACGAGCCGTATGCGGCGCGCTATACGTTCACGAGCGCGCTCTCCGTGCAGCTGCTGAAGTCGCTTGCGCCCGTGTTGCAGCCGCTGCTCGAATCGAGGCCCGGCACGGACGGCGATGCGAAACCCGATCCCGTGCACGCCGCGCAGCAGATGACGCTTATCGACCCGGAATCGGGCGAAATGCGCCGCGTGGTGTGGAACGGCAACGCGCTAGAGTTCGACTCGCACTGATTCAGGTGATTCGGCATCCAAAGCAAAACGCGGGGCTTGGCGTATGCGCCAAGCCCCGCGTTCTCTTTGATGCGGTCAATATCCGCTTCAATATCCGCCTTAATACCCGCTAGGCGGAGGCGCCGAACCCGGCGGGGGCGGCGGCAAATAACGTGGTTGCGGCGCGGTCTGGAATTGCTGCTGCGGCGCCTGGAACTGCTGCGGTTGCGACATCGTCATGTTGCCGGGGGCCGGTATGCGGTTGCCGGTGGCGTACATGCATTGCAGATAAGCGTAGTCGTAGCGGCGCTGCACGTCCCACGCGGAGCCCTGGGCGTTGCCCATGCCGACCGCGCTGCCTGCAAGCAGGCCCGCGCCCGCGCCAATGGCCGCGCCCTGGCCGCCGCCGAACGCAGCGCCTGCCGCCGCGCCGAGCGCCGTGCCCACCACGGCGCTGCCGAGGCCGGCGCCCGTCGCCGCCTGGTTCGTGGTGACGCCGCCTACTTGCTGGAAGGCGAACTGGCGGCAATTCGCGTCGTCGGCGCGGAACTGGTCGAAGGTTTTGCCCGTGCCGGGCAGCGCCATCACGCTCGGCCCCGTGGGCGTCACGGCGCATGCGCTCAACAGCCCCGCTGTGGCGAGAAGCGCGAGATACGTGTATTTCATTTGCGGCTCGATATCGTCAAGGTGTTCAGTTCGAAGGCGCCGGCTGGGCGGGAACCGCGCGCCAGCCCGACGAGCATTGCTTTACATACGGATAGTAGGTTTTCGACTCGTCGCAGTAATACCAGGTGTCGGCGTTTGCCTGCTGCTCGCCCGCTGCATCGCCGGGCGGGGCGTTGACGGGTCCCTGCTGCGCATCCATGACGGGGGCGCCGGCTTGCCCCTGCTCGATGTAGTCGGGCGCCTGCGGCGGTGGCGGTGCGACGATGACGGGCGGCGCGTAGTAGTACGGCACGGGCGCGACCGGGTAGTAATAGGGCACGCCGGCGCCGATGTACACGCCGACGCGCGCCGCCTGGGCTACCCCGCATACGCCGATAAGCGCGGCCGCTGCGGCCCCGAGAAACAGTTTCGACCTTCTCACACACGATCTCCAGAAACGGGCAGGCTGGGGCAACGGCGCGCGCCAGCCAATTATCGAACGCTAAGACATTGGCGGAACCAATGCAATTACGCGAGTTGCGCCGATTTTTCGAGTTGTTACAAAGCCTGCCGGGTTGGTGGCGCGCGAAGACCGTCATGGGCGCGAACGGCGCGCAACGGCTGGCTTCGCGGTCTATTCGGGGCGCAAACCCGCGGAAATGGCTCCCTTTGCACCTTTCGGCGCATTGATGCACTGTAACAATTGGACATCGGCGGCGTCAGGGCGGCCGGTGCGGCAGTTCGATTGCCCTTTGTCGACGCTTATTGATAAGGAATCCATATTATAAATCCCGGCAAAACTGACTCCGTGAAAGCACATTGAAAGAATTAATGAATTATTAAATAAAATGACTATTTTTAAATAAAAGCGATTTCATCATTCATTGCATGAAATGACGCCATTATTCGAAATCTTTCATAAAGTGAAAATCGGGAAGGAAGTCCTCGTATCTGTAGATAAATCGAACCTTCGATGGCCAGCCGAAACCCGAGCGAAAACGTTTGCCTTAGCACAAACCCCTGGTCAAGTTAACCAAATAGTGAGCCGATAAAGCACGGGTAAGAGATGCAACATCCAGGCGCCACGAGCGCCATATAAAAAAATCCGAGAGAAATCGCCCGAACCTGACGGCGGCACGCCGCAATCCGATTTGCATCGAGAGCGAACCCAATACGAGGGCAGGACCATGGAACAATCGACACCGGATCGTCAGATCGAATTACGCGAATTAAGCGCAGTCAATGCTGCGCTAAATCGTGTTCAGGCAGTTATCGAGTTCGACCTTCAAGGCACCATTCTTCACGCCAACGAGAATTTCCTCGCAACGCTCGGCTATACGCTCGAGGAAGTGCGCGGCAAGCATCACCGGATGTTCTGCGATCCTGATTATGTGCGTACCGAGGCTTACCGCCAGTTCTGGGAACGGCTTGGACGCGGCGAGTTCGACCGCGGCGAATACCGGCGGGTCGGGCGCGGCGGCCGCGAGATCTGGATCAACGCGTCGTACAACCCGGTGATCGACGACAACGGCCGGCCCTACAAGGTCATCAAGTTCGCCACCGATATCACCGCCGCCAAGCAGCAGCACGCGGAGTACGAAGGGCGATTGCGCGCCATCGACAAAGCCCAGGCCGTGATCGAGTTCGATACGGGCGGTATCGTGCTGCATGCGAACCAGAACTTCCTCGACACGCTCGGCTATCGCCTCGAAGAGATTCTCGGCAAGCATCACCGCCTGTTCTGCGAGGAGGCACACGCGGCCAGCCCCGACTATCGCGAGTTCTGGGCCAAGCTCAATCGCGGCGAGTTCGACGCGGGCCGTTACAAGCGCATTGCCAAGGGCGGCCGCGTGGTGTGGATCCAGGCAACCTACAACCCGATCTTCGACGTGAATGGCCAGCTCTACAAGGTCATCAAGTTCGCCAACGACGTGACCGCGCAGGTCGAGCTCGAAGAGAGCGTGAAGCGCCGCGCGCAGGACGATCAGCGCAAGGTCGAGAAGCTGCTCGGCGTGGTGAGCCGCGCGGCCGCCGGCGACCTCACGGGCGACGTCGAGGTGCACGGCGAGGAACCGATCGACCAGCTGGCTGCCGGCATCAAGGGCATGATGAGCGACCTCGCGGGCGTGATCGGCAAGGTGGTCGAATCGGCCGGCACGTTCAAGGACGCTTCGCAGGACATCGCAGCGCGCGCGGACACCGTGGCGAGCGGCGCGCAACTGCTCGGCGCGACAGTCGAGGAAATGAACGCATCGATCGAGGAACTCACGGCGTCCATCAACTCGATCGCCGACAATTCGCGCGGCGCCGACCAGCTCGCCAAGGACACGCAGCAGGAAGCGGAGCGCGGCGCGAAGGCCGTGACGCGATCGATCGAGGCGATGGAGCTGATCAACCGCTCGTCGGAGGATATTGGCGAGATCATCAAGGTCATCGGCGAGATCGCGAGCCAGACCAATCTGCTCGCGTTCAACGCGGCGATCGAGGCGGCACGCGCGGGCGAGCACGGCCTTGGCTTCTCCGTGGTCGCCGACGAAGTGCGCAAGTTGGCGGAGCGGTCCTCGCAGGCAACGAAGGAAATCTCGAAGCTCATCAACGAGTCGGTGAAACGCGTCGCGCAGGGCAGCGAAATCTCGAAGCAGGCGGGCGAGGCGTTCGAGAAGATCGTCGCTGGCGTGAGCCGAACGACCCAGGCTATTTCGGAAATCTCATGCGGCGCGGACGAGCAGCTCATCGCGGCCCGCGAAGTGAGCGCCGCGATTCAGCAGGTCGCCGAAGAAACCGAGAAGTCGGCGGGCGCGTGCGACACGATCGCGCGCGCGGCGGCGTCGCTCAAGGGCGGCGCGGTGGGTCTCGACACGACGGTGGCGCGCTTCGTGGTGTGAAGTCCGGAGGTCGCAGTGGATATCGATCAGGATGCCGAACTGCCGGTGCGTAATGCGCTGTTCGAGCAGGTGCGCCGGCATACCGGCATCGCGATGAACGAGCGCAAGTGGACCATGCTCAAGGGCCGCTTGCGCCGCCGCATCATGACGCTCGGGTTGCCAGACTATGGCGACTATTTGCGCTTGCTCGACGGCAGCGCGGACGAGGTGCGCGACTTCATCGATCTCGTCACGACGAACGAAACGTCGTTTTTTCGCACGCCGCGCATCTGGGAGTATCTGGCGGGCGAATTCCTGCCGCGATGGGCCGCGAGGCGAACGGGCGAGCCCTTGCGCGTCTGGTCGGCGGCGGCGTCTAGCGGCGAGGAAGCGTGGACGACGGCCATGCTCTGCGAGGAGTTCCGCCTGCTGCATCCCTCGCTGCGCTATGCGATCGTCGGCACCGATATCTCGGACGGCATTCTTGCGAACGCGCGCGCCGGACACTATGCCGGCCGTAGCATGGAGAGCCTGCGCCAGCAGCGGCCGGAACTCGTGCAGCGGTATTTCCGCAGCGAAGCGGCGGCGATCAGCGTGAATGAGGCTTTACGCTCGCACGTGAGCTTTCGGCGGCACAACCTCTATGACGTGCCGCGCGATCTCGGCGAGTTCGATCTGGTTCTGCTGCGCAACGTCCTGATCTATTTCGATCTCGAAGGCCAGAAGGCCGTGCTCGCCAACGTGCGGCGCGCGATGCGGCCGGGCGCCGTGCTGATCGTGGGCGAGTCCGAATCGCTGAGCCGGGTCGCGGCGGGATTCGCTTTCGAACAGCCGCTCATCTATCGCAACGAGGTACGTGAACATGAGCATCCAGCGTGACGTGCAGGTGCGAATGTGTGAAATCGCCGTGAGCCGCGGCGAGGAGGCGAAAATCCTGCGCGCGACGCTGGGGTCGTGTGTGGGCATCGGGCTCCTGTGGCGCTCGCGCGCGACCTACGGGCTCGCGCATTGCCTGTTGCCCGAGCCCACGGGAGGCGCTCGGGCGGCGGGCGCTGTGCAGGCCGGCAACGGCGCGAAATACGTGATCGAAGCGCTGCCGAAACTGCTCGCCATGATGCACGCGCACGAGGCGCGCGAAGGCGATATCGAGGCCGTGCTCGCGGGCGGCGCGAACATGATGCACCACCGCACGACGATCCACGAACCGATCGGAGAGCTAAACGTTCGCGTTGCGCGCCAGATGCTGGCCGATGCGCGGCTGAAACTCGTGCACGTCGACGTGGGCGGCGAGTGCGGACGCCAGCTGAGCATCGACTGCGAACAGCATCACTACGCCGTGCGCCATTTCTCGCGCTCGCTCGAGCCGCGATCTTCTGTTATGCCAGAGCAGTCGCCAAATCAAGGAGTCACCCGATGAGTGTACGCACGCTTGCAGCTGGCCCGAACGTCGAGCTGTACGGCTCGTTCCATCTGGCGGGCACCGAATTGGCGCTGCCGGTGGCCGCCTTGCAGGAGGTCGTCAACCCGCCGGAGACGCTCACAGCGATCCCACTTGCACCGCCGTATCTGCTTGGGCTCTTCAACCTGCGCGGCACGCTGATTCCGGTGGTCGATCTGCGGCAGTTGCTGCGTCTGAACACAGAAAGCACGAGCGCGGCGCGCAAGGTCGCGATTGTCGAATCCGGCGGCGTACGCGTGGGACTGCTGTTCGACGCGACGGGCGAAATTCTGCGTGTGCCGCGCGAGCAGGTCATCACGCTCGACGTGCCCGAGGGCAGCACGCCCATGGCGATTGGCGCGGTGCTCAAGCTCGACGGCGGCGAGCGCATTCTTCAAGTGCTCGCGCCCGCCGTGCTGCTCAGTTTGCGCGACATGCCGCAACTCGCGCAATCGGAGCCGCGCGCAGCCGAGCGGCGTGCGCACCAGGGGCAACGCCGCCAGAACGTGTCGTTCAAGGTAGGCGCCACGGCGCTCGCGCTGCCGATGGACGCGATCCAGGAAATCATCCGTGTGCCGGCCTTGCAGCAGTCGCCGCTGGCCAACGAGGTCTGCATCGGCATGCTGAACCTACGCGGCGCGACCATTCCGGTGCTCGATTTCAGCGCGCTGCTGGGCTTCGCTCGCTCGAGCGGCGAGCCAAAGCGTGCAGACGAACGGCGCATTGTCGTGCTTCATCGCAACGACCTGCATTTCGGCATGCTGGTGGACGAAGTGGCGAGCATCGTTGCGTACCGCGAAGAGGACCTGCTGCCCATGCCGGCCTATGGCGGCAATGCGCAGCGCTCGCTGTTCGCGGGCTATCTGGCGGCCGAAGATAGCGCGGGCGTGCTGCTCATGAACGCGGCCGCGCTCTTTGCCAACGAGCGCGTCGTGGCGCTCGCGGCGGGTCATCGCGATCTGTATCGCAATGCTCTGGCGCAGGCGGCGCAAAAACGCGGCGCAGGCACGCGGCAAACGTTCGTCACGTTTCGCATCGGGCAGTTGATCGGCGTGCGCATCGCCCAGTTGCGCGAGGTCATCGACTATCGCGACGACATCATGCATACGCCGGGGCTGCCCGGCGTCGTGCGCGGCATGCTCAACCTGCGCGGCGTGCTCGTCACCGTGATCGACGTGCGCGCGATGTACGGCATGCCGCCGTACGAGGATCTCGCGCGCGCCAAGGTGCTGATCGTCGAATACGAGCGCGAAAAATACGGACTGCTTGTCGATTCGGTCGAGGATATCGTGACGTTGACCGGTTCGGCCCAGCTCACGATGCCGCAGGCATTCACGCGCAGCGAAGGCGCGCGCGTGCATAACGACATGCGCGAAGCCGTGGAGTTGCCGGGCAAGGGCACGCTGATGTTGCTCGACCCCGCTTCGCTATGCGCGCGCGTGGCCGAGGAAGCGGCGGTTTGACCGCCGGCGGAGCTCGTGCAGGTTAGCGCGCGGCACGTTCGCGCTCGAGCCGGCGCACGGCTTCGCTCACGTCCTGGCTGAACTGCGCGAGCGCGGCGAGTTCGAGGTTGGGCGGTTGCAGGGCCGACCAGAGCGCGTCCACGAGACGGTCGGCCGTGGCTTCGATGTTCGTGCGGCGGTTGGCGAGCGTCGCGTCCCACAGCACGTGCTCCATGGGGCCGAATACCAGCGAACGCAGCAGCCGCAGCGGCAGATCGCTGCGGATCTGCCCGTTTTCCTGACCGCGCGCGAGCACGCGCATGAGCGGCGCCGTGTAACGGCGCTGCATTTCCGTGAGCGCCTCGCTCAGATCGTGGTGCCGCGTGCGGCCTTCCGAGAGCACCAGTTCGCAGATGCCGGTGCCGCTTTCCAGCATCAACTGCAGATGCATGCGCACGATGAATGCAAACTGCTGGCGCACCGTGCCGTCGCGCGGCAGGCCGCCTTCGATGGCCGCGATCGATTCGTCATACCAGTCGCCGATCACGCGCGCGCACAACTCCCGTTTGCCCCGAAAGTAGCTGAACACCGTCGCCTCGGACACGCCGAGGCGCTGGGCGATTTCGGCCGTGGTGGCGCGTGCGTACCCTTTTTCCGAGAACACTTCGCGTCCCGCCTGCAGGATTTCCCGCACGCGCTGCTGCGACTTGCGGCCCGCCGGCTGGCGGCGCGACGCGGGCAGGACGGCTTTCTGGGCGACGGCTTCCATGTTGAGCTTGATTCAATTTACGTCAGGGTGGAATTCATTATCTACGAAAGAATCGCCGCTGGACAAGGAAAATTCATCGGCATGACAACTTGAGCGTCACTCAGAAATACCTATTGACGTTAACGTAAATGTGGCGTGAAATGTGCGTCCATGGGGCGAAGCACCGCCCGGATCGAGAATCCTCTGGAGACACACATGAGCAACGTACCCGGTTTGCAGTTCCCGCTTGGCGAAGAAGTCGAAATGCTGCGCGACAGCATTGCCGGCTTCGCGGCGAAGGAAATCGCGCCGCGCGCCGGCGAGATCGACCGCACCGACCAGTTCCCGATGGACCTCTGGCGCAAGTTCGGCGACCTGGGCGTGCTCGGCATGACGGTTTCCGAGGAATACGGCGGCGCGAACATGGGCTACACGGCGCACATGGTCGCGATGGAGGAAATCTCGCGCGCGTCCGCTTCGGTCGGCCTTTCGTACGGTGCGCATTCGAACCTGTGCGTGAACCAGATCCATCGCAACGGCACCGAAGCGCAAAAGCGCAAGTACCTGCCGAAGCTCGTTTCGGGCGAACACATCGGCGCGCTCGCCATGAGCGAACCGAACGCCGGATCGGACGTCGTGAGCATGAAGCTGCGCGCCGAAAAGAAGGGCGACCGCTACGTGCTCAACGGCACGAAGATGTGGATCACCAATGGGCCGGATTGCGACACGCTGGTCGTGTATGCGAAAACCGATCCCGAAGCGGGCTCGCGCGGCATCACGGCGTTCATCGTCGAGAAGGGCATGAAGGGCTTTTCGGTTGCGCAGAAGCTCGACAAGCTCGGCATGCGCGGCTCGCATACGGGCGAACTGGTGTTCCAGGACGTGGAAGTGCCTGAAGAGAACATCCTCGGCCAGCTCAACGGCGGCGTGAAGGTGCTGATGAGCGGCCTCGACTACGAGCGCGCCGTGCTCGCGGGCGGCCCCACGGGCATCATGGCCGCGGTCATGGACGCCGTCGTGCCGTACATCCACGACCGCAAGCAGTTCGGCCAGGCTATCGGCGAGTTCCAGCTCATTCAGGGCAAGGTCGCCGATCTCTACACGACGTACCAGGCGTGCCGCGCGTACCTCTACGCAGTGGGGCGCCAGCTCGACACGCTTGGCAAGGACCACGTGCGCCAGGTGCGCAAGGACTGCGCGGGCGTGATTCTCTACACCGCCGAAAAGGCCACGTGGATGGCGGGCGAAGCCATCCAGATTCTCGGCGGCAATGGCTATATCAACGAGTATCCGGTTGGGCGTCTCTGGCGCGACGCGAAGCTCTACGAAATCGGCGCGGGCACGAGTGAGATTCGCCGCATGTTGATCGGCCGCGAGCTGTTCGCGGAAACGATGTAATCCTAAGTAACTCTAGGTCATCAAGGGAGGACGGGATGCCGGTCATCGAATCGAAGCTCAATCCGCGCTCGGAAGACTTCAAGGCCAATACCGCGGCGCTCGAAGCGCTCGTCGCGGACCTGCGCGAGAAGATCCAGAAGCTTTCGCTCGGCGGCGGCGAGGCCGCGCGCGACAAGCACCTCTCGCGCGGCAAGCTGCTGCCGCGCGATCGCATCGCGCAACTGCTCGATCCGGGCACGCCGTTTCTGGAGTTCTCGCAACTCGCGGCTTACGGCATGTACAACGACGACGCGCCGGGCGCGGGCATCATCACGGGCATTGGCCGCATTGCGGGCCAGGAGTGCGTGATCGTCTGCAACGACGCCACGGTGAAGGGCGGCACGTATTACCCGGTCACGGTGAAGAAGCACGTGCGCGCGCAGGAAATCGCGCAGGAAAACAACCTGCCGTGCGTGTATCTCGTCGATTCGGGCGGCGCCAACCTGCCGAACCAGGACGAAGTGTTTCCGGACCGCGATCACTTCGGCCGCATCTTCTACAACCAGGCGAACCTTTCCTCGCAGGGTATTCCGCAGATCGCGGTGGTGATGGGCTCGTGCACGGCTGGCGGCGCGTATGTGCCGGCCATGAGCGACGAGTCGATCATCGTGAAGAACCAGGGCACGATTTTCCTCGGCGGCCCGCCGCTCGTGAAAGCGGCGACAGGCGAGGAAGTGAGCGCCGAGGACCTGGGCGGCGGCGACGTCCACACGCGTCTTTCCGGCGTGGTCGACCATCTCGCGCAGAACGACGCTCATGCGCTGGCCATTGCGCGTTCGATCGTCGGCAATCTGAACCGAACGAAAACGCCGCCTGTCGTACTGCGCGAACCGCTGCCGCCGCGCTTCGACGCGAAAAGCCTTTACGGCGTGATTCCCGTGGATACGCGCAAGCCGTTCGACGTGCGCGAGGTGATCGCCCGCATCGTCGACGACTCGGCGTTCGACGAATTCAAGGCGCGCTATGGCACCACGCTCGTGACGGGCTTCGCGCATATCTGGGGCCACCCGGTCGGCATCATCGCGAACAACGGCATTCTGTTCTCCGAATCGGCGCTGAAGGGCACGCACTTCATCGAGCTGTGCTGCCAGCGCAAGATCCCGCTCGTGTTCCTGCAGAACATCACGGGCTTCATGGTGGGCCGCAAGTACGAAAACGAAGGTATTGCGCGCAACGGCGCGAAGATGGTGACGGCGGTGGCCACGGCCAAGGTGCCGAAATTCACGGTCATCATTGGCGGCTCGTTCGGCGCGGGCAATTACGGCATGTGCGGCCGCGCGTATTCGCCGCGCTTCCTGTGGATGTGGCCGAACGCGCGCATTTCGGTGATGGGCGGCGAGCAGGCCGCATCCGTGCTCGCCACGGTGCGCCGCGACGGCATTGAGGCAAAGGGCGGCACGTGGAGCGCTGAAGAAGAAAATGCGTTCAAGCAGCCGATCCGCGATCAATATGAATTGCAAGGCCATCCGTATTACGCGAGCGCGCGCCTTTGGGACGACGGCGTGATCGACCCGGCGCAAACGCGCGACGTGCTCGGCCTCGGCCTTTCCGCCACGATGAATGCGCCGATCGAAGAGACGCGCTTCGGCGTGTTCCGCATGTGATGCATTGAGGACGAGAACAATGCAATACGAAACGCTCACCGTAGACATCGTCGGACACGTGGCGACTGTCACGCTCAATCGCCCGGACGTACGTAATGCGTTCAACGAGACGATGATCGCGGACGTCACGGCTGCCTTTACGGCGCTCGGCGCTCACGAAAACGTGCGCGCGATCGTGCTCGCCGGCAACGGCAAGGCCTTTTGCGCGGGCGCGGACCTGAACTGGATGCGCAAGATGGCCGGCTATTCCGACGAGGAGAATCGCGCCGACGCCATGCGTCTCGCGCAAATGCTCTCGGCGGTCTATCGCTGCCCGAAGCCGGTCGTCGCTCGCGTGCATGGCGACGCGTATGCGGGCGGCATGGGCCTCGTTTGCGCGGCGGATATCGTGGTGGCGGTGGAAACCGCGCACTTCTGCCTTTCCGAAGCGCGCCTCGGCCTCATGCCCGCCACGATCGCGCCTTACGTGATCCGCGCGCTCGGCGAGCAGGCTTCGCGCCGTTACTTCGTCACCGCCGAAGCCTTCGACTGCGCCACCGCGCAGCGGCTTGGCCTCGTGAGCGAAGCCGTGAACGCGCAAGCACTCGACGCGACCGTGCAACGCATTGCCGAAACGCTCTGCACGAACAGTCCGAACGCCGTGCGCGAGTGCAAGCAACTCGTGCAGGACGTTGCGGGCCAAACGATCGACACCGCCTTGATCGAAGACACAGCCGTTCGCATCGCGCGTATTCGCGCGAGCGAGGAAGGGCGCGACGGTGTCTCGTCGTTCCTTGAAAAGCGTACGCCGCGCTGGCGCGATCAATAACTCAAGATGCAGGCAAGAAGCAGGAAACGAAGCGAGGACAGCACATGTTCAACAAAATCCTGATCGCCAACCGCGGCGAAATTGCATGCCGGGTTGCGGCTACGTGCAGGCGGCTTGGCGTGAAGAGCGTGGCCGTGTACTCGGACGCCGACGCGAACGCCAAACACGTCGCCGCCTGCGACGAAGCCGTGCATATCGGCGAAGCGGCCGCTGCGCAAAGCTATCTGCGCTATGAGCGCATTATCGACGCCGCACGCGCCACGGGCGCGCAAGCCATTCACCCCGGCTACGGCTTTCTTTCGGAGAACGAAGACTTTGCCCACGCTTGCGAAGCGGCAGGTATCGTCTTCATCGGGCCGCCGGTCGACGCAATCGCCGCCATGGGCTCGAAGGCGGCCGCAAAGGCGCTGATGCATGCGGCGTCCGTGCCCCTCGTGCCGGGTTATCACGGCGACGATCAGGACCCCGCGCTCCTGCAGCGCGAAGCCGATGCAATGGGCTACCCGGTGCTGCTCAAGGCGAGCGCGGGCGGCGGCGGCAAGGGCATGCGCGTGGTCGAGCGTAGCGAGGACTTCGCGGCGGCGCTCGCCTCGTGCAAGCGCGAGGCGGCCAGCAGCTTCGGCAATGACCGCGTGCTGATCGAGAAGTACCTCACGCGGCCGCGCCACGTCGAAGTGCAAGTGTTTGCCGACAAGCACGGCGGCGCGGTGTATCTGTTCGACCGCGACTGCTCTGTGCAGCGCCGTCACCAGAAGGTGCTCGAAGAGGCGCCCGCACCGGGCTTGGCCGACAACGTGCGCCGCGCCATGGGCGAGGCGGCCGTGGCCGCGGCGCGCGCGGTGCACTACGAGGGCGCGGGCACGGTCGAATTCATCATGACGGGCGCCGACTTCTACTTCATGGAGATGAACACGCGCCTGCAGGTCGAGCACCCCGTGACGGAGATGATCACCGGCCTCGATCTCGTCGAATGGCAATTGCGCGTGGCCGCGGGTGAGCCGCTGCCGCTCGAGCAGTCGCAGCTTACGATCACAGGCCACGCACTCGAAGCGCGCATTTACGCGGAAAACCCGGCGCGCGGCTTCCTGCCCTCCACCGGCACGCTCAAGCACCTGCGCATGCCCGAGGGTGTCGAGTTCCGGCTCGGCGATGCGGGTCAGCGTGCGAGCGTGCGCATTGACAGCGGCGTGCGCGAAGGCGACACCATCACGCCGTTCTACGATCCGATGATCGCCAAGCTGATCGTGCACGGCGCGACGCGCGAGGACGCGCTGGCGCGCATGGAACGCGCGCTCGAATCGTGCGAGGTGGTGGGGCCGCATACGAATGTCGAGTTTCTGCACCGGCTCGTGACCTGTGAGCCGTTTGCGAGCGCCGATCTCGACACGGGCCTGATCGAGCGTAATCACGACGCGTTGTTCTCGCCGCAGCAGAAGCCGGTTCGCGAAGCGGTCGCGCTCGCGTGTGCGGCGTTGCTCGGCCGTGAGGGCGGCCTGACGACGGGCACGTCGCCGTGGCAGTCGCTTGCGCACTGGCGCTTGAATAGCGGCTTTGCGCAATCGATCGCGTGGCGCGACGTCGAAAGCGACACGGCGTTCGCGGTGGCGCATACGCATGACGGCAGCGAGCAGACGCTCGCGTATGCGGGCCACCAGGCGCGCTACACGTGGTGGCGCGGCAAGGGCGCGGACGAATACGGCGCGACACTCGGCGACAAGCATGTGACGGGTCGCGTTTTCATCGACGGCGACGTGTTCCATGTGTTCTGCCTCGGCATGTCGATGGCGTTCGAGTGGCAGAACTTGCTCGCGCATGCCGCCGACGCGGAACACGGCGAGGGCCGCCTGACCGCGCCCATGCCGGGCAAGGTGATCGCCGTGCTGGTGGAGCCGGGCGCGGTGGTGGAGAAGGGCGCGCCGCTCATCGTCATGGAGGCGATGAAGATGGAGCACACGATCGGCGCGCCGGCGGCTGGTAAGGTCACCGAAGTATTGTACGGCGTAGGCGACCAGGTGGCGGACGGCGCGCAACTGCTCGTGCTCGAAGCCGCTTGACAATGCTTCAAGAGACTTGACTTGCAGGGCCGATGAGTTCTTTCCGGCTTCCCTGTAGCCGGAGAACGACGTGAGAGTTTTGCCCTGGGGCGCTCTGCTGTGGCGGAGCGCCCTTTTTTTGCGCTTGCGTATGGGAACCGCTCAGCGTTCCTTTGCGTGTGCCGCGAGCAGTTCCCGATGCCGCACTTCGGTGGCGTCGTCGGCCGGGAACATGCATTCAAGGCGCAATTCCTGGGCGGCGACATTTTGCGGCGTGCCCACGCTCGTGACCATCGAGAAATAGCGAAGCACGCTGCCGTCGCTGATGAAACTCAGCGGTATCACCGGCATGGTCGGCGTGCCGGTCGATCCATGATGCGCTTTCCAGTCGCCCGGCACGCCGGGGTACGCAAGCAGTTCATCGAGAAGCGTGCGTGTTTCAGCGTCGATCACGCGGCCGACGGCTTCGCGATAGACACGTTGCAACAGGCTTCGGGCAACGTTCTCCCAGTCCGCGAGGAAGGGGCGCATGCCCTGCGGATCGAACATCAAACGCAGCAAGTTGCGCTGGCCTGGGCGCGCCGCCATGTCGATGAAGTGGCCGAAGAAGCGCGGCGCGGCGTCGTTGGTCATCAGCACGTTCCAGTGCCGGTCCATGACGATGGCCGGAAACGGATCGTGCTGGCGAATGACGCGCTCGAGCGCCTGCACGACATGCTGCATTTCCTGCGCGTTCCAGGGGGCTTCCGAATAAATGGGCGCGTAGCCGGCGGCCAGCAGCAGGGCGTTGCGCTCGCGCAGCGGCACGTCGAGTGTTTGTGCAAGGGCAAGCAGCGTGTCACGGCCCGGCACGCTGCGCCCGCTTTCGATAAAACTGATCTGGCGCTGGGAGATCCCCGCATCCAGCGACAGATCGAGTTGACTCACGCCACGCACATCCCGCCAATAGCGCAGCAGGGTGCCGAGTTCGCTTTGCGGTGCATTTGGGTCGGGGCGTGTAGGGTTCATCGGTCCTCCGTGGTTGAATCAGGCAACGATAGCGGACTCAAGCCGCGTTCGCACGCGAGGCGAATGGCTTGAACTGCGCTTCGAGCGCCGGGTGTGCGGGTGCCGATTCGATCGTGTGTTCAGGATAGGTGGAGATGGCTGACTCCTGGGTATTGAGCGTCGGCGGATTGGCGACGCGACAGGCGAAGCGTAGAAGCGATGGCGCGCTGCGCCAATTACATGCCATGTAATCGCCGCGCCGCCATGAATCGGGCGCTTTGGCGTGCAAGGAATGGATGCCTTTTCGAACGCGCACATGGCAGGAAAACAGTGCGATCATGTGAGCAGGCTTTTCGGCAGACCTTTCAGGTCGAACTCTGGGACGCCTGTCGCCGAGCCGACTCTCCACGCGGGGGAGATGCGGGGTCGGAGCGCACATCTTCGGCAACCCGCCATGGCCATACCGCGGCTCTACCAGACAGGTGAGGTCGTCATGCTTGGTGTTCGCAAGGCTGTGTTCCCGGTGGCGGGAATCGATACCCATTTTCTGCCGGCAACGAAGGCGAGCCCGAAGGAAATGCTGCCCGTTATCGACAAACCGCTCATTCAATACGCTGTCGAGGAAGCGATAGCGGCAGGCATTACGGAACTGATATTTGTCACGGGCCGCGGAAAGCGAGTCATCGAGGATCATTTCGACAAGTCCTACGAAGTCGAACATCGACTCAAGGCGCGAGGCAAGCAGAATCTCGTCGAACTCGTGCAGGACATCAAGCCGGCGAATGTGGAGTGCGTCTACGTTCGGCAAGCCGAGCCGCTTGGTCTCGGCCACGCCATACTCTGCGCCGAGAAGCTGATTGGCGACGAGCCGTTTGCAATCGTGCTCGCTGACGATCTGCTCGATGGGGCGCCCCCGGTTCTCGCGCAGATGGTGCATATATTCAGCCACTACGATTCCTCGGTTCTTGCTGTCGAGGAATTCGATTCGTGGGAGTCGACGACGCACGGCGTGATCGATGGCCGGCATTGGGACGAACGGGTGATCAGCGTCAGCCGCATCATTGAGAAGCCATCGCCCGAACTGGCGCCGTCGAGCTTCGGCGTGGCTGGACGGTATGTGCTGATGCCAAGCATCTTCGAGCATTTGCGTTCGGTGAAGCCCGACTTGAACGGCGAGATTCAACTGACGCCCGCCATTCATTCTATGCGCGAGGGAGAGCAGGTGCTGGCCTACGAGTTCGTTGGCAAGCGCTATGACTGCGGCACCAAGCTCGGCTATGTTCAGGCGACGGTTGACTTCGCCCTGCGGCATGCGGAATTGCAGGAGACTTTCGACGCGTGGCTGCGCGAGCGCGTTGGCGCGCTGCAACTGGGTGCGTGGGCAACGGGTTCGATGCTGAATCAGCCAGCTCCGGGCGTGCAGGAGCTGGCGCATTGAAGCCGTGCGTTATTGAATAGGACAATTGAGCGATCCATGCGGCCGTGCAGGCGCCATAGCGGGATTTCGCGTGGATCGGACGGGACCTGATGATTCCACCCTTTTAAAAGGCGATGCGAGGAAAGGAAAGGTAAGAAACGTTGCAAGGTTCCGCCCGCGCCGCTGCTTTAAAATCGCGGCATGAACCCCAGCGTCCTCATTGTCGACGACGATCCCGTCGTACGCGACCTGCTGAGCCGTTTTCTGCGCTCGCATAACTTCGATACGGCCGTGCTGCACGACGGCGTCCACCTCCAGCGCCGCCTCGAGCGCGAACGTCCGTCCATTGTGGTGCTGGACATCATGATGCCCGAGACCGACGGCCTCGAGGCCATCGCCGCCTTGCGCGCGGCCGGCGACGACATTCCCGTGATTTTCGTCACGGCGCGCGGCGCGGTGAGCGACCGCATTCGAGGGCTCTCGCTGGGCGCGGACGACTATTTGCCGAAGCCTTTCGATCCGCACGAACTGCTCGTGCGCATCCAGAACATTCTTCGCCGGCGCGGCCCGTCCACCGCCAGCGCGCCGGAAGCGCGCCGGCGCTACCGGTTCGGCGACTTCGAACTCGACTTCACGATGCGCACGCTTTCCTGCGGCGACACGCAAATCCCCCTGCGGGAAAGCGAATTCGCGTTGCTGAAGGTTTTCGCCACGCATCCCTACAAAGTGCTTTCGCGCACGCTGATCCACGACATCGTGCACCGCGACGACCGCGAGTTTCACGAGCGCAGCCTCGACGTGCCGATCTGGCGCCTGCGCCGCGTGATCGAGGCCGATCCGTCGAATCCGCGCCACATTCAGACCGTGCGCGGCAAGGGCTATGTATTCGTGCCGGATCCGGCAAATTATTCGGAGGCGCACGGCGCAGCAATTCAGTGAGAAGTCCGTTGAATACGCTGTTCGGGCGCATGGCGTTGCTCTCGACGGCGGTTTTGCTTTCCATGCAGCTTGGCTGGTTCTTGCTGCTTGCCCGCCAGCCGCCGCGCCACGAAGTCGATGGTTTCGCGCGCGGCGTGCTGCTCGCGCTGCGCGTGGCGAGCGAAGAGCACGTCGGCGGCGGCACGCTGCCGCCCCCTGTGCATCTGGGCGGTTCTCTCGAGCCGCCGAAGGACGGCGGCGACCTGAGCGCCGTGCTGCGCGTGCACCGCGTGCCGGTTTGGAACGTGCCCAAGAGCGTTCATCTGCACGAACCGACGCGCCGGCCGCTAGTCGACCTGACGCGCCATCTGCGCGAGCAATTGCCGCCCGGCACGCAGTTCGCCGTGGACGACGGGCGGCCGCCGCAACTGTGGGTGCGCTTTCCGGGCAGCACGACCTGGGTTGTCGTGCCGGTCGATATTCCGCCGCCGCCGCGTTTTGTCATCGAAGGCATTTCGATGCTGCTGGCGGCGCTTACGCTGTCGTTCCTTGCTGCCTGGCAGATCCAGAAACCCCTGGCGAGTCTCGCGCAGGCGGTGCGCCGGTTCGGCACGGGTGAGCGCATTGCGCCGCTCGAAGGCAAGGGGCCGCGCGAACTGCGCGACGTGAGTGCGTCGTTCAACGACATGATGCGCTGCGTGAACGAGGCCGAAGACGACCGCGTGGTGATGCTGAGCGGCATTGCGCACGATCTGAAGACACCGCTCACACGGCTGAAGCTGCGCGCGACCCTGATGGCCGAGGAGTCGGAGCGCAATGGCATGCTGCGCGACGTCGATTCGCTCACCCACATCGTCCAGCAGTTTCTGGAGTTCGCACAACAGTCGCCCGACGCGGGCCGGCTGCTGAGCGTCGATGGCTTTCTGCAAAGCCAGTTTGGCAATCCTGATGAAATCGAGGGCGGTAACGGACCGCTGTTCGTGCTCGATTTGCGCGCGGGTCCCCGCTTCAAGCTGCCGCAGGTCACACTGGACCGGCTCGTCACGAATCTGGTCGACAACGCGCTCGAGTATGGCGCGCCCCCGGTCGAAATCTCGACGGCGATCGAAAACGGCACGTGCCGGATAAGCGTGCGCGATCACGGCGCCGGTATCGAGCCCGAGCGGATTGCGGCTGCCATGAGGCCATTCGTGCGCCTGAATGCGGCGCGTGGCGGCGAAGGGCATTGCGGCCTCGGCCTCGCCATCGTCGCGCGGCTCGCGCGCGACAGCGGTGGTCATTGCGACGTCGAGAACCATCCCGAAGGCGGCCTGCTCGTTCAACTCAGGTTTCCTGTCACCCACACTTGATACGCCAGCACGAAAAAAGCGCGCCGAGTCCTCGCGGACCGGCGTGCAAACGTGCCAACGCTTATAAAAAGCGGGCGCTTGTGGACGGCTTGGGTCAGGCTGTCGTGCTGACGAACAGGCCGCTCGCGGCGCCCGTGCCCTGTTGTTGCAGGTTGCTCGCGAGCGTCGTGAGGAATTGCTGAAGAGACGTCGTGTCGCTCGAGGAACCGCTCGACGATGCACCAATGGCCGTCAAGAGGTTCTGGAAGTCGGACGTCAATTCGCTGTCCGAACTGCTGCTGCCCGATGAACTGCTTGCCGTGCCCGAATCGGCGGACGTGCTGCTCGAGGCCGACGAAAGCGACTGCGCGAGGTTCGAGATCGCGGAAGCCAGGTCGTTACCGTAGCCGCCCGCCGACGAGGGCGGCGGAGGCGGCAGCGGAGGCATCATCGCCGCCGCATTGCTCGTATCGCTCGACGTGGACGACGTGCTGGCACTCGAAGCACTCGAAGCCGCGCTCGTCGCGCTTGCCGACGAAACCGTGCTGCTGTCGCTGCTGTCGTCCGTGCTGGTCACGGCGACGCCGCTTTGTTGCGCGGCGGCCTGGAAAAGCGCGCCGAGGAATTGCTGAAGCGCGGCGGCAAGCGCATCGGGCGAAGTGGCCGACGTGCTCGACGTCGAATCGGTGGAACTCGACGAGGAATTGGCACTGGCGGTGCTCGCGGACGCACTGGCCGTGCTGTCCGTGGTGAAGCCGAGCGACGAGAGCGCCGAGGCGATGGCGGCAGCCAGCGGATTGACGTTGTTCGAGTCCGACGAGGCGTCCGAGGCCATGGGCAAGCCCGGCACCTGGCTGTCGCTCGTGGTTTGCCCTTGCGCCTGATAGGCGGCCCAGGTTGAATACAGCGAGTTTGAATGGGATAACGCGCTTATCGACATGTTTAACCCCCCGGTAAATGTGCGATATGGTCGATGCCCGACCGGGATGGCTGGTCAGGCCACTCGGTCGGCGCAATCGTATGTCGTCTTGCGCGGCGGGGGGTGACTTTGTAATTGGAGGAAAGAGTTCAGGTAAGAATCTCGCGCAATCCTTACCTTTTCTTTCCGCAGCGCGCTATCAGGCTCATTCGTCACGCACCGGCGGCGCAAAACGCAGCGCCACGGCAATGCGGTTCCACGCATTGATATTCGCGACAGCCGCGGTCAGGAACGCCATCTGTTCGCCGGGAAATTGCCGCACAACGTCTTCGTAAAGCGCGTCGCTCACGCCTTCATGGAGCTTCGCGCTCAGCGCCTCGGTGTAAGCCAGCGCGGCGCGTTCACGCTCGCTGAAGACCTCCGGCGCTTCGTGCCAGGCGGCCACGAGATCGAGCTTGACGCGCGGTACGGCTTTTTCTCGCGCAATGTTGAGGTGGTACTGAATGCAGAAGGCACAACCGTTGATTTGCGAGGCGCGGATTTTCAGCAGCTCGGTGAGCGGCTTTTCGAGCCCGGAGGCATCGACAGCCTTGCTCATGGCGGAAAGCGCGGCGGCCACGGGGGCGGCGTCGCGCACGAAGGTTTCGTAAGGAATACGGGGGGAAGCGCTGGACATGACTGGACCTCGCGAAGTTTGGCAGTTAATATCAGAGCACGAACATCATATTCGAACTCTGACATTATGCGCAAGACAGCGAAGAAAGACCCGGCGATGAAGAGGGGCGAGCCCGCGAGCGCCATCCCGGAGGTCGGCGAAGGCAAGCGCGGCGAAGCGGGATATTTCGGCTACCTGCTGCGCCAGGCGGGCGCGGCGCATCGTTTGCGCATGGAACGCGCGCTCGACGATCTCGGCATTACGCCGCCGCAGTTCGTCGTGCTGACCATGCTGGGCGCCTACCCCGGCATTTCGGGCGCCGATCTCGCGCGGCTCGCGGCGCTCACACCGCAAACGGTGAGCGTGATCGTCACGAATCTCGAACGCAGCGGCGCGATTGTGCGCCGCCCGCACGCGGTGCATGGGCGCATTCAGCAGATCGACGTGACCGGCGAGGGCGAGGCGTTGCTCAGGCAGTGCCGCGCCCGCGTGAAGAAGCTGGAAGCGCGCATGACCGCGGGCTTCACGGCCGAAGAGGAGCAGGTGATACGGCGCTGGTTGGTGAGCGTCGCACGCGAGGACGACGCGAGCTAAGCGCTACTGCGATGCGCCTTTTTCTTGCGCGAGGCTGCACGAATGGTCGAGCAGTCCTTCCGCCGTACCCGTTCCGCCCTCGACATCGAGCCCGCTGTTCACGACGAGCCAGCCGTCGCGCTGTGCATCGGGGCCCGCGGCCGTCACGAGTATCGTCTGCACGGCCATGGTCTGCTTCGGGCCGAGATCGCGCTCGACCACGCGAAACGGGTTGTTGCGCTCCGAGAGGCTCCTCACGCGTGTGACGCGGTAGCGCGAGCCGTCGAGCGTCGTCCAGCGCCACGTGCCGGGCGCGATATCGCCATACGGCGCGAGCGCTTTTGTCATGTCGGGGCGCATGCAATCGACGTGAATGTGCAGTTGATTCTGCGTGCGGCGCTCCGATGCGTTGATCTCCAGGCCGATCTGATTGCCGGCGAGCGGCATGCCGAGTTTCGCTTGCACGAAGCGTCCTGCTCCCCATGCGCCTACCCAATACTCCGGCGCGCCGCCGTAAAGAATCTCGGGGCTCTCGATGCCGGCCACGCGGTCGGTGGGAATCACGAGATACTGCGCGCGGCCTGCGATGTCCTTGAGCACGGCATAGCGCTTCTGGAAGTCGACGGTGGTGCAGGGGCCGGGCTGGCCCTTGTCGCGCATGTTCGGCACGCACTGGCCGCCCACGACTTTCCAGAGACCGTTGGAGTCGACGGCGGAGAGGCGCACGCAGGCGCCCGTGGCGGCGAGGGCAACGACTGCCGCCGTGGCTAGGGCAAGGCGGGACATCCGCATGAATGGGGCAAGGCGCAAGGATCGCATCGGCACGAGGTGTCTGGGGTCATTCGATCAAACGCGCCGCGGTGCGAAGCCTGTAGACGTCGCGGCACGACGCAGCGCGCAGTGTAGCGCAATGCCCGTGACAGTCTCTTGCGCGAGGTTGTCGCGCCTTACTTGCGGCGCGGATGAAACGTGACCGGTTGGGTGTTCGGTGCCTCCGTTGCGGCCGGTGTCGGTCCGCACGTGCCGCAGGTGCCACAGCCATCGCCGCAATCGCCGCAATCGCCGGTCGCGCCTTTGGGCTGCGCGAAGCGCCCGAGGCGCTGCGCGAACGCGCTACGTTGCGGACGCAACAGTGTGGCGGCCAGGGCGGCCTGCACGCGCGTGGCCGTTTTCGGCGCGAGCTTGCGCAGCGTGTATGCGAGACTCGCGGCGACGAGCAGCGCGATCACCGCATATTGCGCGACAAGTCCGGCGTTCATACGAAGTGCCTCGCGATCTGATATGTGACGAACGACGCCGCATACGCCACCACGAACATATAGCCGAACGAAACCACAACGGCGCGCCACGAGCGCGTTTCGCGGCGAATCACGGCGAGCGTGGACATGCATTGCGGGGCGAACGCGAACCACACCATCAGCGAGAGGGCGCTGGCGAGCGAGAAGTTCTGCGCGAGCGTGTGGCCGAGTGCGGCGGTATCGGCGTCGCCGCTCGCCACCGAGTACACCGTGGCGAGCGCGGCCACCGCCGTTTCGCGCGCCGCGAACGCGGGGATCAGCGAAAGGCTCATCTGCCAGTTGAAGCCGAGCGGCGCGAATGGCCATTGCAGCGCGCGGCCAAGATAGCCGGCGATGGAGTAATCGATGGCGGGCAGCGTCGCGCCTGCGGGCGGCGAAGGGAACGTGGAGATGAACCACATCAGCACCGTGAGCGCGAGGATGATGCCCGTGAGGCGCTTGAGGAAGATCGCGCCGCGTTCCCACAAACCGATGGCGACATCGCGTGCGCGCGGCAGCCGGTACGAAGGCAGTTCCATGAGCAATGCGTGTTCGCGGTGGTCGCGGCGCAGCTTCTTCATGACCCAGCCCACCGCCATCGCACCCACGATGCCGGCGGCGTACAGCGCGAAGAGCACGAGGCCCTGCAGGTTGAACACGCCGAAGATCAGGCGCTGTGGAATGAACGCGCCGATCAGCAGCGCATAAACGGGCAAGCGCGCCGAGCACGTCATGAGCGGCGCGACGAGGATCGTGGCGAGCCGGTCGCGCGGGTCGGAGATGCTGCGCGTGCCCATCACGCCGGGAATCGCGCACGCGAAGCTCGACAACAGCGGAATGAACGAGCGCCCCGTGAGGCCCACGGCCACCATCAAGCGGTCGAGCAGAAAGGCCGCGCGCGGCAGATAGCCCGACTCCTCCAGCACGAGGATAAAGAAGAACAGCACGAGGATTTCCGGCAAAAAGCCGAGCACCGTGCCCACGCCGCCGAACAGCGCGTCCGTCACGAGGCTGCGCAGCGGGCCGTCGGGCAGCGCCGCACCGGCGGCCGTGCCGAGCCACGTGAAGCCGTCGGCAATGGCGTCGGTGAGCGGCTTGCCTAGCGAATACACGGCCTGGAATACGAGGAACATCACGAGCGCGAGAATCAGCGGGCCGAGCACGGGGTGCAGCGCGAAGCGGTCGATGGCGTCGTCGCGCGCGTCGGTCGCGCGCGGCATCGTCACCGCGCTTGCGAGGATGGCGCGCACCGTGCCGTGCAGGTCGTCGTTGGCCGCGGCAGGGTTCGCTCGGGTTTGCGCTGCTTCCGTTGTCGTGCGTTCGATCAGTTCGACGAGCGCTTGCGCGCCGCCACGCCGCACGGCCACGGTTTCGACCACGGGCATGCCGAGCTGGCGCGCAAGCTCGGCCACGTTCACCTCGATGCCACGGCGCTGTGCAGCGTCCATCATGTTCAGCGCAAGCACCATCGGGCGCCCCATGCGCTGCACTTCGAGCACGAAGCGCAGATGCAGGCGCAAATTCGTCGCGTCGGCCACGCAGACGATCAGATCCGGCGCGGCCTCGCCCGGATAGCGGCCGAGCAGCACGTCGCGCGTCACGCGCTCGTCGGGGCTCGTCGAGTCGAGGCTGTAAGCGCCCGGCAGATCGAGCAGTTGCACCTTGCGTCCCGAGGGCGTCGCAAATCGCCCTTCCTTGCGCTCGACCGTCACGCCCGCGTAATTGGCCACCTTCTGGCGTGCGCCGGTCAGCAGGTTGAAGAGCGCTGTCTTGCCGCAGTTGGGATTACCGACGAGCGCCACGCGCAGCGGCGTCAAAGGAATCTGGCTCATTTCGCGGTCTCCCCGCTCGCCGTCACGCTCACGCGCTGCGCTTCCGCGCGACGCAATGCAAAGCGGGTCGAGCCGATCTGCACGAGCAGCGGGTCCGCGCCCCAAGGGGCGCGCGCAACCACGCGCACGGGCTCGCCCGGAACGAAGCCGAGGTCGCGCAAACGCTGCGCGATCGGGTCAGGGGCGTGGATATCCTCGACGCGCTCCACGAGGGCGGTCGCTCCTTTGGACAGATCGGTCAGACGCATAGGTGGGGGCTTGCTTACAACGAATGAGAACCGTTCTCATTGTAGCGGCAGGGCCGTACTTGTGGCGGCAAATGGACATCGGGCCGGGTGAGCGCGGGCGGGAGACCGCGGTGGAGGCGGGGTTTCGGCAGCGTGTGCGCTTATTTGCCGCAGGCCGCATGCGGCGTGAACGCTATTTGTTATGGATTGCTAATCAAAAGCGCGATGCGCCACGTCTTCGTTGCGAGGTTGCTACGCCCTGTCAAATTTCAGGCGCGGGTAGCGTGCCCAGAATCGCTTCGAACGCGAGACCGATCGCGAGCAGTCTTCGGTCGCCGCCGGCCGGTCCGTCGAGTTCGAGCCCGACTGGCAAGCGCCCATCGATAAGGCCTGCCGGTAGCGCGAGGCCCGGAATGCCGGCGTTGCTCGCGGGGTCGGTGTTGCGCAAATACGCCTCCATCTCGTCGATCGGCGCTGCGCCGTCGATCGACACGCGAGAGGAACCGTTCAGCTCGTCGATCGGCACGGCGGCGAGCCGCGTCGTCGGAAAGAGCAGCGCGTCGAGACCGCTGGCGGAGAAGGTCTGCGCATAGAGCTGTTGCAGGCGCGGCCGCCACACCGTCATTGCGCCGTGGTAGTCGCCGCCGCGTGCGTCGCTGAGCACGGCGTCGTAGGCCGCGCGCACGTCGGGGCTCGCAATACGCGCGGCGACCTCGGCCACGGTTTGCGCGCTTGCATGGTTCGCAACGAGCCACGCGGCGAGATCCTCAAGCGGCTCGTGGAGCGCGATCGCGTAGCTCACGCGGTCGTTCAGCGCGAGCAGCTCGCTCATTTCGACAGGCACGAGCGTGACGCCCGCCGCTTCGAGCTTCGCGAGCGCGACGCGCGCCACATCCTCGAGCGCCGCCTCGAGGCCTTCCCACAGCGGCGCGGGCAAGCCGATGCGCAGGTTCGTCACGGCGGCCGGCGAGAGCGGACCGTGCCCTGTGATCACGGCGTCGAGCAGCGCGACATCGGCTACCGTACGCCCCATCGGACCGACCGTGTCGCGCGTATGGCTGATCGGCACGACGGCTTGCGGGTCGTGATAGCGGCGTTGCGTGCCGCCGTCGCCCACGCTCGGGCGCAAACCGACGATGCCGCACAACGCGGCGGGGATGCGCGTAGAGCCGCCGGTGTCCGTGCCGAGCCCGGCGGGCACGATACGCGCCGCGATGGCGGCGGCCGTCCCGCCCGAAGAGCCGCCGGGAATTCGTTCGGGATCCCAGGGGTTGCGTACGGGCCCTGCATGCGGCGCGAGATTCGTGCTGGTGATGCCGAATGCAAGCTCGTGCATATTGGCTTTGCCGAGCAAGATCGCGCCGGCGTCGACGAGGCGCTGCACCGAAGGCGCATGACGCGCGGGCAGGAAGCCTTCGAGCGCGGGCGTGCCCGCCGAGGTTTGCAGCCCGCGCGTATTGATGTTGTCCTTCACGGCCACGGGCAGCCCCGCGAGCGGCAGACGCGCGCGCTCGCCGGGTGTAAGCGCGTCGATACGTTGCGCAGCGGCGAGCGCGCCTTCCACGTCGAGCACGGTGAAGGCGTTGAGATTGGAGAGCGCTTGCGCGCGCGCGAGCAGTGTGGCGACGTAGTCGGCGGCCTTCAGTTGTCCTGCGTGGATGGCCTCGACGGCTTGCGTCGCGCTCAGTTCCAGTTGCTGGTCGACAGTCCAGGTCATGCAGCGTTCTCCTCATGCGGCCATGCGGCCATGCCAACAACGCGTGAGACGGTGTAGCGCTACTTCTTCAGGAAGCGCAGCGCGAAGCGCGCGAGCGTGGGCACGAGCGTTGGCCGTAAAAGGCGCGCGTCGTAGCCGCTCATGCGCGCGTCGTTTTCCTCGAGGCAGAGTTCGATCATCTCGCGCGGTTCGAGCGAGTCGCCCAGCACCTCGCGGTTCGCGGGCAGGAAGTTCGAGTCGCGCGCGTTGCCGCTGGCGTCGATCCCTCGCGCGATCGCGAGCCGCTCCCACACCAGCATGAACCAGATCGCGGCGACGCGCACGGCGTGCCACGGCCTGCGCCACCAGGGCATGGTCTTGCGATACCACGCCACCCAGTTGATGAAGAAGAGGATATGGCGCGCCTCTTCCTGGATCACGGGCTCGAAGGTTTCGACGAGGTCTGCCGGAAAAAAGCCCGAGCGCTGCGCCGAGCGAAACAGGCCGAACGCGAAGAAGCTGTCGATGCACTCGCTATAGCCCGTGAACATCCACGCCCATTCCGCCTTTTTGGGCGGCGGGTATGCGGGTTCCGGCGCAAGTTCGATGCCGTACGCCTGCACGAGGTGCGAGAGCACGACCTTGTGGCGCGCCTCCTCGGCGGCGTCCATTTCGATCGCTTCGCGCAGCAGCGGGTCGTTCAGCGTTTGCGCGTAAGTCTTCACGCGAATCGAGGCGCGGCCCTCGGTCTGCACCGCAATGTCCCAGATCGGCAGCGATGTGAGGCACCCGAGCGCGTCGGGCTCGAGCTTTGGCCAGTCGAGCACGGCCGGGCGGTACGGATCGTGGGTATCGAGCAGCATCCGGCAGAACATCTTGCGGTGTTCGTCCGATCCGATCTTGATGCGCCCTGGCGTGGCGTGAGTCCAGTGCCGCAGCGCGGCGTCCTGCTCGGAGACGAAAGCTGCGCCTTCGTCCGGATGCGTCAGGGTTTCGGACATGAGCATCTACGTTTGAACGGGGTATGACTCCTATTCTGTCACAACCGTAAGGAAGCATGCGCGCTCACGCGCAGCGGCGCTGCTGATCGATCCACATGCGCGCCCAGCGGCAGGCGTAGGCGAGCGCGTGTCTTTCTTCGAAGAAGTAATCGAGTTCGTCGAACGAATATTGCGCGCCCGGCTGCGTGCCAATGGTGAGATTGGCGGCGAAAAGGCCGTTCGGGAGTTGCTGCGCGCTGGGGGCGACGACGTAGCCTTTGTAGCGTAATGGAGTGTTCATGGCCGCGCTTCCTGCTGATCGACTGCTGATTTGCTCGGGTTCTCTTTCTGGGTGGCGCGTGTGTTTCGCTGGCCACTCACTGTGCCGACACAGGCCAGCGTACGGGCCGCCATGTGTCGATGGAACCAATCTTTCGTCGCAAGCAAATCACATGCGGCCTGAAACGGTCAGCAGAATGATCCGGATGAGGCGAGGGGTGAATCCGGCTTCAATGTGGACCGGACGATAGGCGCAGTCTGTGGGATGGCGCACGCGATGCGCGCCATGCGACATGCGCAATGTGGGTTAGGGAACGTTTCCCGCGCCGCGCGCGCGGCGGCGGGCGGGTAGGTGGGCCGGGGCGCTCAGGTAGTGTCTCAGGCAGCGTCTCGCGCAGCCCATCAGACGGTGTCAGACAGCGAGGCTCAGGCGCTTTTCGGTGCGCGGTGCGTTGGCGGCCTGTGCGCTTCCAACGCCGTTTACGGTGCTGGCAAACGGCGCTCCATGCTGGCTCTCGTTGCCGAACGCGAGTGCGAACTGCGCCGCCTGGCGGCCGACCGTGGCGAGCTGTTCGGCGACCTTCGCGTCGGAGCACTGCTGCGCGCTTTCGAAGCGCGTTTCGAGCGTGTTGATGCCCGCGCCGAACGGCGTGGGCCAGCCGCGCAGCGCGTGCACGATCGAGCGCAGCGAGGTCAGCACGGAGCCCGCCGCCTGCCAGCCATAGGCCGTGACGATGCAGCCCACGGCACGGCCGTCCAGGTAGGGGCGCCGGTCTGCGCGCAGTTCTTCGAGCGTGTCGAGCGCGTTCTTCACGAGCCCGGAAACGCCGCCGTGATAGCCGGGCGTCGCGATGATCACAGCGTCGGCGGCGCGCACGGCTTCGATCAGCTCGAGCTGGGCATCGGTGCGCGTGGGGTCTTCGGGCGCGTAGTGAGGCAGCGTGTGCAGGAACGTGCCGCCGAACAATTGCGTGCGCGCACCGGCCTCTTCGGCACCGCGCAGCGCGAAAGCGAGCGCGCGCTCGGTCGACGAAGCGGCGCGCGTCGTGCCGCCAATGCCCACCACGAGCGGGCGGCGTTGCGATTCGGAATGGCTCAAGGGGACTCCTGAAATGCGATGAGGCCTGGCTTGCGCGTGAACGGGCAACGCAGCCACGAAACCTGGAAAGGGTCATCTTAGAGAGCGCGTCGCGTGGCGCGAAACGACTTTTTGTTCTAACCATATGCCGGCAGCGCTACATTGCGCTGCGCCATGAGGCCCGAAATGCATATGCGAAACCATTGGTTGGACGCGCGCTGGGCCATGGCTAAGATGAACCCGTCTCCTCCATGACATCTCCTTGACATGGGATTCGGCCCCGCACCTCTCCGGTGACGGGGCTGTTTTTTTCTGGAGACGGGAAACTGGGCGGCGCATCGAACGGGTCGAGGCCAGGATCGCGGCGGGTTCGCGCCGCGCGGTATGTCGCGCTATGTGCTGCGCAGTGTGTTGCTGCTCAATGCGGCCGCGGGCTGGCTCATACGGTGAGCACGTTGCCGTCGGGGCCGATTTGCGGCGGAATTTCCGGCAGGGTTCCGTTGCCAGGCGCGGTGCGCACGGGCGCGCCCGGCGTGGCCGGCAGCGTGGGCGCGGGCTCGCGTACGGCCGGTTCGGCGACCTTGCGGGTGGTGAGTTTGTCGGCGGAGGCCAGCTTGTGCTTCGTGCCGTGATGCGCCTTCTTGCCGGCATTGCCCGCATGCGCCGAGGGCGTGCGCGCTTCCGGCGGATTCCAGATCTCGATGTAGTGTTCCCCGGCGAGCGCGGTGGACGCGAGGACGCCCAGCAAGGTCCCCGTGATGAAGAATCGCACGTCGTGTTCTCCGTTTCGATGTACAGGCCGGGGCCGCGCCAGGCAGCAAGGCGCAATGGGGCGGCATCAACCGGTACCGCGCCGGCGGCGGCGACCGGGTGGCACGAACGGCCGGCTGCCACGCACTGTACATTCATACAGGCGCTTATGCAAACGTTTCACGACGCGCCGCGGGCGATCTGTTGCATGGGCGCGCCGCGGCCCGGCGGGGCGCCCGAACGGGCTTGCGACGGTGCTGAATCTGGGGTGGGCGGGCGTTTCAGGCGTCGAGCGCGGCCCGGTTTTGCGTAGCTGCGCCGTCTGCCGTCGAGCCAGACGCGGCCGGCCCGTGGGCGCCGAGCCAGCGCCCGTAGCTGCGCGGCGAAAACGC
Source organism: Paraburkholderia acidiphila (assembly GCF_009789655.1). GTDB lineage: Bacteria > Pseudomonadota > Gammaproteobacteria > Burkholderiales > Burkholderiaceae > Paraburkholderia > Paraburkholderia acidiphila. Next base: position 80,021 of record NZ_CP046910.1, read on the forward strand.
GAGCGTGAGCACGATCATCGCGCTGATCGATACAGCGAGCATGATCCATGCGCCCCTAAAGCCGCCCGTGAGGTCGCGCACGCGTCCGGCGACGATGGGAGCGAGCGCGGCGATCACGAAGCCCAGACCCTGAACGAACGCGACGAGCCGTGCGGCCACGCGATGGTCGGACGAATGGTCGAGCGCGGTGACGAGCGTGACCGAGAACACGCCGCCGAGCCCGGAGCCCGCTGCCGCGACCCACAACAGCGGCGCAGCCTCGGGCCACGCGGCGAGGCCGATCACGCCGAACAGCTGGGCGCACAGACCCAGAACGAGCCACGGGCGTCTGTCTGTGAACGCCGCTGCGGCAAGCGGCAGGAGCAACGCGCTCGCGGCCTGGAACACGGTCATCGCGGCGAGCAGCGAACCGCTGGCGGCGACGCTCGCGCCGTGTTGCTGATAGTAGGCGGGCAGCCATGCGACGAGACTCGTGTAGCCACCGTTGACGAGCCCGAAATGCAGTCCGAGCGTCCACGCCCGGCGCTTGCGCCAGACGGGTACCGTTGCCGCTTTGACGTGCTCCTGCGAGGGCACGGCGGCGGCCTGCTGTGCGCGCCGGGCGCCGCCGATCCCGCCGTTCAACGTCCCCCAGATCGCGAGGGCGGCCAGCGCGGGCAGCGCCCACACGGCGAGCCCCGCATGCCACGAACCGCTGACGCGCGCGACGAGCGGGCTCAGGCTCGCGCCGAGCCCGCCGCCGCCCATGATCGACGCCGAGAATAGCCCCATTGCGAGCGGCACCCGCGCGGCGAAGCGCTGCTTCATGACGGCGGGCAGCAGCGCCTGGATGGCCGCGACGCCCGCGCCGGCCGCGGCCGCCGTGAGCATGAGCGCGCCGCCGCTGGCGGCGAACGCACGGGCCGCGCATGCGGCGGCAATCGCCACGAGCCCGAGCGCGACGCCGCGCGTCTCGCCGAGCCGGCGCGCGAGCAGGTTGGCGCCGAACGCGCCTAGCCCCATCGCGACGACGGGCAGGCTCGTGAGCAGCGAAGCGCCGTAGAAGCTCAGGCCGGTCTCGTTGCGAATGGTGGTCATGAGCGGGCTGATCGAGGTGAGCAGCGGCCGCAGATTCAGGCCGATGGCGACGATCGCGGCATACCACGCGAGCACGCTGGCCGACTCGCCGGACGCCGTCTGGGAACGAATGGAGCGGTTTTGAGGGTTCAATGCGGTCAACCTTTTTACTGCTTCGTGGTTGACCATTATACAAAATAATTGTCAACAATCTGACGTGACCCGCTATGCCCGGCATGGGCAATCGAGTATGCGGGCGGCGCTATACCGCCGCGCCATGCCGCTCGCTACAATGCGACCTGACCCAGCCCCACCTAGATAGCGCGCGTTTTCATGGCCCAATCCTCCCGCCTCGCTTCGCCCCGCGACACCGAAGAACCGTCCGATGTCGAAGCGCATGTCTATGCGTCGATTTCTTCCGCGCTGCTGGAGGGTAAGCTCGCGCCGGGTCAGCAACTGGTGGAGCGCGAGCTCGCGGCGGCGTTCGGCTGCACGCGCGGCGCGCTGCGCAAGGTGCTGGCACGCCTCGGCTACGAGGGCAAGCTCGTGCTCGAACCCAATCGCGGCGCATTCGTTCCGTCGCCCTCGGAGGACGACATCCGCGCCGTGTACCGCGCGCGCCAGGTGGCCGAAGCGGGCGTAATGGTGAGCCTGTGCGGCAAGCTCGATGCCGCGATGCGGCGCAAGCTTGCGGCCCATGTACGCAGCGAGAAAAAGGCGTTGCGCGAGGCGCGGGTCGACGACGCGGTGCGTCTCGCGGGGCAGTTTCATTTGCTGCTGACCGAGCAGGCGGGTGGCGCCGCGCTCGTGGATGCGCTGGCGCAGCTGGTCGCGAAAACGGAGCTTTACAAGGCGTTGTTCGATCCGTCGAAGGCGTCGATGTGCGCGCCCGACGAGCACGCGCAGATCATCGAGGCGCTCGAAGCGGGCGACCTGACGGCTGCGCTCGCCACGATGCGCGCGCATCTGGCCGAGCTGGAAGAGCGGGTGGTGCGGCAGGCGCGTGCGCGCGCCGGGCGCGATCTCAAGGCAGTGTTCGCGGATCTCGCGAACAGTTGAGCCTTCAGGGTAAGCGTCAGCCTGCGCCTACGCGCCGGCGCAACTCCTTCGAAGCCGCGAGCGGAATGCGCGCATCGTCCCATGTGGCGAGCCATTCGACCTCTTTCGCGGCGAACACCTGACCATGATTGCGCAGCGCGTACTGCAATGAATCGATGACGTGATTGCGGATGATTTCGGGCGTATGCGGGTCGTCGAGGACGATACGCAACGCTTCGAGCGTGGCCATTGTGCGGCTCCGGCGAAGGTGGCAACCGCAACGTTATCTCACGACAAAAAAGCAAGGCAAAAATAGCGCTTGCCGGGCGGGAAACACTGCCCGGCTCCGGCGCCTCAATGACGCGTGCGCTTGAAGATCTCGTACTCCTCGGCGATGGCCCGCGCAACGGCGGGCCGCTCGCGCACGCGTTGGGCATAGGTCGCAATGGCTGGCCATTGCGACACATCGATGCCCACGTACGGCGCCCAGTTCAGCACGGTCACGAGATAGGCGTCCGCCACGCTGAACTCGTCGAGCAGGAACGTGCGCGATTCGAGGTGATGCGCCAGCAGATCGAAGCGGCGCGGGACTTTGCCGCGCGCATATTCCTTGACGGCTTCGTCGACGTCCTTGCCGAGCAACGGCACGAACACGGCCTTATGCAGTTCGGTGCCGATGAAGCCCAGCCAGTGATGCAAGCTCGCGCGTTCACGCGTGCCGGCTGGCGGGGCGAGCCGCGCTTCGGGAAAGCGATCGGCCACCCACGGCAGCACCGCAGAGTTTTCGGTGAGCGTCCAGCCGTCGTCCTCGCGCAGCACCGGCACCTGGCCGAGTGGGTTGACGGCAAAGAAGTCGCCGCCTTCGGCGAGCTGCTTCGTGAGCGTATCGACCTGAATGTAGCGGGCCTGCGCGCCTGCCTCGTAGAGCGCGATGCGTGTGGCGAGCGAGCACGCCAACGGGGCGAAATACAGATCCATCGTCATCCTCCGTTACTGTTTTTCGGGTTCTTCGAGTTTTGTACTATAGTGAACAAAAATCGACGATCCAATATTTATATGCAATCCAGTACAAAAAAGGATAGCCGTCCGCGTGGACGCCCGCGCGCCTACGATCCGGAGCAGGCGCTGGCCCGCGTGCGCGACACGTTCTGGCGCAACGGCTACACGGGCACGTCGCTCGACGACCTCAGCGAGGCGACTGGCATGAACCGGCCGAGCCTGTATGGCGCATTCGGCGACAAGCACGCGCTCTATCTGCAAACCATGGAGCACTACGTGGAGGCGGGGCGCGCGGCGATGGAGTCCGCGCTCGACGCTGCATTGCCGCTGCGCGAGGCGCTGATGCGCGTATTCGACGGCGCGCTCGGCTGGTATTTCCCGGCGCACGACGCGGCGCGCGGCTGCCTGCTGATCGGCACGGCGGCGGTGGAAGCCGTCAACGACGACGCGGTGCGCGAGCGTCTTGCCGCGGGATTGCGCACGTTCGACAAGGCGTTCGAGCGGCGCCTGCGCACTGCGCTCGCGCAAGGCGAGCTGCCGCCCAATGCCAGCGCGCCGATGCTTGCGCGCCTCGCGTCGGCGGTATTGCACAGCATGGCGCTGCGCGCGCGGGCCGGCGATTCGCGGGCCTCGCTGCGCGCCATGGCAGTGGCGGGCGTGACGCTGATCTGCGGCGAAGCGCCGGTTGCGACCGATGCGCGCGCGGCGCGGCGGCGCTCGAAGTGACATCACGCTGAACGCCGTTCGACGGCGCTGCGGCACCGGTCCGCACGCCGCTTTCCCTTGTTACACTGGCGCAGTCGCGCAGGGACCGCTTGCGCACTCGAAGAGGGGAACACGATGGTGCGCTACAGGCACTACAAGGGTGGCATTTACGAACTGGTCTGCGAGGCGACGCTCGAATCGGATCCTTCCGTCACGATGGTCGTGTATCGCGCGGCGAACGGTACGATCTGGACGCGACCCTCTACGGTGTTCTTCGAACTCGTCGAGCACGAAGGCGGCCTCGTGCCGCGCTTCGCGCCCGTCAACTGATATCTTCCGGACTTGTCTTTTCCACGCTTAAGAGGTTTTGCCGAATGCGTTTACTGATTGCGCTGATCCTGCCCTGGCTTCTGTTCTTCACCATTGGGCGGCCGATCGCGGGCATCGTTTGTCTGATCCTGCAGATCACGTTGATCGGCTGGATTCCCGCCGCGATCTGGGCCGTGTATTCGCTCAGCCAGTACAAGACCGACCGGAAAATAGAGGACGCCCTCGGCCGCCGCGGCTAAATTTCGCAGCGAGCGCCTCTGGGCCACACGTGGCGCTTTCGCGGTTACAACCGTAATCCACGCTCACAATTCAATAAGAACTTAATGCTGATTTTTCTTTCTTACAAATAGAAAGGAGGATCGGCAATGTTCAGGTTCGTTCTCACAGCGGGGGCCATCGCGCTCCTTGCCGGGTGTGCGGTGGCCCCCGGCTACGACTACGGCTACGGCGGCTATGGCCAGCCGTACTCCACCGGCTATTACAGCGGTTACGCGCCGGGCTATGCGCCGGCATATGGCAGCGTCAACATCGGCGTGTGGGGCGGTGGCGGCGATCGCGACTATCACGGCGGCGGCGGTGGCTGGCACGGCGGCGGCCCGGGTGGCCCTGGCGGTCATGGTGGCGGTCACGGCGCACCTTGGGGGCCGCGGGGCGGCGGTCATGGAGGCGGCCCAGGCGCAGGCCACGGCGGCGGAGGTCATGGCGGCGGAGGAGGCGGTCACGGCGGCGGCGGTCGGGGCGGAGGCCGTTGACGCTGGCTTGCCGCGCGCTCAGGCTCGGCAAGCCATGGCGCCGCCATGGTCGAAGATCCGCTCCGAGCCGCAAAGCGTCGCTTCAAAACGCATCAGGCCCGCCACTCTCACGAGGGCGGGCCTGATGTTTTGCGCGGGAACCCGGTGTCGCAGCCGGGGTTGCCGCGAAACCGACTTCGAAACTTACTGGCTCGACTGCGACGTGCCGTTCGTCGAAGGGCCGTACGCCGTCGCGCGTTGCGCCGCGACCTTGGCTTCGGCAGCCTGAATGTTTTCCGGGTAGTGCATCCAGTCGCTCGGATCGTAGCCGGCGGCGCGCAGTTGCGCGAGATCGGCGCGAACCTCGGCGCGGGTCACGGGTTGCTGCTGGGTTTGCGCCTGTGCGAAAGCAGCGGCGGGCACGGCGACGATGGCGGTAAGCACAGCTGCCTTCAGAAACGACTTCATGACTGACCTCCGATATCTTTTGTGAGGAGCCATCGCATCGGCGTGGCCCATGTCGACAATGTATGCGGACGGAGGGTCAGGGTAAATACTTAGAAGACGAATTCAGTGTTCTCCTGGCGACAACAATCGGATTCGAAATCTCCTGAAGTATTGCTGCGCGCGTCTGCAATAAGGCCAGACGTCGCTCGATTGTCTGGCCCTAAAAATTTGCCGATTATTGCGAAATCTGTAATTCCAATTCGCCTGAATCAGTCTGTATCCGGCAGGGCCGCTTGCCTAGAATCCACTCACAGCCAGCCGTTGCGGCGATTGCAGCGAGCCGGCCGCGCACGAAACGATGCGCACCGTCATTGCGCGTCGACGTCAAATAATTTCGGAGGTTGTGATCATGAAGTCGCTTCTTAAGGCTGTTGCGCTTACCGTAGCTCTGGCCGCTCCGCTGGCTGCTTTCGCTCAGGCCGATCAAGGTCTGACCCGCGAGCAAGTGCGCGAGCAACTCGTCGAATTCCAGCAAACGAGCCGCAACCAGGGTGCCGTGGCTGCTCAGGCAACCGCGCCGGTCGCCCAGACCGATGGCTCGTTCGGTGGCGTAAGCAGCACATCGTCGGCAGCGGGTGGCCGCTTTGTGTCGGAAGCGGCGCGTACGGGTCCCCAATCGGTGTATTTCGGCGGTCAGTAAGCCCGTTGGCAGTCAGCCGATAAAAACGGCCCGCGACATCGCTTCGCGGGCCGTTTTGCATCTGCGCTCCCGTTCACAAGCCGCTACATCTCTTCCGCCTCCGGCACGTCCAGCACGAGATCCGTGCGCGCGACGGCCACGCAGGTCAGCACATAGCCCTCGGCTTTTTCTTCGCGGCTCAATCCGGGCCACTCGATCGTGAAGCTCACTTCGCCGCTCACCACGCGGCACAGGCAGGCGCGGCACGTGCCGTTGCGGCACATGCGCGGCAGGCGGATTCCCTCGAACGCCGCCGCTTCGAGCAAGCTCAGCTCGGGCGGCGCTTCGAAGCTGCGCCCCAGCGGCTCCACACGAACGACGGGCACGCGTGGCGGCCCGTCCTGCAAGCCTTCGTCGCTCATGTCGCTCATGACAGCGATACCCCGAGCAGCCGTCCCGCGCCCGCTGTGAACGCCGCCGCGGCGAGACCGATCACGATCTGCCGCAGCGCCGAAAAGGTCGCGCTGCGCCCGTTGAAGAGCGACGTGAACACGCCGACGAGGGCGAGCCCGCACGCGCTCAGCGCGACCGACTGCGCGATCGCCGTGACGCCGTGCGCCCACAGGAACGGTGCAGTGGGAAACGCGGCGCCGAGCGAAAAGAGGCAAAACGATACAGCGGCGGCCGACCACGGATTGCCGCCCAGCTCCTTCGGGTCGATGCCGAGTTCCTCGCGCGCGAGCGTATTGAGCGCCTCGTCCTTGTTGCGCATGATCTGGGCGGCCACGCGGCGCGCTTCTTCGGGCTCGACGCCCTTCGCCTGATAGATGAGCGCGAGTTCGTTGCGCTCGGCGTCGGGCGTGTGTTCGAGCTCGTCGGCTTCCTTCGCGAGTTGCGTGCGCGCCAGCTCGCGCGCGTTGGTCACCGAGAGCCATTCGCCGAGCGCCATCGAGCATGCGCCGGCCACGAGGCCCGCGAGCCCCGTGAGCAAAATCGTGCGATTGGCGCTGCCCGCACCCGCCACACCCATCATCAGGCAGAAGTTCGAGACGAGACCGTCGTTCGCGCCCAGCACCGCCGCGCGCAGGTCATTGCCCGACGTCGCGCTCTTGTGCCACGACTCGGCCGTGCCGATCGCTTCGCCGTGGCCGTCGCTGTGGCCTTGTTCGGGCTCGCGCTTTTTCGCGACGATCGCCTGCACGATGGTGGCATGTTGCTGTTCCTGGGCGGAAAGCTTCTCGGCGCCGGGTTCGTGCGCGTAGCGGTCGCGGTCGGCGTATTCGGCGGCGGCGACGGTGGGCAGTACGAGCGAAGGACCAAAGGTGCGCGTGAGCGCCTGCAGCAGGCGAGTCTTCGCGCTGCGCCGGTGCGGCCGGGGGGTGACGCCGTTGGCCGCGAGCTTGTCGCGCCAGACGCCCGCGTGCTCGCGCTCGGAGGCGGCGAGTTCGGCGAAGATGCGGCGGCGCTCGTCGTCTTTCTCTACCGCGCATAGCGTGTCGTAGACGGCGGCGCTGTCGAGTTCGTCGGCGAGATTGCGACGGAAGCGGTTGATTTCCTGAGCGGAGGCCATGGGGCGCGATGCGGGAAGCGATCCTTCAAGCTTACCCTGGCGCCGCTATGGCCAGAAGCCGCGCGCGAGGCCCGGCCCGGCCTGTGCGCTCAGCGGCGCTGCCGCAAATGCCGATAGACCGTGTTGCGCGCGAGCCCGAGTTCGCGAGCCGCCGCCGAAACATTGCCGCTATGGCGCGCGAGGGTCTCTTCGATGAGCCGCGACTGCCAGACGGACAGACGCGCGGGTTCGCTCGCCTGGCCCTCAGCCGTGGCATCGCCGGACGGCTCCGCGCAGTCGCTCGCGGGGTCGCAATCGTGCATGAGGTCTTCGGGCAGATGCTCCATGTCGATGGCGTCTTCGCCTTCGGCCATGATCGCCGCCGTGCGCAACGCGCTGGCGAGCTGACGCAGATTGCCCGGCCAGCGGCAGCGCGCGAAGCACGCCCGAACAGCCGGCGTGAGGCGCGTGGGCGCGCCCGGCACTTCGCGCCGCACGATCTCGAGCATGCGCGCGACGAGCGCGTCGAGGTCGGTGCGCCCGGCCAGCGGCGGCAGCGTGACGACGAGGCCGTTGATGCGGTAGTAGAGATCCTCGCGGAATGTCCCTTCGGCGATCATCGCGCGCAGATCGCGGTGCGTCGCGCAGACGATGCGCAAGTCCACCGGCACCGCGCGCGTGCCGCCGAGCGGCACGACGGCGCGTTCCTGCAGCACGCGCATGAGCCGCACCTGTTGCGCGAGCGGCATGTCGCCGATCTCGTCGAGGAAGAGCGTGCCGCCATGCGCCTGCGCGATCTTGCCCGCGCTGCCGCGGCGCTTTGCGCCCGTGAACGCGCCGTCCTCGTAGCCGAACAGCTCCGCTTCGATCAGCGTGTCGGGCAGCGCGGCGCAGTTGAGCGCGACGAACGGGCCGTCGCGGCGCGGCGAATCGCGATGCAGCGCCCGCGCGAGCCATTCCTTGCCGGTGCCGGTGCGGCCAAGCACGAGCACAGGGATGTCGCGGCCGCGTACGCGCGCCACGCGCTGCAGGGCGGCGGCGAGCCGCTCGTCGCCCGTATCGAGTTCGGCGAGCGTGGGCTGCGGCCTCGTCTCGGCGGCGGGCGCTTTCGCCTGGACGGTCGAGGATGCATACGGCGCGCGGGTGGCTTCGGGCGCGGCGGTTCGTGCGAGCGTTGCGACGCCCGACATGGCGGCGCCAGGCGTGGCGCGCGCGATCACGCGCACGCCGCTTGGCAGCGCGAGCGTGAGCGGTTCGCCGCTCGCGCGCATGAGCTGCTGCATGAACGCCGCGAACGGCTGGCCGAAAAGTGCGGCGAACTCGCGCCGCTGCAGTTCGGCGAGCGGCGCGCCGAACTGGAACAGGGCGCTGCGGTTGGCGCACAGCAACGTGCCGTCGGCCGAGAAGGCGGCTAATCCTTCGTACAACGTACCAATGAACTCCGCGCGCGCATGAAACTGGAGCCGGATGGCATCGGCGAATTCGGTGTTGAACAGATGGTTCTCGATCATCTGCGCCGACATGCGCACGAGCGCGAGCGTGTGCTTGTGAAAGCCGCGCGACTCGCCGCTCACGTCGAGCGCGCCGAGCGTGCGTCCGTACGGATCCGCGATCGGCGCGCACGAGCAGGTGAGAATGTGATTGGCGCGCAGAAAGTGCTCGCCCGCATGCACCGTGGTCGGCTGGCCTTCCACGAGCGCCGTGCCGATGGCGTTCGTGCCGCGATGCTGCTCGGCCCACGACACGCCCGGGCGCAGCGCCACGCGCTGCGCTTTCTCGACGAAGTCGCTGTCGGCGAAGCTATGGAGGATCACGCCGTTGCGGTCGGTGAGCAGCACCATGCTCTGCGTATCGACGATCTGCGCATGCAAGGCGTCCATCACGGGACGCGCCTGGTGATAGAGCGTGCGGTTCGTGTCGATCAGCTCGCGCAGGTCCGCGGCGGCCAGTGCGTCGAACTCGGGCGCCTCGCTGGCGCGCAGCCCGAGTGCGCGCGAGCGCGCGTGAGCCTGCGCGATGGCGTCCGCGCGGGCCGCGTCGTGCGGCGTGACGGGGCGTCGGGTCACTCGTGTCTCCAGTCGTTTTGGGCGCTACGCTGCGGCGCAGCATGAGACATGCGCGTCGATTGCAAGGGCGGCGCCTCTGGGGCAGTTCATGGTACAGGATCCGCGGCGGCTGCCTATTCGGGTTGAAGCCGGGTTGAAGCCGGGTTGAGCGGGCGCCGCGCAACTGCGCCTTGAGTTTCCTGCAGCGGGTGCCATGATGAAGGTGAGGGCGCATTCGCGTCGCGCCCCCGGTGGCGCGCGTTTTCGGCAACTGCGGTTGGCGCCGCCCGCTCCGTAGCGGAGTTCGTCATGGTGCACGGCGAATTGAGGATTGTGGTGGCGGTGCTCGCCACGTTCGTTGCGCTCTTTGGCCTCGGGTATGCGATTGATGGATTGATCTTCGACGAGAACAACGTCGTGCTGTCCGGCATGCTGACCGTGGCCCTTGGGATCGTCGCGTTCGTGGTGATGCTCACCTTGCACCCAAAAGACCTCGAACATCTCGATCAGCACCGGCATCGCGAATCCTGACACGCCCTTGCGGCGTGCATGGTGCGATGCGGTAACCGGCGCAGCGCGTTGGCGCAGGGCCGGGAGGAGGATGTTTGTGCGCGCAACGCCAGCGAATGCTGCAGCCGCGAAAAGAGGGCGCAAAACAGGGTTAGCCAAAGGCCTCGCAGGCTATTTCACGCGTGTGACAACGTCGACCTTGCGGGCGGCGGGAAGTCGTCTAAAGTGAATCAAATCAACCTAAGCGAACGTGTGGTTCGCGGGGGTTGGTGTTGTTCCGCGCGTACCGGATCGGGATGTGCCCAGGCACTGGGTTGGGGCAGCCCGGGAAGGTTGGACGCGGCCTTTTCACCCTCCACCAAAGGCGACTCCCATGCAGATCATGTTTCCCAATGAGGTGCCCGAGTACTCGGGACCAGACCTGACTTTGGCGTTTCCGGCGATGATCGATGGCGAGCGGGTGGAGTGTCTGATCACGGCGGCGGCGCTGGAAGACCACTTCGGGGCGGCTTCGCCGCGCGCCGAAGACATGCTCAGCGCGTTCGACCATCATCGCGACCGCATCGAGGCTTGCGCGCGCCGTTTGCTCTCTGAAACACGTGCGCAGTGTCTCGTGCTGCGCAGCGGCTACGTGCGTTTCGTGCAGGCGCACGGCAGCGCGTAGTCAATACACAAGCGCCCGCGAGATGCGGGCGCTTTCCGTTCAACTGAATGTACTTGCCGCGCCCTTCGGGGCGCGGCTTCGTTTGCGCGCGTGCCGCTAGATCATGCGGCGCAGGGTGTTGTCGCGGAACACGACGTGATGCGCAATGGCTGCCAGCGCGTGCAACCCGATCACCCAGTAGAACAGATTGCCGATGAGCACATGCGCATCTTTCAGGAACGTGCGCGCGGCCGGATCGGGGCCAACCAGTGTGATCTGCAGATCGAGCCCTGCGAGCGTGACCGGATGGCCGCCGGCGTTGATCATCAAAATGCCGAGCAGCGGCTGCACGAAAATGAACAGGTAGAGCGCGAGATGCACGAGGCGCGAGAGAAACGACAGCAGCGCGTTCGAGTCGATGTCCGCGGGCGCGCCGCGCCACAAACGCCACGCGAGGCGCAGCACGGAGAGCGCGAGCACGAGCGAGCCGGCCCAGAAGTGCACGTTGCTCCAGAACACGCGGCTGTCCGTGCCCTTGGGACCGCGCACCTCGATCGCGAGATAGGCGAGCGCGACGAGCACGAAAGTGGCCCAGTGAAAGAAGACGGCGGGCTTCGTGTAGCGTTCGGTTGCGGCGGGGTACGTTGCCACGTGGCGGCTCCTTTGTGCGGGGAATCTGGCGATATTTCCCTATGATAAGGAGGACGCCCGGTGCGGGGGCGGCTACGCGGCTGGGAAGTTTGATTCCGCGGGGTGGCGGCGGCGAAAAAGTGCCGCGTTGCCGGCACACGTGCCGATAAAAAAGGGTGGCTCGAGGCCACCCTTGTGCGTTTTACGCGTTGCCGAGATAGAAGAACCGGAACAGGAACACCGCGGCGATGATCCACACGATCAGCTTTACGTCGCGCACGCGGCCCGCGAGCAGCTTCAGGCCCGCATACGAGATGAAGCCGAACGCCACGCCATTGGCGATCGAGTAGGTGAACGGCATGACGAGCGCCGTGAGGGCGGCGGGCACGACTTCGGTGGCGTCGTCCCAGGGCAGATCGGCGAGTTCGCGCAGCATCAGGCACGAGACATAGAGCAGCGCCGGGGCCGTGGCGTAGCCCGGCACGACGCCCGCGAGCGGCGCGACGAACAGGCACGCGAGGAACAGCACGGCAACCGTCAGCGCGGTCATGCCGGTGCGGCCGCCCGCCTGCACGCCCGAGGCGCTTTCGATATACGCCGTGGTCGACGAGGTGCCGAGCACCGAGCCCGCGAGAATCGCGGTGCTATCGGCGAGCAGCGCGCGGTTCAGGCGGTGCATCTTGCCGTGCACGAGCAGGCCCGCGCGGTTGGCCACGCCCATCAGCGTGCCGGTCGCGTCGAACAGTTCGACGAGGAAGAACACCAGCACCACGTTGAGAATGCCCGTGGAGAGCGCGGTCTTGATGTCGAGTTGCGCGAACGTCGGCGCGATCGACGGCGGCGGCGAGAAGATGCCGTGGAACTGGTTGCCGCCAAAGAAGAAGGACAGGACCGTGACGCCCACGATGCCGATCAGGATCGCGCCGCGCACCTTCAGCACGTCGAGCGTGACGATCGCGAAGAAGCCGATGATCGCGAGGATCGTATGCGGATCGTGCAGGTTGCCGAGTTCGACGAGCGTGGCCGGGCTGCCGACCACGACGCCCGCGGTCTTGAGCGAGATGATCGCGAGGAAGAGGCCGATACCCGCTGTGATCGACACGCGAATCGAATGCGGAATGCCATTGACGATGGCTTCGCGCACGCGCAGCAGCGTGACGATGAAGAACAGGCACCCGGAGATGAACACCGCGCCGAGCGCCGCTTGCCAGGTGAAGCCCATGCCCTTCACGACCGTATAGGCGAAATACGCGTTCAGGCCCATGCCCGGAGCGAGCGCAATGGGGTAGTTCGCGTAGAGGCCCATGACGATCGAGGCGAGCGCCGCGACGAGGCAGGTGGCGACGAATACGCTTTCCTTCGGCATGCCGGCGTCGCCGAGGATGGCCGGGTTCACGAAGATGATGTAAGCCATCGTGAGGAAAGTGGTGAAACCGGCGAGCAGTTCGGTGCGCAGGTTGGTGCCTGCTTCTTCGAAACCGAAATAGCGTTTGATGGCGTCCATGAAGATCGGGCCCTTGAGAGTCGAGCGGGTTGTTCGCTGCTTGTTTGTATGGTTTCTTGCGCGTAGCCGGCTGGCGTCGGCAGGTCGTTGACGTGCTCACGCGCGCGCCTGCCGTAGCGTTTGGCTACGGGCGCGATTGTAAACAATTGTCCGCCGAGCGCAGAAAAGCCGTTGTGAGCGTGGAACGGGTACAACAGCGCGCGCTGCGGCGGCAAGCGTAGATGAGGGCGGCGAATGCGCCCGTGGCGACAGGAAATGGGTACAAGCCGGGCACAACGGTTCACAGGCCTCGGGCGTTGCGCCGCCCGGTGCCGGTTGACTGCGGCCGTACTGCTATCAAGCGATTACTGCGTCATTTGACCGGCGGGAGCGCCATATCCGGCGCGCGCCGCGCGCCGTTGCGCGACGATCGCGCCCGCGCGTTGTGCGTTTTCCGGATAGTCGATCCAGTCGAGCGGATCGTAGCCCGCCTGCCGCCATTCGACCAGATCCGCACGGACCTGAGCCCGAGTGAGTGGCTGCGACGGATCGTATGGTTGGGCCACCGCCGCAGCCGACGCGAAGCAGCACGCTGCGGCGAGTATGCCGAGCGCTACACGCGGAAGGGAGTTCATGGCAAGGCCTTTCGTATTAGGGATATCCCTAAAATTATAGGCGCTATCTCGATAACCGAAAGGTGGATCGAGACTATGCCCGGTTGCCGCGAGCGCGTGACGCGCGGAAATCGGTTGGGCGCTGTCCGGTCCACTTGCGGAACGCCCGGTGAAACGCGCTCGGCTCCGCAAAACCGACCGCCGCCGCGACGTCGGCGACAGAGCGGCCCGGCTCCTGCAGCGCCGCAATTGCCAGGTCGCGGCGCAATTCGTCCTTGATCGACTGGCAGCTGTGGCCCTCCTGGCTCAAGCGCCGGCGCAGCGTGGCGGGCGCCACGTTCAGGCGCTGCGCGATGGCGTCGGCATCGGGCCACGCGGCGACGGGCAGTGCACGCAGCGCACGCCGCACACGCGCCGCGAACGAGCCCGGATTGCGGTACTTCACGACGAAGTTGCCCGGCGCGTTGCGTAGAAACGCCCGTGCCGAGCTGGCGGTCTGGATCACGGGCAGTTCGAGAAAGCCGGGTGCGAATTCGAAGCACGTAGACGGCTGGTCGAACGTCATGTCGTCGCAAAGCATGAGCTGGTATTCGTGCGCGGCGTGCGGCTGCGGGCAGCGAAAGCGTGCCGCGAGCAGCGGAATGCGCCGTCCCACGAGCCAGCACACGAGCCCGTAGACGAGGATGAACCAGGTGGCGTACGCGAACAGGGTCGGCGCGGGTTTGCCCGCGCGATGCGAGAGCGTGATGCGCACGCGCGTGGCGTCGATGTCGATCTCGCCCGCCAGGTCGTCGAGCACGAGCCGCATGAAGTGCACGGCACGCTGCAGTGCCTGGCGGCCCGTGCTGGCGCCAAGCGCCGAGTGCGTCATGGCGATGAAGCTGCCGCTTTTCATCGCATGCGAATCCTGGCCGAAGAATTCGTCGTCGAGCGCGCGCGCGATGCCCGACCACAACTGGCCGTATTGCGCCGCGCTCACGCGGGCCTCGGGCGCGCTCAGCATGGCCGGCGCGATGCCGGCGGCCTCCGTGAGCGGCGCGATTTCGAGTCCGCCCGCGCGCGCCAGCGCGAGTGTCTCGTTCACGAGGCTCATCGAGATTGTGCCTTTTTCGCTCAGTGTATGGATTCGCATTGATTGCAAGGAGCCGCCTGCCGATGGGTTACTACGGATAGTATGGTAAATCCGATCAGCGACTTTGAGCGTGGCGGGCATCGAATACGGCCGCTTGCCTGCCTACACTTTTCGCAAGCCTTGCAGCCGGGGCCGCATCGCGCCACAGTGGAAGGCAAAGCGCAAGAGACGCAGGAAGGAGACAGACATGGACGAGTTCTACACCGACGACCAGCGCATGATTCGCGACGCCGCGCGCGACTTCGCAAGCGAGCAACTGGCGCCCAACGCGGCGCAATGGGACCGCGACGGCAAGCTGCCCGACGAGGTCGTCAAGCAACTGGGCGAACTGGGCTTTCTCGGCATGATCGTGCCGCAGGAGCAGGGTGGCTCGTACACCGACTACGTGGCCTACGCGCTCGCCATGGAGGAGATCGCGGCGGGCTGCGCCTCGTGCGCGACGCTCGTGAGCGTGCACAACTCAGTGGGCTGCGGGCCGATCCTGCAGTTCGGCACCGACGCGCAAAAGGACCGCTGGCTCGGCAAACTCGCAAGCGGCGAGCTGATCGGCGCGTTCTGCCTGACCGAGCCGCAGGCGGGCTCCGAGGCGAACAACCTGCGCACGCGCGCCGAACTGCGCGACGGCAAGTGGGTGCTCAATGGCAACAAGCAGTTCGTGACCAACGGTTCGCGCGCGAATATCGCCATCGTGTTCGCCGTGACCGATCCCGATGCGGGCAAGCGCGGCATTTCCGCGTTCATCGTGCCGACCGATACGCCGGGTTTCAACGTCGGGCCGCCCGAGAAGAAGATGGGCATCCGTGCTTCGGATACCTGCCCGATTTCGCTCGTGGACTGTGCGATTCCCGAAGCGAACCTGCTTGGCCAGCGCGGCGAAGGATTGAAGATCGCATTGGCGAATCTCGAAGGCGGACGCATCGGCATTGCCGCGCAGGCGCTCGGCATCGCGCGCGCGGCCTTCGATGCGGCGCGTGCCTATGCGCACGAACGCGTGCAGTTCGGCGAGCCGATCATCAAGCATCAGAGCGTGGCCAACCTGCTCGCGGACATGCATACGCGCATCAACGCCGCGCGGCATCTCGTCCATCACGCGGCACGGCTGCGAACGCTCGGCAAGCCGTGTCTTTCCGAGGCTTCCCAAGCTAAGCTCTATGCCTCCGAAATGGCCGAGGAAGTGTGTTCGCACGCCATTCAGATTCACGGCGGCTACGGCTTTTTGAACGACTATCCGGTGGAGCGTCACTATCGCGATGCACGCATCACGCAGATTTACGAAGGCACGAGCGAAGTGCAGCGGATGGTGATTGCACGGCAGCTGTAATCAGTAGTGAGGATGGCAAATCAAAAATAAGCGCGCGTATGCGCCGATGTGACTGCTTTGCATGGGACCGGAGTAAGCGCTAAAGCACCAACTCCGGCTCGACAGGAGACGACGATGACCGGGTTCACCCCTTCCGCACAGGCCTTCATCGACGCACGCGAACTGCTGCTGCGTCACCGCACCGACTATGCACGCGCTTACGACGCGTTCGCGTGGCCGAAGCTCGACACGTTCAACTGGGCGCTCGACTACTTCGACGTGATGGCGCGCGGCAACGACAACCCGGCGCTCTGGATCGTCGACGACCTCTCGAACGGCGGCACGCGTTATTCGTTCGCGCAGATGTCCGAGCGCTCGTCGCGCATGGCGAACTTCCTGCGTGAGCAAGGCGTGGCGCGCGGCGACCGTCTGCTGTTGATGCTGCCCAATCGCGTCGAACTGTGGGACGTGATGCTGGCGGCGATGAAGCTCGGCGCGATCGTGCTGCCCGCCACGACGCAACTCTCGCCCGACGATGTGCGCGAGCGCGTGGAAACGGGCGGCGCGCGCTACGTCGTGGTGGACGCCGCCGAACTCGGCAAATTCGATACGCTCGATAAAAGCGTGAAGCGCATTGCGGTAGGCGCGGCGCCCAACGCGTGTGAAGGCTGGATCGATCTCTCGCGCGCGTACGACGCGAGCGCCGCCTTCGAACCCGACGGCCCGACGCGCGCGAGCGACCCGCTCCTGCTGTATTTCACCTCGGGCACGACCTCGAAGCCCAAGCTCGTCGAGCACACGCACGAGAGCTACCCCGTAGGCCACCTTTCGACGATGTACTGGATCGGCCTCATGCCGGGCGACATCCACTGGAACATCAGTTCGCCGGGCTGGGCCAAGCACGCGTGGAGCTGCTTCTTCGCGCCCTGGAATGCGCAGGCGTGCGTGTTCGTTTACAACTACGCGCGTTTCGTGCCGAAAGACACGCTCGCCGCGCTCGTGAAATGCGGCGTGACCACGCTGTGCGCGCCGCCCACGGTGTGGCGCATGCTCGTGCAGGAGCCGCTTGCAACGTACGCGGTGAAGCTGCGCGAGATCGTGGGCGCGGGCGAGCCGCTGAACCCCGAGATCATCGAGCGCGTGCGTCACGCGTGGGGCATCACGATCCGCGACGGGTACGGCCAGACCGAAACAACCTGCCAGATCGGCAATTCGCCGGGCCAGCCCGTGGTGGCGGGCTCGATGGGGCGCCCGCTGCCCGGCTACCGCGTGGAGCTCGTCGATGCCGACGACCATCCCGCGAGCGAAGGCGAGATCGCACTACCGCTCGCACACCGACCGCTCGGCCTCATGACGGGCTACGCGAACAACGCGAAGGCGAGCGAATACGCCATGCGCAACGGCTACTACCACACGTCCGACGTGGCGCTGCGCCGTGACGACGGCTATTACGTCTACGTGGGCCGCGCCGACGACGTGTTCAAGTCCTCCGATTACCGCCTGAGCCCGTTCGAGCTGGAAAGCGTGCTGATCGAGCACGAGGCGATCGCCGAGGCGGCGGTCGTGCCAAGCCCGGACGAGCTGCGTCTCTCGGTGCCGAAGGCCTTCGTCATCGTGCGTCAGGGCTTCGAAGCGGGCCCCGAACTCGCCCGCGAAGTGTTCCGCTTCTCGCGTGAAAAGCTCGCGCCGTACAAGCGCATTCGCCGCCTGCAGTTCAGCGACCTGCCGAAGACCATCTCGGGCAAGATCCGCCGCGTGGAGTTGCGCCGCCGCGAAATGGAGCGCAGCGCCGAACCCGCGCGCCAGCCCGACGAGTACTGGGAAGAGGATTTTCCCGAGTTGCGCTGATATCCACACGGAGTCCGAAATGATCGAGTTCGAGTACGCGCACGAGGGCGCGGTGGCCCTGCTCACGCTTTCGCGGCCTCCCGCGAATGCCTTTACGATCGACGGCTTGCGGCAGCTTCAGCAGGTCATCGAGGCGTTCGACCGCGAACCGCAGGTGCGCGCCGTCGTCATCACTGGCAGCGGGCCGAAGTTTTTTAGTGCGGGCGCCGACCTCAATGCTTTCGCGGGTGGCGATCGTGAGGTCGCGCGCACCGCGGCGAGCGCATTCGGCGCGGCATTCGAGGCGCTCCAGAAGGCGCGGCCCGTGGTCATCGCTGCGATCAACGGCTATGCCATGGGCGGCGGCCTGGAATGCGCGCTTGCGTGCGATATCCGCATTGCCGAGGAGCACGCACAACTCGCGCTGCCCGAGCCCGCCGTGGGGTTGCTGCCCTCTGGCTGCGGCACGCAAACCCTGCCCTGGCTCGTCGGCGAAGGCTGGGCCAAACGCATCATCCTCACGGGTGAGCGTGTGAACGCGCAAACGGCGCTGCGCATCGGTCTCGTGGAGGAAGTCGTCGCAACGGGCGGCGCGCGCGAGGCCGCGCTCGCCATGGCCGCGCGTGTCGCGGGCTTGAGCCCGCAAGCGGTCACCTTCAGCAAGTCGCTGATCCATCAATCACGCGACGGCGTGCCGCGCGGCGCGGCGCTCGCTGTGGAGCGCGAGCGCTTCGTCGATCTGTTCGACTCGCCCAATCAGCGTGAAGGCGTCAATGCGTTTCTGGAAAAGCGCAAGCCGCACTGGCATATTGAAACGGAGAGCTAAGCAATGAATGCAATACCCGCTTCCGCACACACGACAACGGAAGTCGAAAAAGATGTGCTGTTTCGCGTAGTCAATCGTGTGGCGATCGTCACGCTCAATCGTCCGGCTGCGCTCAATGCGCTTTCGCATGCCATGGTGCGCGAACTGGCCGTGCTGCTGGAACGCGTGCGCACGGACGACGGCATCGTCGCGCTCGTGCTGGAAGGGGCGGGCCCGAAAGGCTTTTGCGCGGGCGGCGACGTGCGCGCGATTTACCAGCTGGCGCGCGAGAAAGCGCGTGAAGGCGCAAACGGCTGGCAGCAATTCTTCATCGACGAATATCGCCTCGATTACGCGCTGCATACGTTTTCCAAGCCGCTCGTCGCGCTGCTCGACGGCGTGACGATGGGCGGCGGCATGGGTCTCGGCCAGGCCGCGTCGTTGCGCGTGGTCACGTCGCGCACGAAGATCGCCATGCCGGAAACGCGTATCGGCTTGCTGCCCGATGTAGGCGCGACGCACTTCCTCGCGCAGATGCCGGTGGAGATGGCGCTATACGTGGGCTTGACCGGCGCGATGCTCAGCGGCGCGGATGCGGTGCATTGCGGTCTCGCGGATGCCTGCGTGCAGGGTGAATGGCTCGATGGCTACGAGGCGCGTCTTCTGGCCGCGCAATGGTCAGGCGATGTGCATGCCTCTTTGCGCGAAGTGTTCGTCGCGCCGTGTCACGAGGCTGACGACGGCGCGCTCGCAACATTCACGCCGCTCATCGTGCGGCACTTCGATCGCCGCCTGCGTGTCGAGCAGATCGTGGCCTCGCTGCGCGGCGACCTCGAACACGACCGTTCGCAAGCGGAGCATGCGTGGCTCGAAGCTACGCTCGAAGCGCTCACGCAATACTCGCCGACGATGCTCGAAGTCACGCGCGAAGCGCTGTTGCGCGGCCGCCAGATGACGCTCGCCGAGTGCTTTCGCATGGAGCTTGGCATCGTGGGCCGGGCGATCGAGGAAGGCGACTTCTGCGAAGGCGTGCGCGCGCATCTCGTCGACAAGGACCGCAGGCCGCGCTGGGCGCCCGCCACGCTCGTCGAAGTGCGCGCCGAACGCGTGCAGCACTTCCTGGCCTCGCCGTGGCGCGCCGAGGCGCATCCGCTGGCGGACCTCGGCAAATAACGCTTTAGTCGGACGACTCGCGCGCCGACGGCTCGCGTAGCGCCGCGAGGCGCAACTCGCGCTCGGCGCCGACCATTGGCGCGCCGTGAGAAGGACGCGGCGTGCGCGCAAGCAGCCGCAGCGTGGCGACGGAACCTGCCACGGCGAGCAGCAACGGAATCGCCAGATCGTGATTCACGTGCGTGAATTCGAGTATCAGCACGGTCGCGGTAACGGGCATCTGCATTGACGACGCGAGAAACGCTCCCGCGCCGACGATCGCAAAGGCGCCCGGCGAAAGACCAGGCCACACGTGATTCACCAGCCCGGCGATCACGATCGCAAGCAGCGCGCCGTTCGCGAGTCCCGGCGTGAGCAGGCCGCCCTTGGCGCCCGCGCGCAGCGTGGTCGTCGTGATGAACACGCGCAACACGAGCAGCGTGGCCGCGAGCCCGATGCCGAGGTTGTCGTCGAAGCTCAGGCCAGCCGGGCCCTTGCCGTTGCCGAGCAACTGTGGAAACCAGATGGCCAGCAGGCCGATGCCCGCGAAATTCACGAGCGTATAGAGCGGCAGCCGCCAGTCCTTCGACGACGCCTCTCTCGCGCGGCTCGTCACGCGCGAGAAGCCGTGCGCGGCTGCGCCGAACAACGGCCCGCAGAGCACCGACCACACCACGAGCTGTGCATTGATGCCGTAAGGCGGCACGTGGTATTGCTGCTCGTCGCCAAGACCGATCCATGCGATCACGGCCGCAATGGCCGAGGTGGTGATGGCCGGCACCACCACCGACCAGCCGAACGTGCCGAGCAGCACTTCGAGCACGAATACCGCGCCGCCCAGCGGCACGTTGTAGACCGCCGCGAGCCCAGCGCCCGCCCCGCACGCAATCATCACACGGCGTTCCGCCGCAGTGAGACCCGTGCGCTTCGCGAGCCAGCTCGCGAATATGGCGCCGATCTCGCGCGGCGCGACTTCGCGCCCGAGTGGCGAACCCATCGCGACGGTCACGATCTGCAGTAAAGCGTGCACGGTGGTCGCGAAAATGGGCATGCGCTTGCCGCCCGGCTTGATCGCTGCGTTGATGCTCACCAGCTCACGCGCGTAGCGATAGAGCGCCCACCATCCGCATCCGCCGATCAACCCGCAGGCCACGAGCACGGCCACGCGTCGCCAGGGCGCGGTATCCGTCACGCCCTGCAGAAAGCTCTCCGCTCCGACGATATGCCCCGCACCGTAGCCGTAAGCGACGTGCTGGATCGCGTGCAGCAGCAGCGCGAGCAGCATGCCGCCGAGGCCCGCGCCGATGCCGGTGAGCACGGTCACGATCGCGAGCGTGGCAAGCGGGCTGCGCGGCGGCGGACGATCGGCGTTGGCGCGAGGGCGCGGCGCGGGAAGGGGATCGAGGGATGACACGGCGGAAAGGCGAGCGTGAAAGTCGCGGGGCGACGGGCTGGCGCTCATTGTAGCGAGGGCTTATGGGCGGCGCGTCCAGCGCGATCAGCGCGCCGGCACACCTGGCAAAAACGAAAACGCCCGCCGCGAGTCGCGCGGCGGGCGTTTGGCAAGGCTTAAGCGCTTACAGGTAGCTGCAAACGTAGTCGAGCGTCTCGATCACGTCGATATCGAAGCGGCTCTTGCCCGGCACCGAGAACGACTCGCCGGCGCTGTAGGTTTTCCACTCGTCGGTGCCTTCCAGGCGGATGCGGCACCGGCCGGCTTGCACTTCCATCAACTCGGCGGCGTCGGTGCCGAAGTTCAGCGTGCCCGGCAGGATCACGCCGAGCGTCTTGCGCGAGCCGTCGGCGAACAGCACGGTGTGCGAAACGCACTTGCCGTCGAAGTAGACATTGGCGCGTTTGATTACGGAAACCTGGTCGAATTGTGCTGCTGCCGTCATGGCGGTCTTCCTCTGTCTTCGTGAATGAAACCGGGCGCCGGGACGACGCGTCGTCCACGGTGAGGCCGCCATCATACCGGCAGTCGGGCGAGGCGGGGGCCTGGCTCCTGCGCGTCGCACGGACCCGGGTTCCCGGGCCGGGCTACGAATTGTTCATTGAATATTTACAAACATATAACAAGTTATTACAATCGCAATGACGAATGAGAATGATGTGCATTCGTAAATACGACAATTCGCCGACCAACTCGCTCACTCATGTCCGTCCATTTCCCGACGCGGATGCGCGCCATCGCCTCCGTCGCTGCGCTCTATTGCTCCGGCTTCTTCGCCTCGCCTCTCGTTCATGCGCAAACCGCGCCAGCCGCCGACGCGGCCGCTGCCGCGAGCGCGGTGGCAGCATCGCCGGCCTCGTCCAGCGCCGCCGCGGAAAGCACGCTGCCCGCCGTGAAGGTCGTTTCGGCGCCTTCCGACATGCAGACCAAGGCGCTCGACTCGTACAAGTTCACCGCGCCGCTCATCGACACGCCGCGCTCGGTCACGGTGATTCCCGAAGAAGTGCTCAAGGAGAAGAACGTCACGACGTTCCAGGACGCGCTGCGCACGGTGCCCGGCATCACGTTCCTCGGCGGCGACGCAGCGGCGAATCCGTCCGCCGATCGCCCGGTGATTCGCGGCTTCGAGTCGCGCAATTCGATCTTCGTGGACGGCATGCGCGACTCTGGCGTGCAGAACCGCGAAACCTTCGATGTGCAGAACATCAGCGTCATCAAGGGCCCGGACTCCGTGTATGCCGGGCGCGGTTCGGTAGGCGGCAGCATCGACATCACGACGAAAACGCCGCAGGCCGACAACTTCATCAACGGCAGCGTGGGCCTTGGCACCGATAGCTACAAGCGCGCCACCATCGACTGGAACCAGACGCTCAACGACACCACCGCGTTCCGCCTGAACGCCATGGGCCACGACGCCGACCAGGCGGGCCGCACCGACGTGTACAGCAAGCGCTGGGGCGTGGCGCCCTCGATCGCGTTCGGCCTGAACTCGCCGACCACGGTCACGGTGAGCTACTACCACCTGAACACCTACGACATGCCCGACTTCAGCGTGCCGTTCCGCTCGACGGGCGGCACGCCGGTGTCGTCCAATCGCAGCCAGTTCTACGGCCTGAATACGCGCGATTACCGCTACGGCCAGACCGATACGGGCGAAGTGAAGGTGGAGCACCGCATCAACGACGCGTGGAAGATCAAGAACACGACGATGTTCGGCCGCTCGACGCTCGACTATGTCGCGACCAATCCGCAGTTGACGAACGCGACCTCGAACATCCTGAGCCTGCAAGCCAAGAGCGGCAAGTACGCGACCAATAGCGTCGGGAACCAGACCGAAGCGACCGGCAAGTTCGACCTCTACGGCATGCGCCACACGTTCACAGCGGGCGTGGAATTCAGCCACGAGCAGGACCTTTACGAGGGCTATCTCGTGACCGATTCGGCGGGCAACAATATCCGCTCGGGCGGCCCGTGCTCGGTCGCGTACAACTGCGCGTCGATCAATAACTGGAACCCGGACAATCCGTGGACGGGCAGGATCGTCCTGAACGGCGACAAGAGCTTCCCGGGACCTGCCACGCACACGCAGACGAATACCGCTTCGGCGTACATGTTCGACAGCGTGCAGCTTTCCGAGCGCTGGATCTTCAACGCGGGCTTGCGTTTCGACCGCTATGACGTAACCGCGCAGCAAGCGGGCGTGGCCGATCTGTCGAACACGTCGAATCTCTTCAGCTACCAGTTCGGCCTCGTCTTCAAGCCGGTGCCGAACCTGAGCCTCTATACCTCGTACGGCACCTCGGCGAATCCGCCGGGCTCGAATTCGGGCCTCGGCGGCGGCACGGACCAGATCACGGCGACCAACAAGGATCTCGCGCCCGAGCGTTCGCGCAATATCGAAGTGGGCGCGAAGTGGGACGTGCTCGACCAGCGCCTCTCGCTCACCACGGCGTTGTTCCAGACCGAGAAGACCAACGCGCGCGTGAGCGACGGCCTGGGCGGCACGATCAACGCGGGCTCGCAGCGCGTGCGCGGCTTCGAGTTTGGCTTCGCGGGCAACGTGACGAACAAGTGGTCCGTGTTCGGCGGCTACTCGTATCTCGATGCGATCACGACCGATGCCGGCCCGGCGAGCCCGGCGCTCTCCGGCCTGCCGATGGTGATGGTGCCCAAGCACAACTTCACGCTGTGGACGAGCTACGACGTGTTGCCGAAGCTCACGGTGGGTGCGGGCGCAACGGTTTCGAGCCTCACGTATGCGTCGGTTTCGGCGACCTCGCGCAAATGGACGCCGGGCTATGCGCGCTTCGATGCTTCGGCTACGTGGCGCGTGTCGAAGAAGATCGATCTGCAGCTCAATGTGAACAACATCTTCGACAAGGAGTACTACCAGAGTGCGTACCCGATTTACGCCACCTGGGCGCCGGGCCGCTCGGCGGTCGTGACGGTGAACTTCTATCAGTGATCACTAAAAGCCTGGCATGAAAAAAAGGGGCGCTCGTAACGGAGCGCCCCTTTTTCGTGGCCTGCGATAATCAGTGCGGCCTCACTCAGGCTTCACCGCCACCGAGGCCTCGGAAGTCAGCATCAGGAACGTAAAGCTCTCTTGCAGATAGAGCTTCACGCTCTTGTCGTCGTGCGACGAATACCCGATCGACACATCCTGCCCGAGGTGGAGCGCGAAATCGCCGCCACGCGTGCTCAGGATCGCGCCGCCTTCAATCGCCGGCGCCCAGATGATCTCGCCGTTCACGAGGCGGCGAATGTGCTCGAGAACCGGATAACCCTGGTCGCTCGCTTCGCTCACCGCCGTATAGGCATCGGAGCCGAGCAGCACCGTGTACGGACCGTCCACGCCTTGCAGACGCAACTGCTCGAGCGCCTTGGCGATGACCGTGGGGTAGTCGGCGATATCGGCCGGCAACGGCAGAATCGGGTTCGACGAGCCTTCGCGAATGCCCGTGATCTGCGCAGCCGTGTAGCCGTCGAAGATCGCGCGGTCTTCCGCGAAC
This sequence comes from Paraburkholderia acidiphila, assembly GCF_009789655.1. Taxonomy (GTDB): domain Bacteria; phylum Pseudomonadota; class Gammaproteobacteria; order Burkholderiales; family Burkholderiaceae; genus Paraburkholderia; species Paraburkholderia acidiphila. The sequence goes on from NZ_CP046910.1 coordinate 104,661, forward strand.
GCAAGGCGCGTGGCCGCTTCCTTGGCCGGCTGCCAGTCGGAGTCCTCCGCGCCGCGCTCCACGTCGTCGATGGCGTCGCGCGAAAGCTCGAACGGCACGCGCAATTCCACGATCGCCTTCACTTCGCGCTGGCGCGCGCGGATGCCTTCCAGCGGCGCTTCGATGCCGTTCTGGTGGCCGGTGCCGATTGCGGCGAGCGCCGGGCCGCCGGGGCCCTCGACGTCCACGACGCGGCGGCCCGCGAGCGAGCGCTTGAAGGTGCGCGCGACTTCTTCTTCGATTTGCGACCACGCGGCCGTGGAAATGGGCGCCAGCTCGCGATGGAGGTTATTCATACCGGGGTGCTCCTTTGAGGGATCCGATGGCGAGCGAGCCGTCCGCGCTCGGCGCGGCGGCAGGCTCGGATTCTGTTTCCGATGGTTTCGCTGCGCTCACCTCGATGGTGGGCGCGGCGCCCGGGTCGACTTCGGCGAGCGCTTCGAGCAGCGGCTGCGAAGGCACGAAGAACAGGCCGCCCGTGACAGCGCGGCTGAAGTCGAGCAGCCGGTCGTAGTTGCCGGGCGGCAGGCCGACGAACATGTTTTCGAGCATCTGTTCGATCGGCTCGGGCGAGCGCGCGTAGCCGATGAAGTAGGTGCCGAATTCGGCCGAGCCGGGCCGCCCGAACGGCATGTTGTCGCGCAGGATCTTGATCTCGTTGCCCGCGTCGTCTTCGAGCGTGGTGAGCGAGCTGTGCGACCAGCTCGGCTTCACGGCTTCGTCCAGTTCGATGTCCTGGAGCTTGGTGCGCCCGATGATGTGCTCCTGGGCCTCCACGGAAAGCGCGTTCCAGCCTTTCATGTCGTGCAGGTACTTTTGGACGAGCACGTAGCTGCCGCCGCAGAATTCCGGATCTTCGTTTTCGCCGATCACCGTGAAATGAACGGCTTCGTTGCCCGTGGGATTTTCGGTGCCGTCGACGAAGCCGATCATCGCGCGCATGTCGAAGTTGCGAAAGCCGTGCACTTCGTCCACCGTTGTGACCGCGCCTTCCAGGCGCGTCATGAGCTGGGTGGCCAGTTCGAAGCAGAGGTCGGTTTCGTCGGCGCGGATGTGCAGCAGGATGTCGCCGGGCGTGGCGATTGCCTTGCGCTCGCCCGTGCCGAATTCGCGGAACGGATGCAGCCCGGCCGGGCGTGGCTCGCCGAACAGCTTGTCCCATGCGTCGGACGAAAAGCCCACCACGCATGAGAGGTTGCCTGCGGGCACGCGCTTGCCCACCGCGCGCACGAGGTTGGCGACGTCGGCGCACCAGGCGCGCACGGTGGCGCGGCTTGCGGCGTCTTCGTTGACGGTGGCCACGATGAAGAAGGCGTTGCGCGTGACGGCGCTGGAGACGGACTGCGGTTCCTGCGTGAGAGAGGCCGGCGTCATGATGTGGGGTATCGCTTGCGAGTCGGGTTAGTTTTGCTGTGCCCGCATAGTTTAGCCAAACTCGGGGAAAAGGGCCGTTTGCCGGCGAGCGGCCAGACGTGCGAGGATACTGAGCATCATGTCGAGATGGAGACACACCATGTGGGACCACACCGAGCATGAAGGCTTCGAGATCTGGGTGCTGCCGATTCCGGCGTTCGGGCCGCGCTCGCCCGAGCCGCTGTTCCACTACAGCGGCTACATCTGCCGCCACGGCGCCGATGCCCATGTCGAAGGGCGCAGCGTGCGCTTTCACGACATGATGCGCAACTACACCGGTTCCGACGCCGCGCTCGACGCCGCCTACGCCGACGCGCGCAAGCGCATCGACCGCTTTCATGCCACGGGAAGCTGGGCCGAGAGCACCGCCTGAGCTTTCAATTCCCCTCTCAGCGGCCGCCCTGCACCACCAGCTTCACGGGCCGCCCCTCGCAGCCCGCCTGGCCCGGCAGCGCGAGCGTGCGCCAGCCAGCCGGCTGGCCGGGGGCGCTGAGGTCGAGAGCGTCGTCGGGATAGCTCGTCACCACATTGAACGGCCAGGAGCCGCGGCGCAGACGCTCGTGCACGAGCGAGCCGACCCAGATCGGCGTGGGCTCGCCGCCGTCTGCCTTGCCGTCGCCGTTGCTGCTTCCAGCATGCCGCGGCGCGAGCGCGTAGCCCGATGGCCAGAAGCGCAGCACGTCCCGACGGCTGCCCGGCGCGGCCTTTTCTTCCACGGCGTCGCGCCCGTCGGTCAGGCGCGCGCGGGCGAACACGAGCGGCGAGGGCAGGCCGTTGTTCAGCTTCGGCAGCAGCGGCAGCGACATCACATCCACGTTCGGTGCGACGAGCGAAAGCACGCTTCGCACCGAGATCTGCGGGCCCTCGGCCCAGCCCGCGTCGCGCAGGGCCGTGCGCAGGTCTTCGGCGCTCGCGGCCCACTGGATCGTCATCGGCTCGCGGCGCGCGCCTTTCATGTCGAAGCGATAGCACGCAAACGTCCTCCACAGCGAGTCGCTCCACTGCAGTTGCGTGATGACGACGGGCGGCGCCGCCGTGGCGGTCGTGGGCGGCGCCGGCGTGCGTCCAGCGGGTACCGTCTGCAGGAGCACCGCGACGACCAGCACGACGAGCACGATGGGCGGCACATACGCGCGTTGCGGCGGCCGCTTGGGGTAGCGCCAGAGCGAGGTGAGCACGACGATCGCCACCCAGATCGCGGCGAAGGCTGCGCCGCCGATGGCGTCCGAGAACAGGAAGCGGTCGAAGTAGAGCCCCGCGAACGCGACGGAGACGATGATCGCGTTGCCGAGCGCGGCGACGAGCGCGGCCTCCAGCATGCTCGCGCGGCGCACGAGCAGGAACATCACGAAGCCGTAGACGATCACCATCGACGCCACGCGGTCGCTCGGGAACACATAGGCTTCGATGGCCTGGCCGCCGCCGGGCGTCGTATGGTGGATCACGAAGCGCAGGATGAGGATCAGCAGCTGCGAAACGGCGGCCGCGATCATCCAGTAAGCGATGGTGCGCCAACGCCGCTCCAGCACCATCCACACGGCCATCGTCGCGACGAGCGCCGCCAGCGTCCAGGTGCTGCCGAGCGTCTCGACGCGCGCGAGCGTCGCATCGGCCCACGTGGTGTGGACCGACTGCAGGAACTGGCGCACGGACTGGTCGAGCTGCACGAGCGGCGCGCCGCGCAGCACGTTGCCGAGCACATAGGAAAACACGGCGGCGCATACCGGCACGAGGCCGGTGATCACGATGACCGGGCCGAGCGCGGGCTGCGCGGGATCGAGCAGGCGGGCGAGACGCTTCGAGGCGCGCCCGGGATGCTGCGCCGCCCACTGCGCCGCGCTGCGCCGCGACGCGCCGGCCCAGTTGTCGATGTGCAGGAGCAGCATGCGCACGAAGCGCCAGATGAGCCATACCGCGAGCGCAACGATGCCGATGACGACCACGAGCCGGAACGACACCGCGCCCGCGAGCTGGAGCGATGCGCCGAACACCACGCCGGGCACGATATGCGCGGGGGCCCAGATGAGCGCGGAGATCACGTTCATCATGAAGAAGCGCATGGGCTTCATGCCGGCCATGCCCGCGACGATCGGCACCACGGCGCGCAGCGGCGCGATGAAGCGCGCGAGGATCACGCTGCGCGTGCCGTGGCTCACGAAGTAGGCTTGCGCGCGTTCGAGAATGCCGGGGTGGCGGCTGAACGGCCACATCTGGCCAAGCGAGTTGCGGTAGCGATGGCCGATCCAGAAGCTCACGCCGTCGCCGGCCACGGCGCCGGCAATGGCGCAGACGAAGAGCCAGCCCAGGTTGATCGTGCCCGTGGCTGCGAACGCGCCCGCAATGAACATCGCCGTGCTGCCGGGAACGAACGTGCCGATGAACGCGAGCGATTCGAGGAAAGCGGCGACCACGACAAAGGCGAGCGTCCACGTTGCGTGCGCGGCGAGCAGGTGCAGCAGATGATCGTAGGCGTGCTCCATGAGTGGGGCGGCTGGGTACGGGCGTGGCTGCGGTTGATCGGGCGGCGCGCGGTGCGCCCGGTTGCGCGCCGCGTCCCATGCGCACTATAACCGGCGCCGCAATTGCGCGCGCGCCGTGGTGTTGGCGCACCGCACACGCCACGATGGAGGCCAAAAGCGCCCCGCAGCGTACGTGATGCATACGCTGCGGGGCGCGGGACTCGCGCATGACGTTGCCCGTTTCGTTGCGCGATCAGGCGATTTAGCGCCTCAGTGCTTCACGGCTTCCATCGGCAGGAGTCCGGTCTGACCGTAGAATTCCTGCGCGGCGAACGCCTCGCGTTCCTTGCGGGCACGCGCACCGGCGTCGAGGCGCGAGACCGCCCAGATGCCGAAGAACGCGAGCGGCACAGAAACGATCGCGGGATTGTCGAGGAACACGGGGGCGTGGGCGTGATGGAGCACGTCGACCCACACCGACTTCGAAAAGACCGTGAGCAGTACCGAAGAGGCAAGCCCGAGCGCACCGCCCGCAACCGCGCCGCGCGTGGTCATGCCGCTCCAGAAGATCGACATGACGAGCATCGGGAAGTTGGCGCTGGCCGCCACGGCTGCGACGAGACCCACGAGGAATGCCACGTTCGCGTGCTCGAAGAGGATGCCGAGTCCGATTGCAATCGCGCTGAGCACGAGCGTCGCGACGCGCGAGATGCGCATCTCGCGATGCTCGTTCTTGCGTCCGCGCGCGAGCCAGCTCGCGTAGAGATCGTGCGAGACCGTTGTGGCGCCAGAGAGCGTGAGGCCTGCCACCACGGCGAGGATCGTCGCGAACGTAACCGCCGCGATGAAACCGTAGAACAGGTTGCCGCCCACCGCCTGGGCGAGCTTCACGGCCACCATGTTCGAACCGCCGAGCAGGTCGGTCGTGAGATTGAAGTGGCCCGCTGCGTCGACGCGGAAGAACTCGGGATGCTGGGCGAGCAGGGCGATCGCCGAGAAGCCGATCACGAACGTGAGCAGATAGAAGTAGCCAATGAAGCCCGTGGCGTAGAACACCGACTTGCGCGCCTCTTTCGCGTTAGGCACCGTGAAAAAGCGCATCAGGATATGCGGAAAGCCTGCCGTGCCGAACATCAGCGCGATACCGAGCGAGAGCGCGTTCAGCGGATCGCGGATCAGCTTGCCCGGCGCCATGATGCTCAGGGCGCCCGGGTGCACGTTGACGGCCTGGCGGAACATCTCGTTCGCGCTGAAGCCGAAGTGCGCAAGCGCGAGCACCGCCATGAACGTCGCGCCGCACAGCAGCAGCGCCGCCTTGATGAGCTGCACCCACGTAGTGGCTTTCATGCCGCCGAAGAACACGTAGATCACCATCAGCACGCCTACGAGGATTTCGGCGATCCAGTAGTCGAGCCCGAACAGCAGTTCGATAAGTTTGCCCGCGCCCACCATCTGCACGACCAGATAGAAGATCACGACCATCAACGAATTGGCTGAGGTGATCAGGCGGATAGGGCCTTGTTCGAAGCGATAGGCGACCACATCGGCGAAAGTGAACTTGCCGAGATTGCGTAGCGGCTCGGCGATCAGAAACATCACGAACGGCCAGCCGACGAGAAAGCCGATCGAGTAGATGAGACCGTCGAATCCGAAGATGAACACCATGCCCGAGAGGCCGAGGAACGAAGCCGCGGACATGTAGTCGCCCGCAATCGCCAGGCCGTTCTGCAGGCCGCTGATGCCGCCGCCGCCCGTGTAGAAGTCGTGCGCGGTGCGCGTGCGGCGCGCGGCCCACTGCGTGATGCCGAGCGTCACGAGAACGAACAGCAGAAACATGCCGATGGCCACCGGATTGTGCTGGGGCGCGGGCATGGGCGCCGCCGCGGCGGCCGGCACGTTTGCATGGGCGATGCTGCTGGCGGCCGCGAGCGCGAGTGCGCAGAAGAGGCGGGCTGGCTTCATGCGGGCACCTCGTTATGGAGTTTTGCGATGAGCGCGCGCATGGCCGGATCGAAGCGGCGGTTGGCGCGCAGCACATAGAGACCGGTGAGCGCGATAGCGCACAGGATGATGCTCACGCCCACGACAATGCCGACGCTAGTGGTGGCGCTTGCATAGAGCGGATGCGCGAGTTGATGCGGCGCGAGCGCGACGATCAGGATGAAGCCGTAGTAAATCGCGATCATGAGCGCGGTCAGCGTGAAGCTGAAGCGCCGGCGCACGGCAATCAGCCGCCGGTATTCGGGGTGCGCCTTGATCGTTTCGATCGAGGGGGTAGTCATGGTGTCTCCGGTTCCATGTGGTGCAGCCAGTGCCGTCTCGGTGCGGCAAGCGCACACGCCCCGTGCTGCTCTCGGCGGGTGCGTGATGCCACTTGCGGCTAGCCTGGTTGTCGTTTCTATCGAATGACCGCGGCGCGTGTGGACGCCGCGGCGGGTGCGCATTTGTCGGCTTGTCTTCGCCGCTTCTTGCGGTAGCTGCGTCGTCAGGCGAGCGTGCTCGCCAACTCCGGCACGACCGTGAACAGGTCGCCCACGAGGCCGTAGTCGGCCACGCTGAAGATCGGTGCTTCTTCGTCCTTGTTGATCGCGACGATGACCTTCGAGTCCTTCATGCCGGCCAGATGCTGGATCGCGCCCGAGATGCCGACTGCCACATACAGTTGCGGCGCGACGATCTTGCCCGTCTGACCGACCTGGTAGTCGTTCGGCACGTAGCCAGCATCGACTGCCGCGCGCGAGGCGCCGAGCGCTGCGTTGAGCTTGTCCGCCAGCGGCTCCAGAACCTTCGTGTAGTTCTCGCCGCTGCCCAGACCCCGGCCACCCGAGACGATGATCTTCGCGCTCGTGAGTTCAGGACGGTCGAGCTTCGTGACTTCACGGCCGACGAACTGCGTCAGACCGCTGTCCGCTGCCGCGTCGAGCTTCTCGACGGCTGCGCTGCCGCCTTCGGCCGCGACTGCGTCGAATGCCGTCGTGCGAACGGTGATGACCTTGATCGGGTCAACCGATTGCACCGTCGCGATCGCATTGCCCGCGTAAATCGGATGCTCGAACGTGTCCGGCGAATCCACTGCGGTGATATCGCTGATCTGCGCGACGTCGAGCTTCGCGGCGATACGCGGCGTGACGTTCTTGCCCGCTGCTGTTGCGGGCGCCAGGATGTGCGAGTAGTTCTTCGCGATCGCAACAACCGTCGCTTCGACGTTTTCAGCAAGACCCTGTTCGAGTTGCGGCGCATCGGCCAGCAACACCTTCGCCACGCCCGCGATCTTCGCGGCGGCTTCCGCTGCGGCCTGGGCGTTGTGGCCCGCGACCAGCACGTGCACATCGCCGCCAATCTTCTGTGCTGCAGCGACGGTGTTCAGCGTCGCGGCCTTGATCGAGTGATTGTCGTGTTCAGCAATAACCAGATTCGTCATTTTCGTCTCGCTCCTTACAGCACCTTGGCTTCGGTCTTCAGCTTCTCGACCAGCGTCTTCACGTCCGGCACCTTCACGCCAGCGCTGCGCTTGGGCGGCTCGGCAACCTTCAGCGTCTTCAGACGCGGCGTGACATCGACGCCCAGGTCTTCCGGCTTGACCGTCTCCAGGGGCTTCTTCTTCGCCTTCATGATGTTCGGCAGCGTGACGTAGCGCGGCTCGTTCAGGCGCAGGTCCGTCGTGACCACGGCGGGCAGCGTGAGCGACAGCGTTTCCGCGCCGCCGTCCACTTCGCGCGACACGGTCGCCTTGCCGTCGGCAACCACGACCTTCGAGGCGAACGTGGCTTGCGGCAGATTCGCGAGAGCGGCGAGCATCTGACCGGTCTGGTTCGAATCGTCGTCGATAGCCTGCTTGCCGAGGATCACGAGCTGCGGCTGTTCCTTGTCGACCAGCGCCTTCAGCAGCTTGGCGACAGCCAGCGACTGCAGGTCTTCGTTCGACTCGATGAGGATCGCGCGATCCGCGCCGATGGCCAGCGCCGTACGCAGCGTTTCCTGCGCTTGCGTCACGCCCGCCGAAACGGCGATGACTTCCGTCGCCACGCCCGCTTCCTTCAGACGCACCGCTTCTTCCACGGCGATTTCGTCGAACGGGTTCATCGACATCTTCACGTTGGCGATGTCGACGCCCGTGCCGTCCGACTTCACACGAACCTTCACGTTGTAATCGACTACGCGTTTGACAGGTACAAGTATTTTCACTTCATGCCTCCATCCACATGGAACTAGATAACGCCTTTATCCTTCAAGCCGGCCACCTGCGCCGCTGAATAGCCGAGTAGCGATTGCAGAACCTCCTGCGTGCCTTCGCCCAGTTGCGGCGGCGCGTGACGCACGGGCATGCGTTCGCCATCGAAGCGCCACGGCGGCGCGAGCACGGGCGTCGTGCCGCTTTCGGTATGCGGATGCGGCTGCTGCGTGACGAGCCCGCCAAGCGTCGCGCGCGGCGAAAGGAGCGCTTCGCGCAAGCCCGCCACTTCGCCGCACGGAATGCCCGCACGCGCGAGGCGTTCGAGCAGGAGCTTGCGCGGGCGGCTGCCCAGTTCGCGCGTGAGTTCCGGCACGAGCGTGTCGCGGTTCTGTCCGCGCAGGATGTTGGTCTTGTAGCGCGCGTCGTCGGCGAGATCGGCGCGCTCGATCACTTCGCGGCAAAAGCGCTCGAATTGCGCGTTGTTGCCGACGGTGATGACGAGCGGACCGTCGGCCGCATCGAACACGCCATACGGCACGATCGACGGGTGCGCGTTGCCGTAACGCGGCGGGTCTTCGCCGATCAGCAGCGCTTCGAGGCCGTAGTAAGCGGTAATCATGAGTCCGCAGTCGAACAACGCCATTTCGATATGGCGTCCGCGTCCCGTGCGCTCGCGCTCGTACAACGCGGCGAGCATTGCCTGCGCGGAATACATGCCCGTGAAGAGATCCACGGCCGCCACGCCGAATTTGAGTGGCGGCTGATCGGCTTCGCCGTTCATCGCCATGAGGCCCGTTTCGCCCTGCACGACGAGGTCGTAGCCGGGGCGTTTGGCTTCCGGTCCGGTGCGGTCGTAGCCCGAAATCGAGCAATAGATGAGGCGCGGGTTCTCCGCGCTCAACTGCTCGTAGCCGAGCCCGAGCTTTTCCGCGCCGCCGAACTTGAAGTTCTGCACGACGATGTCGCTGTGCTTCGCCAGGTCGCGCACGATCTGCTGGGCCTCGGGCGTTTGCAGATCGAGCGTGATCGAACGCTTGTTGCGGTTCACGCTGTTGAAATACGCCGTCTCGGTTTTGCCGACTCGCACACCCCAGTCGCGCGTGTCGTCGCCGCGGTCGGGATGCTCGATCTTGATGACTTCGGCGCCGAGGTCGCCGAGCACCATCGCGCTCCATGGCCCGGCCAGCACGCGCGAAAGATCGAGTACGCGCACGCCCGATAGTGGCAAGCTGCTTTTGTCCGTCTGCATCGACAGGCACTCCTGGTTCGTGTTCGTTGTCGGGGCTGCGGTTCGCGCCCGCCCCGTTTATGGCTCAAGCTGCCTCACGCCCCAATGCGATGTAGCGCGCGAGATGATGATCCTCGTCGCCGAGTTGATGATCGATCATCACGAGCCGCTTTGCATAGTGCGCGAGCGGCAATTCCCACGTCATGCCGATGCCGCCATGCAGCTGGATCGCTTCTTCGGCCACGTGCGCGCCAATGCGTCCGATCGTGTACTTCGCCGCCGAAAGCGCACGCTCGCGTTGCGCGCGCGGTGCGTCGATGGCCGCTGCAGCGTTGATGACCGCCGAGCGCGCCTGCTCGATTTCGAGCAGCACGTCCGCCATACGATGCTGCAACGCCTGGAAGCTGCCGAGGGGCATGCCGAACTGCTTGCGTGTGCGCAGGTATTCGAGCGTGAAGTCGCGTGCGATATCCATCGCGCCCACGGCTTCCGACGCGAGCGCCACGATGCCGTAGCCGCGTGCGTGTTCGAGCGTCGCGAAGCCGCTGCCTGTCGTGCCGACGAGCGCGTCGGCGTTCACCTTCACATTGTCGAGCGTCACTTCCGCTGCGCGGCCGCCGTCGATCTTGCCGTAGCCACGCACGCTTACACCCGTCGCATTGCGCGGCACGAGAAAGAGGGAGAGGCCCGCTTCGTCGAATTCATTGCCCGAGGTGCGTGCTGAAACGAGCAGCACGTCGGCGTGTTCCGCAAGCTGCACGACGCCTTTCGCGCCTTGCAGCACCCAGCCATCGCCGCTTTTTTCCGCACGCGTCGTCACGCGCGCGTCCTCGTAATGCGAGCCCGGCTCGTCGTGCGCGAGCGCGGCGATTTGCGAACCCTCGATGAACGACGCAATGCGCGCGCGCTGCGCCTCGCTGCCCGCATGGGCGAGCGCGCGGCCAACGATCAGCGTATCGAGGAACGGCTCGACCACGAGGCCGCGCCCGAGCGCCTCGAACACCACGGCGATATCGAAGCCCGCGCCGCCAAAGCCGCCATCGGCTTCGTCGAACAGCGCGCCGATCACGCCGAGTTCGGCGAAGCGCTGCCACATGTCGGCGCTAAAGCCTTCCGTGGAGCGCGCGATTGTATCGCGCGTAGGGAAACCGTATTGCTCCGCAATGAAGCGATTGAGCGTATCCGCAAGCATGCGGCGGTCTTCTGTGTGCTGGAAGTCCATGGCGTGCCTCTCAAAGACCGAGAATCATCTTGGAGATGATGTTCTTCTGAATTTCGTTGGAGCCGCCGAAAATCGACAGCTTGCGGTTGTTGAAGTACTGCGCGGCGGCGCTGGCGGCGTCGTCCGGGCCGATTGCCTCGCCTGCATAGCCTTCCTCGAGCGCTTCCTCGACGAACGGCGCTGCATACGGCCCCATCGCGCGGCGCAGCAGCGAGGAAATCTCCTGGCGGATCTCGGTGCCGCGAATCTTCAGCATCGAGCTTTCCGCACCGGGCACGCCGCCGCCCGCGACGGCCGCGATTACGCGCAGGTTCGTCGTCTTCATGTTCTCCAGATCGATCTCGACTTTCGCCAGACGCGTGGCGAACGGTGGATCTTCCGCGAGCGGCTTGCCGTTGCGCGTGATTTTCTGCGCGGCGCGCTTCAGACGCGCGAGTGCCGCCACCGAAAAGCCCACGCCCGCAATGTTCGTGCGCTCGTACGTGAGCAGATATTTCGCGTAGGTCCAGCCCTTGTTCTCTTCGCCGACCAGATTCTCGACCGGCACACGCACGTCGGTGAAGAACACTTCGTTTACCTCATGTTCGCCGTCGAGCGTGACGATGGGGCGAACCTCGATGCCCGGCGTGTTCATGTCGATCAGCAGGAAGCTGATGCCTTCCTGCTTGCGCACGTCGGTGGCGGTGCGCACGAGGCAGAAGATCATGTTCGCGTAGTGGCCGAGCGTGGTCCACGTCTTCTGGCCGTTCACCACGTAGTGGTCGCCCTGGCGAACCGCCGTGGTGCGCAGCGAGGCGAGGTCCGAACCCGCGCCCGGTTCCGAATAGCCCTGGCACCACCAGTCCGAGCCGTCGAGAATGCGCGGCAGCCAGTAGCGCTTTTGCGCCTCGCTGGCGTACTTGATGAGCACGGGCCCAAGCATGTTCACGCCGAACGGTACGATGCGCGGCGCGCCGGCAATCGCGCATTCGTTCTCGAAGATGAACTTCTGCACGGCGCTCCAGCCGGGGCCGCCGTATTCCTGTGGCCAGTGATTGGCGAGCCAGCCTTTTTCGTGGAGGATGGCGTGCCATTGCGCCATGTCGTCGCGCGTGAGGTGCCGGCCGCTGCTCACCTTGTTCGCGAGGCGCTGCGGCAGGCGCTCTTTCAGGAATGCGAGCACTTCGCTGCGAAACGCCTCTTCGTCGGCGGTGAATTTCAGATCCATGTGTAATGACTCCTTTAAGCCGATTGATTGAGGCTCGCGAAATTCTCGCCGCGCTCCACGAGGTCGACGAGCAGCGGCGAAGGACGCCAGAACAGTGGATCTTCCTTCGCGTACTCGCGGATATCGGCGAGCACGTTGGCGAGGCCCACGGTATCGGCGTACTTCATCGGGCCGCCGCGATAGCGCGGGAAACCGTAGCCGTAGAGCAGTGTGACGTCCACGTCGAGCGGACGCAGCGCGATCTTCTCGAACACGACGTTCGCGCCTTCGTTCACCATCGCGGCCATGTAGCGGCGCATGATCTCTTCGTCGCTGAAGCTGCGCGGCTCGATGCCGGCGCGCTCGCGCTCGCTGCGAATGATCGATTCGACTTCGGGGTCGGGCGTGCCCGTGCGTGCGCCTTCGGGGTAGAGGTAGAAGCCGCGGCCCGTCTTCTGACCGAACCAGCCGCGCTCGCAAATGCGGTCGGCGATCTGGACATAGCGCGCCTTCGGGTCGCGCGTGGCGGCGCGGCGTTTGCGCGTGGCCCAGCCAATGTCGCCGCCCGCGAGATCGACCACCTGGTACGGGCCCATCGGAAAGCCGAAGTCGCGTACGGCCTTGTCGATCTGATACGGCGAAGCGCCGTCTTCCATCAGATGATCCGCAGCGGTGCGGAACACCGCGAGAATGCGATTGCCGATGAAGCCGTCGCACACGCCTGCGCGCACCGGCACCTTGCGCAGTTTCTTCGCCAGCTCGAATGCCGTGGCGACCACATCGGCGCTCACCTGCTTCGGCACCACGATTTCGAGCAGCTTCATGATGTTGGCGGGCGAGAAGAAGTGCAGGCCCACCACGTCCTGCGGGCGTTTGATGCTGGCCGCGATGGCGTCGATGTCGAGATACGACGTGTTGGTCGCGAGCACGGCGCCGGGTTTGCACACGCGGTCCAGTTCGGCGAACACGGCCTGTTTCACGGCCATGTCCTCGAACACGGCTTCGATCACGAGGTCGGTGTTCGCAAGCGCATCGTACGAGGTGCTGCCATTGAAGCGCGCGAGGATCTGCGCTTTCGCCTCGGGCTTCATGCGGCCCTTGGCGATGAGGCCGTCGTAGACCTTCTCCACATGCGCGCGGCCGCGCGCGAGCGAGGCGTCGTCGCGCTCGATCATCGTCACGGGCAGGCCCGCGTCGAGCACGGCCACGGCAATGCCCGCGCCCATCGTGCCGCCGCCGATCACACCGACGGTTTCGATCGCGCGCGGTTTCGCGCTCTTCGTTTCAGGGGCTTTCTGCACTTCGCGCTCGGCGAAGAAGGCGTGCACGAGGCCCGCGCGCTGCGGGCTTTCGAGGCATTCGAGGAACTGTTTGCGCTCAAAGCGCAGGCCTTCGTCGAACGAAAGATCGAGCGCGGCCTGCACGCAATCGACGATCTTCAGCGGCGAGAAGAGACCACGCGACTTCTTCGCCGTGTCGGCGCGCGCGGCGTCGATTGCGGCTTGCGCCTGCGCGCGGTCCGCGAGCGCCTGAGCGTCGCGCGTGCGGCGCACGTGCGCATGGCTGGCGAGCAGTTCCTGCGCGTAGGCGAGGCCTTCGGCGAGAATGTCGTCGCTTGCGCCCACGCGATCGACGAGGCCGAGCTTGTGCGCTTCCTGCGCGCTCGCGTGACGGCCGCTCAGCATGAGCGAAAGCGCGGCTTCGGCGCCGATCAGGCGCGGCGTGCGCTGCGTGCCGCCTGCGCCGGGCAAGAGGCCCAACTGGACTTCCGGCAGGCCGAGTTTCGCGCCGGCCACGGCCAGGCGGTAGTGCGCCGCGAGCGCCACTTCGAGGCCGCCGCCGAGCGCCGCGCCGTGAATGGCGGCGATCACCGGCTTGTGGCACGCCTCGATGCGGTTGCACACATCGGGCAGCGCGGGCGGCAGCGGCGGCTTGCCGAACTCCCGAATGTCCGCGCCGGCGATGAAATTGCGCCCCGCGCCGACGATCAGCACGGCCTGCACGGCGTCGTTCGCTTCGGCATGCTCGATGGCGGCCGCGAGGCCGCGGCGCACGTCCACGCCCAGTGCGTTGACGGGCGGGTTGTCGACGGTGACGAGCAGCACCTTGCCGCGCAGTTCATGAGTGACGGGGGAGGCGTTCACGGGATCGGATGCCATGGGGGTGCTGTCTCCATAATGAGGGCCGGACTGGCGAGCCAGACGGTTGTGTTTCATGTTCGCGTCGATTCTCAGCGCGTCAGGGGCAATTGACAATCCCATCGCTCGTTGACAGACTGTCAAAATATCTTTGACAGTGGAAGTGCCATGGACGTCAATGCGCTGACCCTGCTCGTCGAGATTCTCGACGCGGGCAACCTGAGCGAGGCGGCGCGCCGGCTCAAGATGAGCCGCGCGAACGTCAGCTACCACCTCAACCACCTGGAGAAGTCGATCGGCCTGCAGCTCGTGCGCCGCACGACGCGCCGCGTCGAGCCGACCGAAATCGGCCTGAAGCTCTACGAACACGGCCGGGCGATCCAGAACGCGCTGCTCGCCGCGCGCGAGTCGGTCTCCACCCTCGGCCAGAGCCTGCAGGGGCGCGTGCGGCTTTCGGTGCCGAGCGGCTACGGGCAGCTCGTCATGTCGGACTGGCTCATCCAGTTCAAGCGCATGTACCCCGGCATCGTGCTCGACGTGATGTTCGAAAATCGCGTGGAGGACCTGCTGCGCGACGAAGTGGATATCGCCGTGCGCGTGATGCACGAGCCGCCGCAGAACCTTGTGGCGCGCGACATGGGGCCGGTGAAGTACATCGCGTGCGCGTGTACCGAGTGGGCCGAAAGACACGGCATGCCGCAAACGCTGGAAGATCTCGCGCGCGCACCCGTCATCACGGCAACGGTGGTGGGGCGGCAATTGCGCCTGGCGGGCTATCTGAAGGACGATCGGCACGAAGTGCTGCTCGAGCCTTCGATCATTTCGGAAAACTTTCTATTTTTGCGCCAGTCGATTCTGGCGGGGCTCGGCGTGGGTATCGTGCCCGACTATGTGATGCACGACGACATTCGCCAGGGCGCCGCGGTCACGTCGCTCGATGCCTGGCGCTTGAGCATTTTCGGCACGCACATGTATATGCTCTACATGCCGAACCGGCATCACACGCGCGCGGCGTCCACCTTCATCGATTACGTACTGGGCGAGGCGCGCAAGACCGGGCGCGGCGCGGATGCGTAAGCGGTGTGTATAGCACCCCTGCGCCCGCCGCGCCGGTTGCATGCGCAACGAATTATTGACCTGTGAGCGTGTTGCTGTACTCCACGGCCGGTTGAGCGGTGTTGCCACCCTGTGCGACGAGCAGGTGAATCTGCCCCGGCAGTAGTTGCGAAAGCGTACCCGAGATCGGCACGGTCGTAATGAGCCAGTCCGCGTTGTTCGCGAGATTGAACGAAGCCGACTCGTAGATCGCTGTCTTGCTGCCCGCCGTCGTCACGATCGCCACGTAGTTGCCGCCGTTCATGTAGATCGAATCCTGGCCGCTCGCGGGCACGGCGTTCTTGTATCCCACGGCCGCCAACGTCGGCTGCACGGTGTTGATATCCGTGCCGGGCGCGACGATGTAAATGTCGAGGTTCTGCGCGTTGACGGTGGCGTTGAACGCGCGCAGGCGTGCGCTGCTGGAAAGCAGGCCCTTGTCGAACGGATCGTCGATCAGACCGATGTCGCCGCCCGTGAGCGCGGGCAACGCGAGCACGGTGTACTCATGACCCTTCGCCACGTCGGGGAAGTTGCCGCTCGCAATCGCCGTGGTCGTGCCGGTGCTCGCATACGAAACGGTCGTGTTGCCGGTGTTGATGTTGGCGAAGTTCGTCACCTGTTTGTACGCGATATTCGTCTGCAACGCGCTGCCGTTCACGAGGAAATCGACGTTCGGGCCGCCCGGCAGGGCATGCACAAAATGGATTTCGGGGTTCTGCAAGCCGAGTTCCTTGCCGACATCGTTGCTGCTGCTGCCGCCGCCGCATGCCGAGAGCAGGGCTGCCGCGCTCGCCAACGCGAGCAGGGTGCGTATCGTCTTCATTGTTCACCTCATCTGTTTCGTTCAGGCTGCACGGTGTACGGCCTCGATTGCGGCCGCGCATTGTTTTTGCGCCCGTTCGCGCGCCGTGACGGCGGTGCGATGTTCCATCGGGAGCGAACACAATCAGCAATTGGTGTGCCGCGCGTTGCGAGCGACGCGGTGATTGCGTGTGCAACGGGATGAGGAGAGGGCGAGTGCGATGCAGTCAGGCGCCAGCGTGATGTGTGGCGCGCGCGACCTTTACAACGTTCGACAGCCGCTTTTGCCGGCGTGAATTTACGCGCCGGAGTTCAGGCGTCGTGTGCAGCGTTGCTGTCCGGGTTCGCGTCTTGCGCATGTTCGCTGTTTGCACGCGTGACGGTGGCATCCGGCCTGCCGCGCGTAACGGACGAGACAGCCACGCGTTGCTGGATCCCGGCCTTCGTGAGCATGTGTGCGCTGATCGGCGCGGTCAGAAACAGGAACGCGGGTATCAGCACTTCGTGCAGGCTCGCGAAATTGTTGTGCGCGCTGAAGTAGACCACGGAAGCGAGCACGACACCGCCCACGCCCAGCGTGGTCGATTTGGTCGGCCCGTGCAGGCGCATATAAAAGTCGGGCAGACGCGCGAGGCCTATCGCGCCGATCAGCGTGAACAGGCTGCCGAGCAGGAGCAGCACACAGACAATCGCTTCGATGACGGTTTGCATGACGAGCTCGCCCTAATTCAGTTCGATGATGTCGCCGCGCTGCAGGTACTTCGTGAACGCGACGGTCGCGACGAACCCCATCACTGCGATGAGCAGCGCGATTTCGAAAAAGACTGTGGAGCGCAGCATGATGCCGTAGACGACGATCAGCGCGATCGCGTTGATATTGAGGGTGTCGAGCGCGACGAGGCGGTCGGGCAGCGAGGGCCCGCGCACGAGGCGCACGAGCGTGAGCAGGAACGCGAGCCCGAGAATGGCGAACGACACCGGAATGACGATGGCTAACATGCGAAGATCTCCATGAGCGGGGCTTCGTAACGGGACTTGATCAGGGCGACGAGCGCGGCTTCGTCTTCGAGATCGAGCACGTGGACGATGAGGCGCGTGCGGTCGTCGGAGAGTTCGGCGCACAGCGTGCCCGGACTCAGCGAGACGATGCTGATGAGCGCCGCAAGCGCGATTTCGTGCGTGCTGTCGAGCGGCACTTCGATGAAGGCCGGGCGCAGGCGTTTCATCGGGCCGAGCACGAGCAGCGCGACTTCGAGATTCGCCACGAGGATGTCGTATAGCACGTGCCAGAGGAGCCGCACGAGCAGCCACGGCTTGCCGAAGCGCACGGGCGCGAGCCACAGCCCTTCGCCCACGGCGAAAGCGATGACGGTGCCGAGTACGAAGCCAAGCAGCAGGTTGCCAGGCGTTGCGTCGTTCATCAGCAACACCCAGCAGACGAGCAGCACGATCGTGAGCCACGGGTGCGGAAAGAGCCGCTTGAGCATGTCAGCTTCCTCCGCCCTGTGATGTTTGCGCTGGCTGCGCGGAGAGGATCGCGTGAACGTAGGCTTCGCGATCGAGCAACTGCGCGGCGGTAGCGTCGAGATACTGCTTGAGCGGACCGGCAAACACCGTTGCGGCCACGACGCCCGCGAGCAGCAGCGCGCACGCGGCGAGCTTGGCGCGGCTGCCACGCGGCGCGGCAGCGGGTGCGCCTTCGTAGGCGCGTGCGGCGGGTATCGCCCACAGCAAACGCGTGCCTGTGCGGCTCAAGGCGACGATCGACAGCAGTCCCGCGATCAGCACGGCGGGCCAGAGCACGACGGCCTGTGAAAGCGGCGTGGCGGCGAGCACCATGGCCTTGCCGAGAAAGCCCGAGAGCGGCGGCAGTCCAACCGCGCCCACGGCTGCCGTGAGGTAAAGCACGCCGGCGAGGTTCGAGGGCCAAGGCGCGGGATGCTTTTCAGGGACCGCTGCGCTGGAGGGCGTTGCGACCGGCTCGCCATCCGCTTCGGGCGTGATGGCCGGCGCGCTGGCGTCGTCGAGCGATTCGAGCGAGGCGGGCTCGCGCGCTTCGAGTGCTGCGGGCGCGGCCGCAGATTCGGTTGCTTCGGACTCCAGTGTGTCGGCGAGCATGAACAGTGCGCCGGTGCACAGCGTCGTGCTGATGAGGTAGTACAGCAGCGCGCTCCACGCGAGCACCGTTTGCAGCGTGACGGCGGCAATCAGCAGACCGACAGAGACCAGCACGAGAAAGCCTGTCGTGGTCTTGAGGCTCGATACCGCAAGCGCACCGAGTGCGCCATAGATAATTGTCGCAATGGCGAGCCACCACGCCCAGTGATGCAGGAACGCATCGAGCACGCCGCCCGCCGCGCCGAACACGAGCGCGTCGCAACGCAGCATCGCGTAGATGCCCACCTTGGTCATGATCGCGAATAGCGCGGCCACCGGACCGATTGCGCTGCGATACGCCTGCGGCAGCCAGAACGACATCGGAAACACGGCGGCCTTGAGGCCGAATACGAGCATGAGCATGGCGCCCGCGAACTGCGCGAGCGGCAGGGACGCGGCGTCCAGATGCGCGAGGCGCTCGCCCATGTCAGCCATGTTCAGCGTGCCCGTGAGGCCATAGAGCACGCCCAGCGCGATCAGGAAGAACGACGAGCCCACGAGGTTCAGCAGCATGTAGTGCAGGCCGTTGCGCACGCGGCGGCGGCCGCCGCCATGCAACAGGAGCGCGTAAGAGGCGATCAGCAGCAGTTCGAAGAAGACGAACAGGTTGAAGAGGTCGCCCGCGAGAAACGCGCCGTTCAAGCCCATCAGCTCGAACTGCACGAGCGCGCGATAGTAGCGCCCGCGCCGCGCGTCGGCGCTCGTCGTGCCGAGCAGGCAGCAGCACGCGAGCAGCGCGGTCAGCACGAGCATGAGTGCGCCGAGCCGGTCGATCTGCAGCACGATGCCGAACGGCGCGGGCCACGCGCCGAGCGCGTAGCTGGCAATCTGCCCCTGCGCCGCGAATTCGGCGAGCGCCACCGCGATCGGCAGCAGCGCGAGCGTGGCGATCACGTTGATCGCACGCTGCAAGCGCTTCGCGCGCAGCGGCAGCGCAACGATCGCGCCGGCCGCGAAAAGCGGAATGAGGATGGGGAGGATGAGAGCGTGGTTCATTCTCCGCGCATCTCCAGGCCGGTGCGCCGCGGGTTGTCTCCGTCGACGTGATCGGTGCCGTCGATCGCGAGCGCGCGCAGCGCGAGCACGACCGTAAAGGCCGTCATGGCGAAGCCGATCACGATGGCGGTGAGCACGAGCGCCTGCGGCACGGGGTCCGCATATTGGGCGCCCGGTGCGATCACGGGCGGCTTGCCGGTGGAGAGCCGCCCCATGGCGAGCAGGAACAGGTTGATCGCGTAGGAGAACAGCGTGATGCCGAGTATCACCGGCAGCACGCGCGCGCTCAGCAGCAGGTAGATGCCGCTCGCGCAGAGCACGCCGAGCGTAATGGCGAAGGCGGCTTCCATCAGCTTTTCTCCACGGATTGCATGTCTTTGTCGCGCACGCCGAGGTGCGAAACGATCGTGAGCGTCGTGCCGACCACGGCGCCCAGCACGCCGAGGTCGAACAGCATGGCCGTGCTCAGTTCGATTTCGCCGATCAGCGGCACATGCAGATGGCCGAAAGCGCTCGTGAGGAAGGGCTGGCCGAGCACGATCGCTCCTACGCCCGTTGCGGCCGCAACGAGAATGCCGAGACCCGCGAGCGCGCGGTAGTTGATGCGGATGCGCGACTCGGTCCACAGCACGCCGCTCGCCACGTATTGCAGCAGGAGCGCAATGGAGATCACGAGCGAGGCGATGAAGCCGCCGCCCGGCAGATTGTGGCCGCGCAAGAAGATGAACACGGCGACGAGTACGGTGAGCGGCAGCATGAGGCGCGCGAGAATGGCGAGCAGCAATGGATGCGATTGCGACGACCACGGCAGGCCGGCAGGCCCGGTGTCCGGCGACTTCAGTCGCAGGCCACGCAGCAGCGCCTTCACGGCGAGCCCCGCGACCACCAGCACGCTGATCTCGACCATCGTGTCGAAGCCACGGAAATCCACGAGGATCACGTTCACGACATTGTGGCCGCCGCTGCCCGGCAGCGCGTTCGCAAGAAAGAACTGGCCGATGCCGTCGATGGGCGCGCGCGTCATCACCGCGTACGCTACGCCCCCGATCAGCGCGCCGCCCGCGAGTGCGAGCACCACATTGCGCGCGCGCGTGATGGGAGGCTCTTCCGCGCGCTGCACGACGGGCAAAAAGTAGATGGCGAGCACGAGCAGCAGCACGGTGACCACTTCCACGGAGATCTGCGTGAGTGCGAGGTCCGGCGCGGAAAAACGCACGAACGCCAGCGTGACGAGCAGCCCGCACGTGCTCAGCATCACGAGGGCATAGAGCGTATTGGCGCGCACGAGGACTACACCCACCGCCAGCAGCGCCATCAGCACGAGGCCGACGAGCGTCATCGCGTCGAGCGGCGCCGAGCGATACGCGCCGTCGAGCGACGGCAGCGCGAGCAGCGCCGCGCCGGGCACGATCAGCATCGCCGCGATCATCCACGCGAGATAGGCCGGCAGCGAACGCGTTTCGAAGAGATTCACCACGACGCCCGCGGCCTTTTCGAGCTGCTGCACGAGACGGTCGAAGCCTTCGCTCGCGTTCATTTCGGAGAGCACCGAACGATGATGGCGGAACGCATCGCGGCGATAGAAGAACAGCAGGGCCCCGCCCACGAACGACACGCAACTCATCTGCAGCGGCAGATTGAACCCGTGCCACAAGCTCAGGCTGTAAGTGGGCACGACGCCGCCCAATGCGAACCACGCTGCGGATTCGAGCATCTTGCCAATGGTCTGCTCAGGCACGAGCCCCACGAGCAAACAGATCACGACGAGAATCTCGACAGGCAGCTTCATGAAGCGCGGCGGCTCGTGCGGCGGGTAGTGCGGCAGGTCGTGCGGCGTTTCGCCGTCGAAGAACACGCCCCACACGAAGCGCAGCGAGTACGCCACCGAGAGTCCCGCCGCAATGACGGCGAGCGCGGGAATGATCCAGTTGAAGTCGCCGAGCAGTCCTTGCGCGAGCGTTTCGCCAAAGAACATTTCCTTCGAGAGGAAGCCGTTGAGCAGCGGGACGCCCGCCATGGCGAGCGACGCCACGGCGGCGAGCGCGGCGGTATGCGGCATGAAGCGGCGCAGTCCGCGCAGACGGCCGAGATCGCGCGTGCCCGTTTCATGGTCGATGATGCCCGCGGCCATGAACAGCGAGGCCTTGAATACCGCGTGATTGAAGGTATGAAAGAGCGCGGCGACCGTGGACAGTTGCGTGTCGAGGCCGAATAGCAGCACGATCAGCCCGAGATGGCTGATGGTCGAATACGCGAGCAGCCCCTTGAGATCGCGCTGCACGAGCGCCATGGCCGCGCCGCCCGTGAGCGTGACGAGGCCGATCAGGCTCGTCACGTAGAAGAACCAGTCGGTCCCTTCGAGCACGGGGTAAAAGCGCGCGATCAGGAAGATACCGGCCTTCACCATCGTCGCCGAATGCAGGTAGGCGGATACGGGCGTGGGCGCCGACATGGCATGCGGCAGCCAGAAGTGGAACGGGAACTGCGCCGACTTCGTGCAGGCCGCGAAAAGAATGAGCAGGAGAATGGCGGGATACAGCGGATCGCGCTGCACGAAGCCCGCATGCGCGAGCACGACGTCGAGGTCATAGCTGCCGCACACGTGGCCGAGCAGCAGCACGGCGGCCAATAGCGCCAGGCCGCCAGCGCCCGTGATGGTGAGCGCCATGCGCGCACCGCGCCGCGCTTCGGGGCGCGACGGCCAGAAGCCGATCAGCAGGAACGACACGATGCTCGTGAGTTCCCAGAAGATCACGAGCAGCAACAGGTTGTCCGATAGCACGACGCCGAGCATCGCGCCCATGAAGAGCAGCAGCAGCGCGTAAAGACGCGGCAGCGACTCGCTGCCCGCGAGATAGTAGCGCGCGTAGATGAACACGAGCAGGCCGATCGCGAGCACGAGCAGCGCGAACATGAACGAAAGGCCGTCCAGACGTAGTGCGAAGGAGAGGCCGAGCTGCGGGATCCAGTCGGCTTGCCAGTACAGCACGCCGTGGGTGGCCATGCCCACGCGTTCGCTGCCGAGCATCCCGAGGCCGATGAGCGCGGCCGCGAAGGCGATCCAGGTGCCGGCGGCAGGCGCGTGACGCCGCGCGAACACGACGAGCGCCGCGGCGACGAACGGTAATACGACGAGCCACCCCATTGCCATTCGACACTCCCCCGTGAATCCGGCAGGGCGCCGAGCCGGCGCGCCGCAGTTCACGATCATAGCCGCAAACGGGGACGGAGTTCATTCATATGGCATGAATGCGCCGGCGGAGAGCACGCGCACGTGGCGTGGCGCGCATCAGGCCATCTGGCTGAGGGTCTTGCGAAAGCGTATGAGCGAGAACGCGAACAGCACGCTGCCGATGACGGCGAGCCACAGGAACGGCTGCCACACCACGCCGATGCCCGCGCCGCGAAAGAGGATGGCTTGACCGAGTTCCACGAAGTGCGTGGTGGGCGCGACGAGCATGATGTCCTGCACGAATTGCGGCATGGACTCGCGCGGCGTGCTGCCGCCCGAGAGCATCTGCAGCGGCAGCAGCACCAGCACGAGCAGCATGCCGAACTGCGGCATGCTGCGCGCGAGCGTGGCCATGAAAATACCCATCGATGTCGTGGCGAACAGGTGCAGCGCCGCGCCCGCGAGAAAGAGCGCAACCGATCCTTCAATGGGCACGTGCAGCGCACCTCGCACGATGAGGGTGAGCGAGAGCGCCGCCGCCACGAGCACCACGAGCCCCATCGACCAGACTTTGGCGAGCATGATCTCCGTGGGTGTGACGGGCATGACGAGCAGATGCTCGATGGTGCCGTGCTCGCGCTCGCGGATGAGCGCCGCGCCCGTGAGGATGATGGAGAGCATCGTCACGTTGTTGATGATCTCCATGAGCGAGCCGAACCACGCCTGCGTCAGATTCTGGTTGAAGCGCATGCGTACCGCCAGATCGACCGGCGATTCGGCCGACGCGCGATAGCGGTTGGCGAACGTGCTCGCCTCGTCGCCGATCATCTGCTGAATGTAGCTGCTGCCGGTGAACGCCTGGCTCATGCGCGTGGCGTCCACGTTCAGCTGGACCTCGGCGGCGCGGCCCGCGAGCACGTCGCGCTGCAGGTTGGGTGGGATGTCGAGCACGAAGGTGTAGCGGCCCGCGTCCATCCCTGCGTCGGCCTCGGCGGGCGTGACGTGCTTCGGCACGAGGAAGTGCGGCGGGAAAAACGCCTCGATGATGCGCTGCGAGAGCGGCGAGACGTCGTGGTCGATCACCGCGATGGGCGCCATATGCAGCGATTCGGGCCGCGACGTGGCCGAGGAATAGATCATCGCCGTGAACGAGAATACGATCAGGAGCAGCAGCATGGGATCGCGCGCAAGGCTCCACAACTCCTTCACGCCGAGGCGATAGATGTTGGCGAGATGGCGGCCCATGTCAGGTCTCCTGCTTCTTGAGCAGCGCGACGGTCACGCCGATCACAATGGGCGTGGCAAGGGCGAGCGGCCAGAACGACGGCCACAGGTCGCCGAAATCGAGCGCTTTATTGAACACGCCCCGGCTGATCGTGAGCATATGGCTTGCCGGATAGATCTGGCCGATCACTCGCCCCGCGCCTTCCAGCGACGAAACCGGTGTAATGAGTCCGGCGAACTGCACCGAAGGCACCATCGTGCCGATCATCGTGAAGAAGAGCGCGGCGATCTGGCTTTTCGTGAACGTGGAGGCCAGCAGGCCAATGGCAGTCGCGCACAGGCTGTAGAGAACGGCGGCGCCGAGTAGCGTAAGAAAGCTGCCTTTGACCGGCACGCCGAAGAGTGTGGTGGCGAGCAGCGTCATCAGCAGGAAATTGAGCAGCGCGAGCACCACATAGGGCGCCTGCTTGCCGAGCAGGAATTCGAGCCGCGTGACCGGTGTGACGTACAGGTTGATGATCGAGCCCAGCTCTTTTTCGCGCACCACGGCGAGCGCGGTGAGCATGGCGGGCATCATGAGCAGCAGCACCGGGATCACCGCGGGCACCATGGCGGGCAGGCTGCGCACGTCGGGGTTGTAGCGAAAGCGCGTTTGCACCGTGACGGGGGCTTGTACCGTTGTGCCAAGCCGCTGCGACGCCTGTTGCAGCAGCCACCCCTGGTGCATGCCCAGCACGTAGCCGCGCACGGTTTCCGCGCGTTGGGGATTGGCGCCGTCTATCCATACGCCGATCTGAACGGGCCGGCCGCGCGCCACGTCGCGTGCAAAGCCGGGCGGAATTTCCAGCGCGACGGCGAGTTCGCCGCTGCGCAGCCGCTGGTCCATCTCCGCGTAGCTGGCAATGGGCGGACGCTCGACGAAGTAGCGCGAGCCCGCCAGATTCAGTTCGTAGTTCTGCGAGAGCGTTGTCTGGTCGTGATCGAGAACCGCGAAGCGCAGGTCCTCCACATCCATGCTGATGCCGAAGCCCATCACGAAGAGCAGCAGCAGCGAGCCGGCCAGTGCGAGCGTGGCGCGCACGGGGTCGCGCCGCAGTTCCAGCGCTTCGCGCCACATATAGCTGTACGCGCGCTGGAAGCTGAAGCCGCGTTGCCGAGCTTGTTCGCCATGCGCTTCGGGGCTTTCGCCGAGCGCGGCCAGCTCGCCGGCCGCGCTGGCTTCGGTGCCCGCACCCGCATCGACAAGATAGGCGATGAATGCTTCCTCGAGCGTCGCCGCGCCGCGTATCTGCGTGATCGCTTCCGGCGTATCGCTCACGAGCACGCGCCCCGCATGCATGAGCGAGATGCGGTCGCAGCGCCCGGCCTCGTTCATGAAGTGCGTGGAGATGAAGATCGTGACGTGATCTTCACGTGCGAGCGCGATGAGCAGGCGCCAGAAGTTGTCGCGCGCCACGGGGTCGACGCCTGAAGTCGGTTCGTCGAGGATCAGCAGTTCGGGCTTGTGCACCATCGCCACCGCGAGCGAAAGCCGTTGGCGCACGCCTAGCGGCAGGCTCTCGGGCAGCGTGTCGAGCGCCTGGGCGAGATCGAAGCGTTCGACCATTTCGTTCACACGCGCCTCGATCTGCGCCTCGGGCACATGAAAGAGCCGCGCATGCAGCACGAGGTTTTGCCGCACCGTGAGTTCGCTGTAGAGCGAAAACGCTTGCGACATGTAGCCGACGCGGCGGCGTGTATCGAGGTCGCGTGGGTCCACCTTGTGACCGAATAGCCAGGCGTTGCCTTCGCTCGCGGGCAGCAGGCCCGTGAGCATCTTCATGGTGGTGGATTTGCCGCAGCCGTTGGAGCCGAGAAAACCGAATATCTCGCCGCGCCGAATGCGAAAGCTGACATGATCCACCGCGACGAAGTCGCCGAAGCGCATCGTCAGGTCCTTCGCTTCGATGGCGATTTCCGCCTGCTCGTCGGCTTCGAGCGGCACGATCCGCACGGGCTCGTGGCCGCGCTTTTTCGCCTCGGGCAAAAGCGCGATGAAGGCTTCTTCGAGCGAATCTGTCGTTGTGCGCGCAAGCAGTTCGGCGGGCGTGCCGGTCGCGAGAATCGCGCCGTCGTCCATCGCGATCAGCCAGTCGAAGCCTTGCGCTTCATCCATGTACGCGGTGGCGACGATCACGCTCATCGAAGGACGCTCTTTGCGGATGCCGTTGATGAGGTCCCAGAACTGGGCGCGCGCAAGCGGGTCGACGCCCGTCGTGGGCTCGTCGAGTATCAGCAGGTCGGGGTCGTGGATCAGCGCGCAGCACAGGCCGAGCTTCTGCTTCATGCCGCCCGAGAGCTTTCCCGCGGGCCGCGCGAGAAACGGATCGAGGCCGGTGCTGCGCGTGAGCGCGTCGATGCGGCGGCGGCGCTCGTCGTCGTCGTGGCCGAACAGGCGCCCGAAGAACTGCAGGTTCTCCTCGACCGAGAGCGTGGGGTAGAGATTCTTGCCGAGCCCTTGCGGCATATAAGCGATGCGCGGGCAAACTGCGTCGCGGTGCGGCTTGCTCGCCATGTCGCCGCCTAGCACCCACACCGTGCCTTCCTGCACGGCGCGCGCGCCGGCCACGAGCGAGAGCAGGCTCGACTTGCCCACGCCGTCCGGGCCGATGAGGCCGACCATGAGGCCCGCAGGCACCGCTTGCGTGACGTCGCGCAGCGCGACGGTCTTGCCGTAGCGCAGGCTGACGTGTTCGATGCGAACGACCGGCTCGCTCATCAGGGCACCCGGACCTGGAGGTTGGCGGGCCAGTCTGCGTTAGCGTCGAGCTTGACCCACGCCACGCCAGGCAGGCCGGTCTTCACATACTTGAGATGCTGTTGCAACAGTTCGGGGTCGATCTGCGCTTTTACGCGGAACATGAGCTTTTCGCGCTCGCTTTGCGTTTCGACGGTCTTGGGCGTGAATTGCGCAGTGGACGAGACGAACGTGATGCGCGCGGGAATCACGTATTGCGGCGCGGCGTCGAGGATGATGTGCACGTCCTGGCCGAGCGCCACGCGGCCCGCCGCATTGGTGGGCAGGAAAAACGTCATGTAGACATCGGCGAGGTCGACCATGTTGAGCACGCGTCCGCCCGCGCCGAGCACTTCGCCAGGCTGCGCCACGCGAAACTGCACGCGCCCGGCGCGCGGGGCCACGAGGTCGCTGTCGGCGATATCGGCCTGAACGCGGTCGATGGTCGCCTGCGCGGCTGCGATGGCCGAAGCCGCGCCCGTTTGCTGTGCGCGCGCGGCGGTCACGGCCGCCGCGGCCGCCGTGACCTGGGCCTTCGCGGCGGCAACCGCCGCCTGGGCGCTCTTCACGCGAGCGCGGTCGTCGTCGAGTTCCTGCATCGACGAGGCGCCTTCCTTCGAGAGCTTTTCGGAGCGGGCGAGGCGACGGCGCGCCGCATCGAGTTCGCTTTCGCGTTGCGTGACGCCGGCTTCGGCGGCCCGTTGATCGCTCTCGCGCAGCGCCACCTGCGCCTTGGCGCTCGCCTCGTTGTTGACGGCCTGCTGATGCTGCGCGACCGCTTCGCTTCGTTGCGCCTGCAACGTGTCGATCTGCATGTGCGCGAGCACCTGGCCCGCAGCGACAAAGTCGCCATCGCGCACGAGCACGTCGCGCACGCGGCCCGCGAGCTTGGTGGAGACGTCGATCTCGGTTGCCTCGATGCGGCCGTTGCCGCTCACGAAGCCGGCGCCCGGACCGCGATCCGAAAACATGCGCCAGCCGAAATAGCCGCCCACCGCGAGCGCGATCACGATGACGGCGGGGATCAGTTTGCGGGCTGAAATCTGCATGACGGGAACCTCGATCAAGATGGGTTTTGCTCGCCGCTGGCGGGCGTGGCGTGTGTCGTGCCGGGCGTGGCGACATCGTTCGTGAAGCCGCTGCCGCCTAACGCCGAATAGAGCGCAACGCGGCTGGAGAGCAGCGCGCGACGGGTTTCCACGAGCTGTTGCTGCGCGGCGAGCAAGTCGCGCTGTGCGTCGAGCACTTCAAGGAATGGCGAGGCGCCGTGGTCGTAGCGCATTTGCGCGAGGCGGGCGCGTTCGGCCTGCGCCTTTTCCGTCGCGCGTAGCGCATCGACTTGCTCGGCCAGCCACTGGCGCGCGGCGATGGCATCGGCCACGTCGCGAAACGCCGATTGCACGGCGATTTCATATGACGTCACCGCCTGGTCGCGCTGTGCTTTCGTTACGTCGAGATTGGCCTCGCGTCGACCCATGTCGAAGATGGGCAGCGAAACGCTCGGCCCGAAGCTCCACGCGCGGCTCGGGCCCGTGAACAAATCGTCGAGCTGCACGCTGGCGGTGCCGAGCGAGCCCGTCAACGTGATCTTCGGGAAGAACTCGGCGCGCGCCGCGCCGATGTTGGCGTTGGCCGCGCGAAGCTGGAATTCGGCCCCCACGATGTCGGGGCGGTTCACCAGCAGGTCGGAGGGCAGCCCCGCGGGCAGGTCGGCTACAACAGCGCTGTCGTCGAGCTTGATGTCCTCGTGCGGCAGCTCGACCGGCTTACCTACCAGTACCTGCAACGCATTCACGCGCGTGGCGCGCTGCTGCTGGAGCTGCGCGCCGAGTGCGACGGCCTGGCGCCACAATGTTTCGACCTGCTTGAGATCGAGCTTCGACGTCGAGCCCTCTTCGTAGCGGCGCTTGAAAATGCGGTAGGACTTCTCGCGGGTCGCGATGGTCTCGTTCATGAGCATGATGCGCTCGTCGAGTTCGCGCAGGCTCAGATAGCTGTTGGCGACCTGCTCGATCACCGTGAGCGTGACAGCCTGGCGCGCGGCGTCGCTCGCGAGATAGTTCTGCAGGGCCGCTTCCTTGAGGTTCGCCACGCGGCCCCAGAAGTCCAGTTCCCAGCTTGCGAGGCCCACGCCCACCTGAAACTGGTTGCCCGTCACAGGACGGCCAATGCCGGAGAGGTCGGCAGGTACACGCGCGCGGGCAAGATCGGCGGAGACGCCGATGGTCGGAAACTGGTCGGCGCGGCGAATGCCGTACATCGCACGCGCTTCTTCCACGCGCTGGATCGCGAGCCGCAAGTCGCGGTTGTAGTCGAGCGCCTCGCCAATGAGTGTTTGCAGCGTGGGGTCGGTGAAATAGTCCTTCCAGCCCATCAAGGCGGCGCTGGCTGCATGTTCGCCGCCGGTGGTGGGGTTGCCATACGCGTCGGGGAATGTGGCGGGTACGGGCAGCGGCGGTTGTTCGAAGGGCGGCGCGAGCGAAACGCAGCCGGCCAACGTTGCGACGAGCACCGCCAGAGGCAGCCGACGCGCGGCGAAGGCGGCGAAGTCAGGGCGGCGAATCATGGCAGAGCTCTCCTCTTGGCGGGCGTGATGTAAAAACGGTGGCCGGAACGACGGGCGTTCCGCGCGGTACGTGCGGCGTGCGGGCGCGATACCGATAGCGCTAAAAAATCCGCGATGAGGCCGCGAGCGGACGCGAGCCGTCAGCACGCGCTGCGCGAAGCAGGGCGGCTGCGGGCCGGCTCAGCGATATGTGTGACGCAATTGCGCGCGACAAGTGCCAGGGGCTGCGGCGCAGTGACGCCCTTGGCCCGCAAAGTGCGGGATGTCTGATGCGGGTCGAGGCGCGCCGCGCGGGAGTGTGGCGAGGCAGCGCGGCGTGTGGCCGCAGTTGGGCACCTGATGTGGTGGATCGGGCTGAAGTGCGCGCGCGGCGCAGCGAGCTTGCGCGCGCAGGCTGTGCACGGAAAACGGGCGGGGGTGCTGAACGAAGCGTGCGTCGAAGTCATCTCAGGTTCGCGTCTGGCGGGCGAAATGCGTACCGCGTGATGCGGTGCGCATCGATTCCGGGCCGCTTGCGCTGGATATCGCGCAGCGCTATTGCCAAGCCCCATCTGCCTGCGATCCTGGCACAACCATCAAACTCGTGACGGCGAGGTGCGCCGCCTCAGACCTCGCATGACGGTTGCGGACGCAACACAACCGTCATGCGAATACACAACGCGAGCGTCACATCGGCCAGACGAAGGTTTCGTGAGCCCGTGTCGTATTGCCGATGTCCACCGTACGCCGCTCCGTGTTGCCGCCGTGGCTCGCGGTGATCACATAGCGGCCGTCCGGTATTGAAACGAGCATGAACGGGCCGCGCGTGCGCGTGGAGAGGAGCGGCGTGCCGTGCGTGTCGGCGATTTTCACCGGTACGTCCGCGAGATACTCGTTGCCGCCGGCCGATTGCCGCGCAAATTCGAGCGAGAGCGGATAGCGATGCATGGCCGACTTGAACGCCGCCGACTGGTCGCTGCCGATGCCGCCGGAGAGATAAGCAATGTCGCCTTTGTGCTGGGCGGGCGGCAGCGGAGCGTTCATTGCGGCTGAGACGTCAGCATTGCCTGCTGCCAGCGTTGCCGCCCATGCACCCGGCGCGCCGAACGCCACAGCGAGCGTGAGCGCCGCGCCGATCCACGGAGTTGAGCGTGTTTTCATTTCCACCTCCATCGATTCGTTGACCGGATGACCGGCATGCGTATTGCGCATGCTGGACGAATCGAGCGTAGGCAGGCCGGCTTAAAAGCCGCTTAAAACCAGTGCTTTTTGGGCCAGGACGCAAAGAAGGCCGCTGCCCGCGCACGGCGGAAAACGGCCTTCGTCCCTTCATTAGCGCGCTGCGGCGGCGATTACGTCGTCACTGCGGAATCATGCCCGTCAGCACATAAGCCTGAATCAGCGTCACCACACCCACCACGGCCGCGAAGAACAGGCTGTGACGCACGGTGAAGCGAAACAGCGACGACTCCTTGCCGACAAGACCCGTTGCGGCGCAAGCCACCGCGATCGATTGCGGCGAGATCATCTTGCCGCTCACGCCGCCCGAGGTGTTGGCCGCGACGAGCAGCGTGTCCGACACGTTGATCTGATGCGCCGTGGTGTGCTGCAGCGAGCAGAACAGCGCGTTCGACGAGGTATCGGAGCCCGTGAGAAACACGCCGAGCCAGCCGAGGAACGGCGAGAAGAACGGGAACGCGGCGCCGGTTCCCGCAAGCGCGAGGGCAAGCGTGGACGACATGCCCGAGTAGTTCGCGACGAACGCGAAGGCGAGCACGAGGCCGATGGAAAGCACGGGGCGGCGGAGTTCGCCGAGCGTCTCGCAGAACGCGGCCACGGCGGCGCGCGGCTTCATGCGCAGCAGGATCGCGGAGAGGATGGCCGTGATCATGATCGCGGTGCCGACAGCGGAGAGCCAGTCGAGCTTGAATACGGCCTCATAGGGCTTGGGCGAGGCGACGATCGGCGCCGTGCGCACGACGAGCTGATCGAGACCCGGCACGTGCAGGCTCAGAATCGTGCCCGCGAGCGGACCCTTCGCGGCGAACAGCGCCTTGAACGGCTTGACGCTCCACACGGTCACGATGGCCGTGAGCAGAATGAACGGCGACCAGGCGCG
The DNA here is from genome assembly GCF_009789655.1 of Paraburkholderia acidiphila. Lineage (GTDB taxonomy): Bacteria > Pseudomonadota > Gammaproteobacteria > Burkholderiales > Burkholderiaceae > Paraburkholderia > Paraburkholderia acidiphila. The sequence continues at coordinate 135,408 of NZ_CP046910.1, forward strand.
CACGGTTTGCGCGATGCTGTATGGCGATGCCTTGCGGCTCGAAGCGGCCGCGCGCGAGCCCCCTGCGCCGCCGCCGAAGCCGCCCAGCGCCGCTGCACCGCCGCTCACCTTCACGCTCGTGCCTTGCATAGCCCGGCGCGGCTGCCACACGTTGAGGAACGCGGCGAGCGCAACGAGGCTCACGAGCGCCGAGGTGATGTCCGGCAGTTCAGGCCCGATGTGGTTCGACGTGAAGTACTGCGTCACTGCAAAGCTGCCGCCGGCCACGAGTGCGGCGGGCCACGTTTCCTTCACGCCGCGCTTGCCGTCCATGATGAAGACGAGCCAGAACGGCACGAAGAGCGAGAGCAGCGGCAACTGGCGGCCGGCCATCGCGCCGATCAGGAACGGATCGATGCCCGTGACCTGGCCCGCGACAATGATGGGGATGCCCATCGCGCCGAACGCGACCGGCGCGGTATTGGCGATGAGGCACAGACCGGCGGCGTAGAGCGGCTCGAAGCCGAGGCCGACGAGCAGCGCCGAGGTGATCGCCACCGGCGCGCCGAAGCCCGCCGCGCCTTCGAGGAACGCGCCGAACGAGAAGCCGATCAGCAGCAGTTGGAGGCGCTGGTCGTCGGTGATCGAGAGCACCGAGGCGCGGATGATTTCGAATTGCCCCGTCTTCACGACGATCTTGTAGAGGAACACCGCGGTGACGATGATCCACGCGATCGGCCAGATGCCATAGGCAAAGCCGAAGCCCGCGGAAACGAGCGCCTGGCGCACGGGCATGCCGTACTCGAAGATCGCCACGGCGAGCGCGAGCAGCAGGGTAATCGCGGCGGCGACATGGCCCTTCATGCGCAGGCCCGCGAGCGCGACGAAGAAGAACAGAATGGGAATGGCGGCGACGAGCGCGGATAGCCACAAACTGCCAAGCGGTGTGTAGATCTGATACCAGGGTTGCACTACGGTCTCCTCCGATGATGCGGGTAGAAAATTTATGTAGCTTCGTCAGGGATGCATTTGCGAGTTATTTCGCATGCCTGACGACACGCACGCTATTGCGGCTGATCGCGTTCGCGCAGCAAATCGTGCAGGCTGCGCGGCGCGGGCTTGAGCGGCGTGCGATGCTGCGTCCAGCCCATCTGCTGTATGGGAGCGAGGCCCCGCAGGCGCGTCACGGCCCAGCGCAGCGCGCGATACGCGCGCGGATGTGCGAATGCGCCGCTCCAGAAGCGCCAGATGAATTGCTCGCTTCTGCTGTGATTCGCGCCCTGGCCGCGCAGCGGGTGCGCAACGTTTTCCTCGGGGGCGCGGTTCGCTTCGGTACGCAAGCGCACGAGCAGTTGCGGAATCGGAATGCGCACCGGGCAGACTTCGCCGCATGCGCCGCACAGGCTCGAGGCCGTGGGCAACTCGGCGGTCGCGTCGAGCCCGAGCAGATGCGGCGAAATGATCTTGCCGATCGGCCCCGGGTACGTCGTGCCATACGCATGGCCGCCGATGCGCGTGTATACCGGGCAATGGTTCATGCATGCGCCGCAGCGAATGCATTGCAACGTGGCGCGCAATTGCTCGTCGGCGTAGGCCTGGCTGCGGCCGTTGTCGAGCAGCACGAGATGCACTTCGCGCGGGCCGTCTTTCTCGCCTTCGCGGCGCGGGCTGCTGATCAGATTGAAATACGTCGTGATGGGCTGGCCCGTGGCCGAGCGCGTGAGCAGGCTCGAAAGCGGCACGATGTGCTCGAGCTTCGCCACCACCTTTTCCATGCCCATGATCGCGATATGCACGTCGGGCACCGTGGTGGAAAGGCGCCCGTTGCCCTCGTTTTCCACGAGCCAGAGCGTGCCCGTGTCGGCGGCGGCGAAGTTCACGCCGGAGAGGCCGATCTGCGCATCCACGAAGGCACGGCGCAGCGCGCGGCGGCCCGTTTGAACGAGCGTGTCCACGTCCTCCGTAAAGGGCGTATCGGGAATATGTTCTTCGAACAGGTGCCCGATATCCCCCTTCGTCTTGTGGATCGCGGGCATGACGATGTGCGAGGGCTTTTCGCCCGCGAGTTGCACGATGTACTCGCCCATGTCCGATTCGATGCAGTCGACCCCGCGCGCCGCGAGGTAATGGTTGAGCTCGATTTCCTCGCTCGCCATCGACTTGCCCTTGATCACGCGCGTAGCCGCGCGCCTCTGCGCGATGGCGTGGACGATGCGGTTGGCTTCGTCGGCGGTCTCGGCCCAATGCACCTGAATGCCGTTCGCGCGCAGCTTCGTTTCCAGTTGCTCGAGCAATTCCGGCAGGCGCGCGAGCGCGTGCTGGCGCACGGCTTCGCCGAGATCTCGGAGCGCTTCGAGTTCGTCCGCCTCGGGAAACTGCGCGGCGCGCTTGCCTTGCAGGAAGTCCATCGCGCCGCGAAAGCTCTTGCGCAACTGCGGGTCGTCGAGCGCCGTGCGTGCGCGCTCTCGGAATTGCTCGGTCGGGATGAAATGCAGCGTATTTTCCTGCGGTGTCTGCGTGGTCGTGCTCATTGGGCGGCTCCGTGCGGCGCGCTCGTTTCGCGATCCTCATCCGTTACGACGACGACCCACAGCGCGCGCGGGCCGTGGGCGCCATACGCGGTGGTCTGCTGGATGTCCGAGGTCTTCGAAGGCCCCGAAATCATCACGAGATTGGTGGGCATGCCGCCGCGCCAGCGTTCCGCCGCAACAGCGGCGTGCAGGTCGGCGTGCAACGTGCGCGCGTGGATTAGCGCAACGTGCAGGGGCGGCACGAGCGAGACCGTGCGCGGCGCGTTCGCGTCGGGCACGACCACGAGCGTCCCCGTCGCCGCGAGGCCCGAGCGCGCGACCGTGAAGCCTGCGTCGATGGTGTCGAAGAGTTCGGTCTTCCATTGCTCGATCGGCTGCGCATAGCTGCGCGCCTGCACGGCTGCCGGAAGCGCTGCCGTGAGCGCTTGCCCTTCGGCGCTTGCAGTGTCGAGCAGCAGGGAGCGCACGCCCGCTGCTGCCAGGCGCGTGGCAAGATCGGCTGCCCACGTGGCGGCGCTCGCGCAGATCACTTCGGCGTGCGCGGCCTCGAGCATGCGCTGGAACTGCGCGACGCGTTCGTTCAGCGCAAGCGGCGCGTGCGCGCGGCGCTCGGCGAAATGCGCGTCGATGCGTGCATCGAGCGCATCGACTGTCGTGGCGGGCGCGGCGGGTGCATGGGCGCGCAGGCGTTGCAGCATGCGCGCACGCGCGCTCATCGAATCGACGCTCATGCGGCCTCCCCGCCGGTGCGGCGCCAGAGGAACGAGGCCAGGTGCTCCACGGCGAGCGGCGCGCCCTTGTGCGCCGCTGCGTGGCCGATATTCAGGAGGCACCCGCAGTCGGCGGAAACGAGGCGCTCGCAGCCCGTGGCGCAGGCGGAGGCGATCTTGTCGGCGACCATCGCGCCGGAAATGTCGGGGTGCTTGAGCGAGAACGTGCCGCCAAAACCGCAGCATTCCGATTCGCGCTCGTGGTCGATGCGCGTGACGCCCGGCAGCGCATCGACGACTTCGACGCCATGCACGCGCGTGCCCATTTCGCGCCGCGCGCCGCATGAGGTATGCAGCACGACGCGCTCTTCTGGCTGCCGGACGGCACCCTTGGCGCCATACGCATGGAAATCGACGTTGAGCACGCGCACGAGGAATTCCGTGAGTTCGTACACGCGTTCCGAGAGTTCGTGGGCGCGCGCGGCGTTCGCGGCGTCGTCCTCGAACAGCGCGGGCCAGTGGTGGCGCATCATGCCCGCGCAAGAGCCCGAAGGCACGATTACGGGCCACGGCTTTTCGAACAGGCCAAGCTGCGCGAGCGCGACCTCGCGCGCCTGGCGCGGGTTGCCGCTGCTGTACGCGGGTTGGCCGCAGCAACTCTGGCTGCGCGGGAAATGGACCGTGAGGCCCTCGCGTTCGAGCAGCTTGACCGCATCGAGACCGGCTTGCGGCACGAACAGGTCGACGAGGCAGGTGGCGAACAGATAGACGTCGGTGGGGCGCTCGGTGGGGTATTGCCGTGGCTTCATGTCTCGCTCGGTGTCTTTGCGCGCTTTTGCGATCGGCCCCCGCGAGCCCGGTTGGCCGGGGGGGGGGGTGAAGAAAAGCGCTGGTTTGGGCGCATAATTCCCACTTCGGGCGAGGTCTTCAAACTGGTTGGACCACTCGCCGCAAACGACAACGAGACGCAGGATGGCGCGGGGGTGGCAATGAGGGACAGGGGAGGTACGCGCGGGCGCGTGGAAACCGTGATGCGCCGCATGGAGACATCGCTGCTCGACGGCACCTGGCGCGCGGGGGCGAAGCTGCCTTCCGAGCGCGTGCTCGCGCTGGAGTACGACGTGGCGCGCAACACGGTGCGCGAGGCGCTCCAGCGCCTGGCCGCACGCGGCCTCGTGCAAAGCAGGCCGGGAGCGGGCGTGTTCGTCACCGATCAGCTGCGTACGGGCTTTGCGTCGCCTTGGGGGCAACTCGTGGCCGATCATCCTGCCTTGCGCGAAGACATTCTCGAATTTCGCCGCGTGCTGGAAGGCGCGACCGCTTATTTCGCAGCCCTGCGCGCGAGCGACGAGGACCTCGCGCGCATTCGCGCGCTGATGCAGGAGCTGGAGCGCACGCGCGAAGTGGACGACAAGGCCGCGGAAGCCGACACCGACGCGAAGCTGCATGAAGTGATCGCGCAGGCATCGCATAACGCGATGTTCCTGCATCTGCACACGAGCGTGCTGGGCGTGCTGCGCGAGCACATCACGATCAACGGCACGGGGCTGCGCGTGCAGAACGAGGACGCGCCGGATCAGCTGCTGCTGCAGCATCGAACGCTTTGCGAGGCGATCGTCGCGCGGCGTCCCGAGGAGGCGCGCACGGCGATGCAGACGCATATCGACTTCGTGCGCACGCGGGTGGGCGACGAGATCGGCTGGCCGGAAAGTGGTCCAACCAGTGACGATACGCGGCGCGCCGTGGCGGCGCGCAAGGCCACTCGCAAGGCGCCGGGCGGCGTAGAGCAAAAGCCAGTGACCCGCGCCCGGCGCACGAACGCTGCTAAAGTCGGTTGATCGGGGCGACGGGCCTCAATCCGGGATCGCACGCAGTGCATAGGCACAAAAGCAGGAGGAGCCGATGAACGAGAGCGCCGCGCAAATCGTGGCATTGAGCGCCGTGACGCTGACCGTCAACGATATCGCGCGGTCGGTGCCGTTTTACGAAGCGCTCGGCTTCGTGCAGAGAGCCGGGCCCGCCATACCGGGCTTCGCGTCGTTCGAGCTGGGCGCTGCGGCGGGCGTCTGCTATCTGAACCTGCTGGAGGGGCCGCACGGCGCGGTGAACGGCTGGGGCCGCGTGATCCTCTACGTCGCCGACGTGGACGCCTTCTACGCCCACGCACTCGCGGCCGGCGCGAAGCCCGAATTCGCGCCGCGCGACGCGCCGTGGGGCGAGCGCTATTTCCATCTCGTCGACCCGGACGGCCACGAGTTGAGCTTCGCCAGGCCGCTCGTCTGAGCCGGCGCAATGCATTTGAAATATTCGTGACACTCGCTGCGCCGATAGTGGCGCGAGTTGCCAGCATATCGACCAAGGAGAGAGTCGCCATGAATGAATTCGACCGCACGATGGACGCCGAACAACAGGATGCGCAGCAGCAGGAAGCCGAACGGCATCGCCGCCGGCGTCTGGATGAGGAGCTCATCGACGCCTACGACGAAGAGCTCGAAATGGAGGTCGACGACCGGCTGCAGGAAAGCGGCCTGCAGATCAGCGATGAGGCCCGCGCGCTGCGCCGCGTCTATTTCCGCGAGCTGATCCGCCTGCAGGGCGAACTCGTCAAGCTGCAGGACTGGATCGTGAGCTCGGGGCACCGGCTCGTCGTGATCTTCGAAGGGCGTGACGCAGCCGGCAAGGGCGGCGTCATCAAGCGCATCACGCAGCGCCTGAATCCGCGCATGTGCCGCGTGGCCGCGCTGCCCGCGCCGAACAACCGCGAGCGCACACAGTGGTATTTCCAGCGCTACGTGCAGCATTTGCCGGCGGGCGGCGAGATGGTGCTGTTCGACCGCAGCTGGTACAACCGCGCGGGCGTGGAGCGCGTGATGAACTTCTGCTCCGACGACGAGTACGAAGAATTTTTCCGCTCGGTGCCCGAGTTCGAAAAGATGCTCGTGAGGAGCGGCATCCAGATCGTCAAGTACTGGTTCTCGATCACCGACGACGAACAGGAAGTGCGCTTCCAGAGCCGTATCGACGATCCGCTCAAGCAGTGGAAGCTTTCGCCAATGGACCTCGAAAGCCGCCGCCGCTGGGAGGCCTATACGCACGTGAAAGAGGTGATGCTGCAGCGCTCGCATATCCCCGAGGCGCCTTGGTGGGTGGTGCAGGGCGTGGACAAGAAACGCGCGCGCCTGAACTGCATCCATCACTTGCTGAGCCAGGTGCCGTATCACGAGATCGAGCATCCGCAAGTCACGCTGCCGGCGCGCGTGCATCATCCGGATTACATCCGCCAGCCGGTGCCGCAGGAAATCATCATTCCGGAGATTTATTGACGGGTTGCTTCGACCGCAGTACCCAGCAAAAAGCCGCGCTCCCCTTCGAGGGGAGCGCGGCTTTTTCTTGCCCGCTCGTCCTCAGAACACGTGTCTGAACACCCAATAAAGCACCCCCGCCAGCACGATCGAAGCGGGCAGCGTGAGCACCCACGCCATCACGAGGCTGCGCACGGTGTTCCATTGCAGGCCAGAGCCGTTCGCGGCCATCGTGCCCGCCACGCCCGAGGAGAGCACGTGCGTGGTCGAGACCGGCAGGCCGTATACATCCGCCGCGCCGATCGTCACCATTGCCACGACTTCTGCGCAGCCGCCCTGGCCGTAACTCAGATGCTGCTTGCCGATGCGCTCGCCCACCGTCACCACGATGCGCTTCCAGCCCACCATCGTGCCGAGACCCAGTGCGATCGCCACGGCCACTTTCACCCACGTCGGGATGAATTTCGTCGCATGGTCGATCTGGCTGCGGAAATTGTTGATGGTCTTCGCGTCGTCGGCTGAGAAGGCCACGGCCTTCTGCTTGTCGAGCAGGCGGATCGCTTCGGAAACCACGTACATGTTGTTGCGCACGTTATCGACAACCGATTGCGGCACCGCCGCGAGCGAGCCGAAGCCGCGCACCTGTTCGGCCACCTGATTCGACAGCGCAGCGACCGCGGGCACGGTCGTGCTCGACATCGTGCGGCTGCCGATGAAGCGCTCCACTTCGGCACGCGGCTCGGCGGGCGCGGCCACGCCGTTCGTGTAGCGCTCGAGCGCGCGCGTGGCGTCGTGCGCGACGGCGATGAACGTCTGCGTCTGCTCGGCCGTCACGGCGCGGTTCAGCGCGTAGGCGGTGGGCACCGTGCCGATCAGGATCAGCATGATGAGGCCCATGCCCTTCTGGCCATCGTTGGAGCCGTGCGCGAACGACACGCCCGTGCAGGTGAGAATGAGCAGCGAGCGGATCCAGAACGGCGGTGGCTCCTTGCCCTTCGGCTCCGAGTAGAGCTCGGGCACGCGCACGACGGCCTTGAGGATGAGCAGCAGGAGACCCGCCAGCAAAAAGCCGACGATCGGCGAAAAGAGCAGCGACTTGCCCACGCCGAGCGCCTGGCTCCAGTCCACGCCGCTCGTGCCATTTGCGCCGTGCATGAGCTGGTTCATGAGACCCACGCCGATGATCGAGCCGATCAGCGTATGCGAGCTCGACGAAGGCAGGCCGAAGTACCACGTGCCGAGATTCCAGATGATCGCGGCAATGAGCAGCGCGAACACCATGGCGAAGCCCGCGCTGCTGCCCACCTGCAGGATCAGCTCGACAGGCAGCAGTTGCAGGATGCCGAAGGCCACCGCGCCGGTGGAGGTGAGCACGCCGAGAAAATTCCAGGCGCCCGACCATATCACGGCGATATTGGGCGAAAGCGAGTGCGTATAGATGACGGTTGCGACCGCATTCGCGGTATCGTGGAAGCCGTTCACGAACTCGAAGCCGAGCGCGATGAGGAGCGCGATACCGAGCAGGATCCAGGGCATCGCCGAGCTTTCGCGCACCGGCGAGAGGTCGTCGGCGAGATGCATCCCCACGTACACGGCGCCGATGGCGATGACGATGAGGAACGCGAGCAGGCTGACATTGCGCCCGCGCGCGGGGGCGGCGCCCGGTTGCGGTGACAGGGAAAATTCTGGCATGGCAGGCGGGCTCCTGGGGGTGGGAGTGGGCAGAGGTTTCGCCTTCGATCCTGAACCGCCCAGGTGTCCGTTTGATGACGGTTTTGTGCCAGCGATGCCCGATGCATGTCCGATAAATCGGCGCCCTATCCACGCGTGCCATCGGTAAGAGGATTGCGCTGATGCCAAAACGGGTTCTTTCGCTGCGTCTCCTGGCGCGCCGCTGGGTCGCCGCGCGGGCGACGGCGGCGACACGCCTGATCGGTAACTATCCCTTTTTCGCGGGGCTATCCGGCACGCTCATCGCCACGGTCATGGCGATCCTGACCTACGCGGCGCTCTACGAGGGCCGCGCCGAAGAGCTGCGCCACGCCGAGGAGAACTCGCGCAACCTCGTACAGCTCATCAGCAACGACATTGCCCGCAACGTCGAAATTTACGACCTGTCGCTGCAGGCCGTGGTCATGGCCGCGCAGCAGCCGCAAACCTGGGATCTGCCCGAGGCGCTGCGCCAGCGCGTGCTGTTCGACCGCGCGACGACGGCGTCGAGGCTCGGCGGCGCTTATGTGATCGACGCCACAGGGCATGTAAAAGCCGCGCGCAGCAACGCCTTGACCGCTGCGGAAGCCAGCGTTTCGTTGGCCGACCGCGATTACTTCATCGCGCAGCAGCGCGACCCGCAAGCGGGCCTCATCTTTTCGAAGCCGTACCATTCGCGCCTGCGCGGCGGCGTGCTCGCCATCGGCCTCTCGCGCCGCATCAATGCCCCCGACGGCACGTTCGCTGGCGTCGCGCTGCTCGGCGTGCGTCTGGACTACTTTCAGCACCTTGTGGAGCGCATCGATCTGGGGAAGGGCAGCCACCTCTTCATCTTGATGCGCGACGGCACGCTGCTCGCGAGCCAGCCGCCGACGCTGCGCGGCATCACGGCGAACTATGCTGACCTGCCGAATTTCGCGATCTTTTCCCGCCGCGCCGCCGGCAGCTATACGCTGCGGTCCTCGCTCGACGGCGTGGAGCGCATCTACACGTTTGCTCACGTGGACAACTCGCCATTCATCGTCGTCGTGGCGCCCGCCATGGATGACGTGCTCGCTGGCTGGCGGCGGCGCAGCTATATCGCGCTGGTCGTGACCACGGTGTTCGGCGGCGCGTGGGTCGCGGTGTCATGGATGCTCGCGTTCGCTCTGCGCGACAAGGTGGTGGCCGAGGGCGAACTCCTGCGCCTGGCTGTGACCGATCCGCTCACGGGGCTTGCGAATCGCCGCGCGCTCGACAGCCGTCTCGCGGCGGAATGGCATCACGCAGTGCGCGAAGGCACGCCGCTTTCCGTGCTGTTTTTCGATATCGACCACTTCAAGCTCTTCAACGACACCTACGGGCACGCCGCCGGCGACGAGGTGCTGGCCTTCGTGGCCGCGCGCATTGCTTCGGGAACGCGACGCGCAACCGACCTCGCCGCGCGCTTTGGCGGCGAAGAGTTCGCCGTGGTGCTGCCGGACACGCCGCTCGACGCCGCAACGCGCGTCGCGGAGAAGATCCGCAAACGCATCGAATCGGCCAATCTCACGCTAAGTGGTACGCACCATGGGTGCGTGACGGTGAGCGCGGGGTGTGCGAGTTGCAATCCGCCGCAGGGCGGCAGCGGCGTCAAGCTGCTGGCCGCCGCCGACCGCCTGCTGTACGAGGCCAAGGAAGCCGGCCGCAATCAGGTCCGGTCGCAGCCATGGACGGGAGAGGGGGCGCAGCCGCTGGTGGATTCCGAAGCCGGAACCCGAGGCCGCGATGCGCCCGCAACCCGGGGCTGAGGCGCGCCGCCGTCTCGCGCGGCGCGCGACGCCCTCCATGCCGCTCAGCGCGCGGATTTCGACAGCCGGTGGCCGAGGCCGAGGTTCGAGACGATCTGCCAGGTGTAGACGCGCGAATAATGCACGCCGAACTGGCGGCCGATCAACTCGCGCACGCGGCTGTTGGTCCACGCATCGCTCGCAAAGCCGTGCTCTCGAGCGGAGCCGTGCAGGGCGCTCGCGATCCAGCCTAGCGCGGCCTGATCGAGCACCGAAGGGCGGCCGCCCACGCTCATCTGCTGGAGCGCGGCGAGTCCGCCGTCCTCGACGATGGACTTGTAGCGCCTCACCGTCTGGGCGGAGAGGTGGAGTGAGTCGGCGACGCTATTCACGGTCGCGCCTTCCATCAACATCTGGCCGGCGGCCATTCTTCTCGCGACGCTCGGCAGGTTCTCGGTTCGGGTAAGCATGTGTTCACTCGTCGACGAAAGATTCCGGACACGCGGCATTGCGGATGTGCCGCTCCTGTAACCCTTCCTGCAAGCGGGTCTTGTCGCTTGCCATGGACCCAGGCGCCGGTGCGGTGACGCGAGAGCCATGACGGACGGCGAAATCGACGCCCGGTGAAGGGCGCTTGTTGCGAAACGCCTCGGTGTTCCGCAGCGGATATTAATAATTGTTTTTGTAGGGAATGTGTATAGCCAGCGGAAAAATAGTCTGCTTGACTTGTGGATAATCCTGAACTAATGGGAAAAAACAACCGGTTCGCGTTGGTCAACAATAGAGGCTGCCATTTCGCATTGATCCCGCAATGCGAAGTTTGCTCTCATTGCAGCCAGATAACCTGACTTATTTGATCAATCATTGAAAAGCAACGCTGTACGCCGTTTTGTATGATTAATTCACCGTTCAGTGGATATTTCGCCGGATCGACTCTATTCAATATGGATTAAATCGCGGTAGTAGCACCTATGGATGTTTGTTAGCGTTTCTGGCTGCTGCCCGGTAAAAGTCACCGCCCCCCTGCATAAGTGGCGATGACGGGGCAATTTCAGGGAGTGATTTGAAATTTTTGTGCAGAATGTTTTTCGCAAACATTTCGAATCGATTGCAATGCGGATTGGATTCGAATGAACGAATGCAGAATGCCGGATTTGCGCGCGGCGTATCGCGTAGCGAAACGGGTCCCTGAATCCTGTCGGGCTGCCAAATGCATCCGCGCTTGTCGTCAAACGACGCGCGGCATGGGCGGCGGCCCGCTTTCTGGCCGCTGCAGATGAATAAAGAACTTGATGAAAAGGTAGGTCGTTTGTTGCGCCGCGCTGCGAGTCGCCGCTCGCTCGTGCCGTATGGCGCGTTTCACGCCCTGTTCGCGGGCGACGTACCGTTGCGCGAGCGTTACGCAAAGCTCGAGGCTGCCGCGGCTGCGTTGTGCGAGCCGCGCGAGGCCGACTACGCGTCGCTGCTCTCGACCGATTCCGGCCTGCCCGGGCCGGACTTCTACACGCGCTTCAAGCGCCTGCATGCCGAGCGTTACTACGCGACGCTCGGTGCGGACCGGCATCGGATGCTGCGGCTTGCCGAAAAACGGCAGCTCGCGAACGAGGAACGCGAGCGCGTGTATGCCCATTATCTGCGCTGTGCCGCCGAAGAAACCTGCATGAACGGCGCGTGATGCGCGCAAGCGCTGCGCTGTCGTTCTCTTGCCATTGACGATCCACAGAAGGAGTTGCCCCATGTCCACGCGCTATCGTTGTTCCGCGCCGCTGCTCAGCGCGCTTCTCGTGCTTGCCCTCGGCGTGTCGGCGCCACTACGTGCGCAGACGGCGTCCGATGCTGCGCCTGAAAGCGCACCCGGCGCACAGTTGCAGATCGGCGAGGTTCAGACCACGGCCACGGTCGTGAGCATCGACGCGGCCACCAATTCGGTCACGCTGCGCGGCGCGCGGCGCAACCTCGTGACGGTCGCGGTCGATCCGACCATCGGCGACGTGAGCAAGCTCAAGCCCGGCGATCACGTGAATATCGTCTACAAGGAGGCGTTGCTGCTGCGCGCCGAAAAGGTGGCGACGAGGGGCATCCGCTCGCGCGTCGATACGGTCGCGACAACGCCGGCTTCCGGTGGCGTGGCGGCTACGGCGCATAGCGTTCAGGTGGTTGCGACCGTGGAGAAGATCGACCGCAAGAGCCGCAAGGTCGCGTTGCGCGGACCCACCCGCACGGTCGTGGTCGTCGCGCCGCCGGACGTGCCGCTCGAATCGATCAAGGTGGGCGACAGCATTCGCGCCGACTACGTGAGCGCGACGGCGGTGCAGGTCACGCGCGACGGTCAGAAGTTGCAGTGAGGCAATGACGCGTGGGCGGCGTGCCAGGCGCTAGTCCACGCGATTGCGGTCGCGCACGAGGATCGTGACGTAGATCGCCGTGCAGACGATGATGACGGCCACGCCGGTAATCACCTTCTGGTGGTCGAAGTTGAGGAGGCCGACCACCGCGATGGCGATGCCGGCGGCAGAGCCGAGCGTGCCCATTGCCGCCACGAAAATGCGCATCTTGCTCCAGACGCGATGGCGCCGCTCGGGACCTGCGCCTTCCATAAATCGATGCAGTCGATCAAACATGGCGGCTCTTCCGGGTAAGGTAGAAGTCGGTCATGCGGGCGCGCTTGATTGAGCGGCCCTGACCAGTTCAAGAAGTATAGCCAGCCCATTATTACGCGTTCTTTCATTTGCCTGCGCGCTATCGCGCCGGAATACCCGATCGTTTTTTGCGCGCGTTTAAGTTTGTCTTAATTTTCGCTCGCGATGATGGAGCCGTCGGGTCGATTTGATAGTTCGATTCGCGGTTGTTCTTCACGTCCCCTGTTGGCCGCCGATTCGCTCGGCGGCCTTTTTTTCGCCCGTACTCCACGTTTGCAAGCGTCAAACCGCTCCGCATTCAGGCATTCAAGCCTTATTTGTGATTGGTCGCGAGGGCGCCCGCACTGTTTGCGCCGCCGAAAAGCTGCGTCAGATATTGCTGGTTGTTGTTCATGATCGACATGAGGTTATTGAGCGCGGTGAACTGGCTGTTGAATTTCGCAGTGAGCTGCGTTGCGCGCGCCTCGAGCAGCGACGACTGCTTCTTGATGTCGTCGAGCTCCTTGTTGATGGCCGTGCTGCGTCGCTCGATGATGCCGCTCGACTGCACGTAGGGCGTGATGGCGCTGTTGAGTTTCGTGGACATGCCGCCGCTGCCGAACAGCGCCGCAATCGCACGATTACCCGGTTGCAGTGCCTTCTTGAACGTTTCGTCGTCGATCTCCAGCTTCCCGCTCTTGTCGAGCTTGATGCCGATCTCGCCCAGCGAGTGGGTCACGCCGTCGTTGCCCTTCACGCCCGCCGAAACGACTGCCGGCAAACTCGACGCGAGTGCGCGTGCGATCGAGTCGCCGAGCAGCGCGCCCGCTTGTGCGCCGGTCGTGCCGGTGGCGGCCGTGTAGGAGGTCAGCCCGTTCAGGGCATCCACGTAGCTGTTGTACGCCTTCACGAAGTCGCGGATGGACGTGCCGGTCGCCGCGGTGTCGGGGGCGATGGTGAGCGTTTGCTTCGTGCCCACCGAGGCGCTTTCGAGCTTGATCGTGATGTCGCTTACCACGCCTTCGAGCGTGTTGCTCGCGCTCGTGACGCGCGTGCCGTCTATGCGCAGCTCGGCGTCGCCGGCTGGCTCGACTTCGCGCATCTGCGAGGAAGCGAGGCGCGTGTCGACGCCAGGGCCCGCCTGCACGTCGATCGCGTTGGCCGCGCCGGTTTTGTTCGCGCTCAGCACGAGGTGCTGACCGTCGGCGCCGTTGACGATCGACGCCGTGACGCCGGGGTTGTCCTTCGCCCGGTTGATCGCCGCGACGACATCGGTGAGCTTGTTGCTGCTCGCGGCGATCGTCAGATGCATGGACTTGCCGCCCATCGAAATGTCGAGGCTGCCCTCGCCGAGCGTTTCGCCCGTGGCGAAGCTATCCGAGGTGAGCTTGTGCGCGCTCGCCAGCCGATCGACTTCGACCGTGAAGCTGCTCGCCACCGCGTTCTTGCCGGCGACCGCGCTCAGGCCTTTGTCCTTTTCGCTCGTCGTGACCGTGAAGCGTTGCAGCGCGGCGCCGTCCTTGAACGGTTCGAGTGCGCTCTGGAGCGAAGCGAGCGCCGACTTCAGCGTGCCGAGCGCGGAGAGTGTCGTGTTGCTGGCCGTCTGTTTCGCGCTGAGGATGGCGCTCGGGCCCGCGATCTTCGCGTTGACGAGCGCCTTGACGAGCTGGTTGACGTCGAGCGTGGAGTTGGTCGCGCCGCTGATGATCGACTGGGCGGCATCGCTCAGCGCGCTGTTCGCGCTGGCGGTGGTGTTCGTGATCGTGCTTGCCATGAATGAAGTCCGTTCGTTCTGGTGAGTCGAGTCGACGGAGCGCGCGAATGCGCGGTCATGCTTTCATTACGGCAAGCTTTCATGAAACTTTATGAAAGATTTGAAAAGAATTTGAAAAGTTGACGCTTTGCCTCGGGGCGGCTGCAGGCCGCCCGCTTCAGACGTGTTCAGGGAAGCCCGAGCGGCCCTGCGTGAGGTCGGTTAGCGTGTTGCGCGCGGCGTCCACGGCGGTGGCGGGCAACTGGATCGTGAGGCGCACGGTCATGGCGTATTGGCTCTCCACGAGCGTGAACTGCTCCTGGTCGATCCAGTGGCGCACACGCGTTTCGTCGGGGTAGCCGAGTTCGACCGTGAGGCGCGCCTGCGCGATGCGCTCGACGCGCTCGGCCGCTTGCAGGGCGGTGGCAATGGCGTCGGTATAGGCGCGCACGAGGCCGCCCGCGCCGAGCTTCACGCCGCCGTAGTAGCGCACCACGGCCGCGAGCACGCCGTCCAGGTCGTGATGGCGCAGCACTTCGAGGATCGGCCGCCCGGCGGTGCCGGAGGGTTCGCCGTCGTCGGACATGCCGGACTGGCCGCCCGCGAGCAAGGCCCAGCAAACGTGCGTGGCGGCGGGATGTTCGTCTCGCAGACGGCGGATTTCAGCCATGGCCGCTTCGCGGTCGGCAACGGGAATGGCGTGCGCGATGAAGCGGCTCTTGCGGATCTCGAGTTCCGCGGTGACAAGATGGGCGAGGGTGAAGGTCGGCACAGGCGGGTTGGCGCGGCAGGCGAAACCACCATGTTAGCCGATGCGCACTCGCCGGATTCCGACGTCCGTCCCCATATCTTGCCAGTTTGTGTAATGGTGCTTTGCGCTGGATGCTAGTGACGCCCCGGCTTTCAGCCCGGATAATGCTCGGCATGACGGATCTAGCTCTGGCTGGAGCGAAGCCGAACTCCTCATTCGGTGATCCGTCATAGTCCTTTCTCTCGCGGCGCCGTTGCGGCTGACGCGATTTCCCAAGCGCCCAGAAGGCAAAAAGCCAAAAAAAGCCCCGGTCGGACTGTGTCACGACCGGGGGTCACAAGGCTCGCCTGTTCTCAAGAGGCAATCCCACATTACGTCCGCAAAATTGCGTCCGCAATCGGAAAAAAAACCGGGTGCGCCACGCGTTCGACGTGCGCCGGTGCTCTCACGAGTGCCAAAAAAAATCCCGGCCATCTCTGGCCGGGCAATGAGAATACACCGTGCGCTCCGGGGAACGAAACGCCCGACAACGTTACTCGCGGGCCGTGCGACCGGCAACACTTGCGCATTACCTTCAATTACTGACGTGCGCCTTTCGGCGCAGGGCCGCCGCGCGTGCTGCCAGGCCGGAATCGCCGTGTGATGGGCATTGCGGGCACATTATTTCGCATGCCGAACGATAATTGTGCAAGCGCAGACACGGGGCGAAGTAAGGCGCTGAAATGCACCGAGGCCGATCTCCCTCGCGGAAGACCGGCCTCGGTGTGCCACGCGCCGCCAGGGCAGGCGGCCCGTCGATCAAGCGTACGTTATCAGTAACGCGGCGGGGGCGGCGGACGATGGTCGTCGTCACGATAGCGCGGGGGACCCGGATCGTGCGGATGATGGTGCATCCACTCGTCGTGTGCCCAGTAACGGTGGCCGTCCCAATAGCGGTCATCGTGCCAGCCGATCGAGACATGCGCGTCCACCGGCATCATGTGCGGTTGGCCGTATTGCGGCGCCGAGTCGGCACGCAGCCCATACGGTGCGGATTGAGCAAAGGCGCTCGATGCGCCCATCAATGCGCCGCCGGCGATCAATGCTGCGGCGATGGCGCGGGCGGGGGTCTTCCAGCTCTTGGTATTCATGAGTTACCTCCTCTTTGGTTGCGTCGTCAGTCACGCGGCACCGGGATGCCTTTGTGTTGCGACCACGGTTCAAAGCTTATCGGCCCGAAGCGGAGGAAAACGTGACACCTTGTAAGCTTTCGTTTCATACGATTCTTTATGCCCGGAAGGCCGTTTTGACAGTTGGCCCTTGATGCAGAAAGGATTAAGCGCCGCGCCTGACAATCGCGAACGAGTCCCGGAGGGTCGGGTTGTCAACTGGCGTTACATTCGGGCGGCGCGGGCCGCCCGAATGCGTCACCTATACCGGTCAGCCGGACCCCGGTGTCGTTCTTACCGAGGTGCTTTCGGCGCGCCTTGCGTGCCGGACAGATCGATTGCGCTTTGCGAACCTAGTTGCGCGCGCAACTCATATTTCTGGATCTTGCCCGTGGCCGTACGCGGAAGCTCGCCGAAGCGCACGGCGCGGGGTACCTTGAAGTGCGCGAGAAAGAGCCGGCAGTGCGCGATGATTTCCTCGGCCGTGACGCTCGCGCCGGGCCGCAGTTCGACGAACGCGCAAGGCACTTCGCCCCACTTCGGGTCGGGCATCGCCACGACGGCGGCGAGCGCGACGGCCGGGTGGCGATACAGCGTGTCCTCGACTTCGATGCTCGAGATGTTCTCGCCACCCGAAATGATGATGTCCTTGCTGCGGTCGGTAATGCGCACGTAGCCGTCGGGCGTCATCACGCCGAGGTCGCCCGTATGGAACCAGCCGCCGCGGAACGCCTCTTCGGTCGCGCGTTCGTTCTTCAAATAGCCCTTCATGCAGATGTTGCCGCGGAACATGATCTCGCCGAGCGTTTCGCCGTCGGCGGGCACGGGCTCCATCGTCTGCGCGTTGCGCACGCTCACACCGCTTTGCAGGTGATAGCGCACGCCCTGCCGGGCGGCGAGGCGCGCCTGCTCCTCTTCGGGCAGCGTCTGCCAGCGCTCCTGCACCGCACACACGGCAGCGGGGCCGTACACCTCGGTCAGACCGTAGACATGCGTGAGTTCGATGCCGATCGCCTTCATCTTCGCGATCACGGCCGGCGCGGGCGGCGCGCCGGCGACCATCGTGCGCACGGTGTGCGCGATGCCCTCGCGATATTCGGCGGGGGCGTCGGCGAGCGCGCCTTGCACAATGGGCGCGCCGCAATAGTGCGTGACGCGCTCGCTGCGAATGAGGTCGAACACGAGCTTCGCGTCGAACTTGCGCAGGCACACGTTGACGCCCGCGCGCGCGGCGACGGTCCACGCGAAGCACCAGCCGTTGCAGTGAAAGAGCGGCAGCGTCCAAAGGTACACGGCGTGTTTGGGCATGTCCCATTCGAGGATGTTGCTCACCGCGTTGAGATACGCGCCGCGATGGTGATAGACCACGCCCTTGGGGTCGCCCGTCGTGCCCGAGGTGTAATTCAGCGCAATGGCGTCCCATTCGTTGCTCGGCGGCGCCCAGGCATACTCGGGATCGCCCTGTTCGAGGAACGCCTCGTAGTCGGTTGCGCGCGGGAAGAACTCGGGGTCGGCGGGCGCGATGTCGGCCACGCTGATGATCTTGAGGTGGGGGAATTCGAGCGCCGCGCGCTGCGCGAGCGCCGCGAATTCGGTATCGACGATCAGCGCCTTCGCTTCGCCATGGCGCAGCATGAACAGCATGGTTGCGACATCGAGCCGCGTGTTGAGCGTATTGAGCACCGCGCCGAGCATGGGCACGCCGAAGTGCGCCTCGACCATCGCGGGGATGTTTGGCAGCAGCGCCGCCACCGTATCGCCGCGGCCGATGCCCGCCCGTTCGAGCGCGCTCGCGAGCCGCCGCGTGCGCGCATAGGTTTCGCGCCAGTTGCGGCGGACGTCGCCATGCACGACGGCGAGGCGATCGCCGTAGACTTCAGCCGCGCGGGCGATGAAATCGATCGGCGTGAGCGGCACATAGTTGGCTTCGCGCTGCGCGAGCCCTTCTTCGTACGGGTGCAACATGGCGGTGTCTCCGGTGTCGATCGCCGATGCCGGCTCGAAAGCCGTGCCGCGGTCGGTCGCAGGTTTGTAGGTATGATTCGCGCTACCGTAGCAGGGCCGCGCACGCCAGTCTGTCGCCGGCGCGACAGAGCGGACCGCGAGAGGCCTGCAACTCACGATCCGCTCGACAGGATCGACCCAAAGATTGACTTAACTCCAGGAAGGCGCGATGTCGCAATCCATTATGCCCCCGGACGGAACACCGCCTGCCCGCGATTCATGGCGCGAAGGCGAGCGCATCGACGCGGCAAACCTCGCGCGCCTGACGGCGCTATTTGAGCGCTGCGTGTGGTTTCGCGCGCTGGCGCCCGAGCATCGCGAATGGGTGCTGGCGTCCTCTCACGCACAGGGCTATGCCGCAGGCGCGATCGTCGCCGCGCGCGAAGCGCCCTCGGACTGGTGGCTCGGCGTGAGTTCGGGCCTGGTGAAGCTGGCGATCTTCAATGCTTCGGGGCGCGGCTGCACGTTTTCGGGCGTGCCGCATGGCGGCTGGTTCGGCGAGGGCAGCGTGATCAAGCGCGAGCCGCGCAAGTACGACGTGATCGCGCTGCAGCCGTCGCTCGTCATGGCCGTCGCCACCGAGACGTTCCACCGGCTCATGGACTGCAGCCTGCCGTTCAACCGCTTCGTGATTCATCAGCTCAACAACCGCATGGGCGAGTTCATCGCGCTGATCCAGAACAGCCGCTTGCTCGACGTCGATGCGCGCGTGGCGCAGTCGCTCGCGCAGATGTTCAATCCCGATCTCTACCCCGAAACGGGGCGTGCGCTCGACATCTCGCAGGAGGAGATCGGCATGCTGGCGGGCGCGTCGCGGCAACGGATCAATCAGGCCCTGCAGACGCTCGAGCGCCTGGGGCTTGTCGCGCTCTCCTATAACCGCGTGGACGTGCTCGATCTCGACGGGCTGCGCGCGGTTGGCCGCGATCAGATTTAAGGACCGCAGAAGTCCTTATCAATCTTGCGAGGAATAGAAAACTCTCTCCCCCGCGGGCCGGTTTTTATGCGTGGCAGCGGTACGTAGACTTTGCTCATCGAATTGATACGGAGAGCAAGGTGAAAAACGCAATGCTACGCGCGGCGCTGGTTTCTATGATGGCGATCGTTCCGGCGGTGTCGTTTGCCCAGGTCAACAGCACGCAAAACGGCCCGGTCACGCGCGCCCAGGTGCTTCAGGAACTGGTCGATCTGGAGTCGGTGGGGTACAACCCGGCTTCGGCGAACGACGTCAACTATCCGGAAGATGTGCAAAGCGCCATGCGCAGGCTTGCCGAAAAGCGTGCCAACGACGCGCGCCTCGCGCAGACGCGCCAGCAGCAAGAACAGGTCGCGCAGTCGGGTTACGGTGCGCCGCCCGCGCAGAACGGCGAAGCCGGCGCGCCCGCCGCCGTGTCTGGCAGCGAGCCGCCGCCCGCTTATCCCCGCCATTGATTGCGACGTTAACCGCGTCCTGAGCCGGCCTTGGCGCCGTTAGCGCCCTTGGCGCTCTCGGGGCCGGCCGCAACATCGGGCGGCACGCCGAGCAACTGCAGCGTGCCGGCCGTCACGCCGGAGAACACCGGCCCCGCGACCGTGCCGCCATAGAACGCTTTGCCCGCCGGATCGTCGATCATCACCGCGACGATCACGCGCGGCGCGCTCATTGGCGCCATGCCCACGAAGAGCGCGCGATAGCGGTTCTTCGCGTAGCCCGCGCCGATCTGCTTGCGCGCGGTGCCGGTCTTGCCGCCCACCCGATAGCCGTCCACATTCGCAGCGCGGCCCGTGCCGCCGTCGCTCGTCGCCATTTCCAGCATCTTGCGCATGGCGGCAGCCGTGGCCGGCGTCGTGACCGCGCGCGTCGCCAACGCCGTTGAGCCTCCCGCGCCGCCTGGCGCATCGCGCAGCAGCGTGACCGGATGCAGCGTGCCGTCGCCGGCGTAGGCCGTGTAGATCTGCGCCATCTGCAGCAGCGAAGTGGAAAGGCCGTAGCCGTACGCCATCGTCGCCTGCTCGATGGGGCGCCAGCGCGCCCACGGCCGCACGCGGCCAGGCGCCACGCCCGGGAACGTGACGCCGGGCTTTTGCCCGAGTCCGTACTCCTGATACTTGTCCCAGATGGTTTGCGCGGGAAGATTCAGCGCGAGCTTGGCGAGCGCGATGTTGCTCGACTTCTGGATCGCTTCGGCCACGGTCATGCGGCCATGATTGGACGTGTCGTGGACCGTCGCGGGGCCGATGCGGTAGGTGCCCGGCGAAGTGTCGATAATCGTGTTCGCGTTGACCTTGCGCAGGTCCATGGCCAGCGAAACGACCACCGGCTTGATGGTCGAGCCGGGCTCGAACGTGTCGACCACGGCGCGGTTGCGCAACTGTTTGCCCGTGAGACGCGCGCGGTCGTTCGGATCGAACGACGGCCAGTTCGCGAGCGCGAGGATCTCGCCGTTCTGCGCGTCGAGCACGACGACGCTGCCCGCTTCCGCATGATTTTTCGCCACGGCGGCCTTGAGCTGCGTGTACGCGAGCTGCTGCACGCGGCGGTCGATGGTGAGCTGCACGGTATCGCCGTTGCGCGGCTGCACGCGCTCGCTCGGCTCGGAGACGACGCGCCCAAGCCGGTCGCGGATCACCTCGCGCTGGCCCGGCGTGCCGCGCAGGCGCGCGTTCGCGGCAAGCTCCACACCTTCCTGGCCGGCGTCTTCGATGTCGGTGAAGCCCACCACGTGCGCGGCTGATTCGCCTTCGGGGTAATAGCGCTTCGAGTCGGCGATCAGGGTGATGCCGCCCGTGCCCATCTCGTCGATGTGTTCGGCGGTGGTGGCGTCCACCTGGCGCTTGAGCAGCACGAAGGAGCGGTCGCCGGCCACGCGCCGCTCCAGCTCCGCGAGCGGCATGTCGAGCAGGCGCGCGAGCGGCGCGTGCGCGGCGGCGTCGAGCAGGCGTGGATTCACCCAGACTTCGAAAGTCGCGAGGCTCACGGCCAATAGCGCGCCGTTGCGATCGACGATGCGCCCGCGCATGGCGTCGAGCTCCAGCGTGCGCTGGTAGCGCTTTTGGCCCTGCTTCACGTAAAAGCCGTGATTGGCGATTTGAATCCAGAACGCGCGCCCGGCCAGCGCAGCGAAGGCCGCGAACGTGATGAACACGATGAACTTCGAGCGCCACGCGGGCAGACGCGGCGCGAGCATCGGGTGACGGGTCGCGGCCGCGTGCGGGTCGCGCGGCGGTTTCCTGGAGCGGATCATCGGCAAGGCGGGGTGGCTTGGCAGAATTACATTGTAAACAGGATGTAATTGAATTGAAATGATAGGTGCGCATGGCCGCTGGACGATCGGGCATACGTTGCGCGCCGTCATGCGGTACGAATGGCGCAGGGGAGCGGGAGGGGCGTAAAGCGAACCGGGCCGCGAAAGCGGCCCGGAGGGAAGGGGGGAAGGACCGGCGGCGCAGTCGCGCCGCGGGGGTTAAGCGTGTGCCGGCAGGCGGAAGCTTGCGATCGACTCGCGCAGCACGCTCACCTGATCCTTGAGCGAATGCGCGGCGGCGGCGGCCTCTTCCACGAGCGCCGCGTTCTGCTGCGTCACCTGATCCATTTCGCCCACGGCGCGGTTGACCTGCTCGATGCCGGCGCTCTGCTCGCGCGAAGCGTTGCTGATCTCTTCGAGGATCTCGTGCACGCGGCGCACCGACTGCACGATCTCGGTCATCGTCGAGCCCGCGTTGGTCACAAGCTGCTGGCCTTCGGTCACGGTGCCGGTCGACTTTTCGATCAGCGCCTTGATCTCCTTGGCGGCGGTGGCGGAGCGCTGCGCGAGGCTGCGCACTTCGGCGGCCACCACCGCGAAGCCGCGGCCCTGTTCGCCGGCACGCGCCGCTTCCACGGCGGCGTTCAACGCGAGAATGTTGGTCTGGAACGCAATGCCGTCGATCACGCCGATGATGTCGCCAATCTGCTGCGAACTCGTCGTGATGTCGCCCATGGTGCGCACCACGTCGTCGACCACGGCGCTGCCGCGCGTGGCGACGTCGGCGGCCTGGCTCGCGAGCGACGCCGCATGCTGGGCGCTATCCGCGTTCTGGCGCACGTTCGCCGTCATCTGATCCATGCTCGATGCGGTCCGCACGAGCGCCGCCGCCTGTTCCTCCGTGCGCTGCGAGAGATCCGTGTTGCCCGCCGCAATCTCGTTCGCGCCCACGTTGATGTTTTCCGCGCCGCTGCGCACGCGCGACACGGTTTGCACGAGCGCCGTCTGCATGGTTGCGAGCGCGCGCATCAGGCTGCTCTCGTTCGTGCCCTGCACCTGCAGGCGCAGGGTGAGGTCGCCCTGGGCGATGCGGTTGGCCGCGTCCACCGCGCCTTCCAGTTCGCCGCCGATGCTGCTGCGCACGCTCTTCACCACGAGCACCATCACGGCGGTGGCGGCTGCACCCAGCAGGAAGGTCACGCCAAGCCAGCGCAACAGGCTGTCGAAGAACTCGGCGCGCACGTCGTCCATGTACATGCCCGTCACGATCACCCAGTCCCACGGCGCGAAGCGGCGGCCGTAGCTCGTCTTGGGCACCGGCTCGCTATGGCCGGGTTTGGCCCACAGGTAGTCGAGGAAGCCGCCATTCGGCCCGCTTGCCGCGTTCACGAGTTCGGTGAAGACGTGGGTGCCGGCGGGATCGGTGAAGTCGGTGAGCTTCTTGCCGTTCAGCTCGGGCTTGATCGGGTGCATCAGCATGACCGCGTTCGAGTCGTTGATGCTCAGATAGCCGTCCGTGCCGTAGCGGATCGAACCGATCACGGCGAGCGCCTGTTTCTGCGCCTCGGCTTCGGGCATGACGTTGCGTTGCGAGAGGCCGTAGTAGTAGTTCGCGACGCTCATCGCTTCTTCAACGAGCGTCGTGAGTTGCGCGCGCCGCTCGCGAACCATCGCCTCGCGGCTTTGCCAGGCGCCAAAGGCGACGATCAACAGCAGGCCGATCCAGAGGATCGCGATCATCGAGCGGAGCTTCTTGTTGAGTGTCATCTTCTGCATGGTCGGTCGGGTATTCCAGAGAGGCTGCACGGCGGGCAAAACGCAGGGGCGAAACAGGGCCGTCTGTGTGTGTTTACGGCGCCCGCAAACGTGCGCGAGACCCAGGGGGAACCCTGCTTAGGCAGCGTTTCTTCATACAAAACAAGGACCTTTGATCTGGCTCATATACGGCTCAAATCCGGCGCATATGACGCCGTGCTGAAACCCACGCGAAAACACCGGCAAAAGCCACAAATTTCACTGTATCTCCATGATTTGCCACTCTTTGCGGTGATCGACTGCGGATAGGAATCATTTCCGATATAGTCGCGACTTTGCACCCGGCCGGCCCGACTTCGAGGCCTGCGATGACGCCGGAATGCAGGACATTTCCCAACGATGCGACGCGCACGGCGCAGCCCCCGCTGCCGCCCTCATGACGTCCACTGGAGTAACAAGAATGAACGCACGCGAACCCGCCCTGGTCCCAGCCGCTGTTGCCACCTCGCGCAGCGCGCGGCTGCGCCAGATGCTGACCAGCAACGAACTCGAATTCCTGATGGAAGCGCACAACGGCCTTTCCGCACGCATTGCGCGCGAGGCGGGCTTCAAGGCGATCTGGGGCTCGGGCCTGTCGATCTCCGCGCAGTTCGGCGTGCGCGACAACAACGAGGCGAGCTGGACCCAGGTGGTCGACAACCTCGAGTTCATGGCCGACGCGAGCGACCTGCCGATCCTGCTCGACGGCGACACCGGCTACGGCAATTTCAACAACGTGCGCCGTCTCGTGCGCAAGCTGGAGCAGCGCGGTATTGCGGGTGTCTGCATTGAAGACAAGGTGTTCCCGAAGACCAACAGCTTCATCGGCGGCGAAGCGCAACCGCTCGCCGACATCGACGAGTTCTGCGGCAAGATCAAGGCGGGCAAGGACTCGCAGACCGACGAGCACTTCTCGATCGTCGCGCGTGTGGAGGCGCTGATCGCGGGCTGGGGCATGGACGAAGCGCTCAAGCGCGCCGAGGCGTATCGGCAGGCTGGCGCGGACGCGATCCTCATCCACAGCAAGCTTTCGAAAGCTGACGAGATCCTCACGTTCGCGCGCGAATGGGCGGGCCGCGGCCCGCTCGTGATCGTGCCGACCAAGTACTACAGCACGCCGACCGACGTGTTCCGCAAGGCGGGCATCAGCACGGTCATCTGGGCGAACCATCAGATCCGCGCGGCCGTTTCGGCCATGCAGGCCGTCACGAAGACGATTTACGAAACGCAAACGCTCGTCGACGTCGAAGACCGGATTGCTACGGTCAACGAAATTTTCCGCCTGCAGGACGCCGACGAATACTCGGAAGCCGAAGACCGCTACCTCTCCGCTTCGTCGCGCGGCGCGGGCGCGGCGATCGTGCTGGCCGCGAGCCGCGGCTCGGGCCTCGACGCCTACACGGAGGACAAGCCGAAGGTCATGCTGCCTGTGGCGGGTAAGCCGCTGCTGCGCTGGCTTGTCGATGCGTTCAAGAAGCAGTCCGTCAACGACATCACCGTGGTGGGCGGCTACAAGGCCGAAGCCATCGACACGGCCGGCATCAAGCTCGTGCGCAACGAGCGCTACGCGCAGACGAACGAACTCGCGTCGCTCGCGTGCGCGGTCGGCTCGCTCGACAACGACACGGTGATCTCGTACGGCGACCTGGTGTTCCGCAGCTACATCCTGCGCGATCTCGTGGAAAGCGAAGCGGACTTCAGCGTCGTGGTGGATTCGTCGCCTGAGTCCGAGAACAGCAGCACGCGCGACTTCGCATGGTGCTCGGCCGCCGACGAGCGCGATCTGTTCGGCAACAAGGTGTTCCTCGAGCGCGTGGCGAGCGAACCGGCCGCGAACGGCTCGGCTGCGCACGGCCGCTGGATCGGTCTCGTTAACGTGCGCGGCGCGGGCCGCGCAAAGCTCGCGAAGAAGCTCAAGGAACTGCAAACGCGCGCCGACTTCGACACGCTCGACATGCCCGCGCTGCTCAACGCGCTGATCGCGGACGGCGAGAAAGTCGAAGTGCAGTACGTGCACGGCCACTGGCGCGGTGTGAACGACCTCGAAGACTTCCGCCGCGCGGGCGATTTCGCGCATGCGCAAACGCCGCTCGGCGCGGAGGGCCAGGCATGATCGAAGCCGCACAGTTCGTCGAAGCGGCGCGTTCGCGCGGCTTCGAGTGGTACGCGGGCGTGCCGTGCTCGTACCTCACGCCGTTCATCAACTACGTGCTGCAAGATGACTCGCTGCACTACGTGAGCGCGGCCAACGAAGGCGACGCGGTCGCGGTCATCGCGGGCGTGGCGCTCGCGGGCAAGCGCGGCATCACGATGATGCAGAACTCGGGCCTCGGCAACGCCGTGAGCCCGCTCACTTCGCTCACGTGGACGTTCCGCCTGCCGCAACTGCTGATCGTGACGTGGCGCGGCCAGCCGGGTGTCAGCGACGAACCGCAGCACGCGCTGATGGGCCCCGTCACGCCGCAGATGCTGGAAACGATGGAGATTCCGTGGGAGACGTTCCCCACGGAAGCCGACCAGATCGCGGCGGCGCTCGACCGCGCCATCAAGCACATGAACGAAACGGGCCGCCCGTATGCGCTCGTCATGCAGAAGGGGAGCGTCGCGCCCTACGAACTCAAGGGCGGCGGCGCGATGCCGGCAAAGCACGCGCTGCCCGTAGCGCAAGCAAAGTGGACCGGACGGACTCCTGATCAACTACCCACGCGTCAGCAGGCGCTCGAGCGTGTGATCGAAGCGACGCCTGCCGAATCGACGGTGGTCGTCGCCTCGACGGGATTCTGCGGCCGCGAACTCTACGCGCTCGACGACCGCTCGAACCAGCTCTATATGGTCGGCTCGATGGGCTGCGTCACGCCGTTCGCGCTCGGTCTCGCGCTTGCGCGGCCCGACCTGAACGTGGTCGCGCTCGACGGCGACGGTGCGGCGCTCATGCGCATGGGCGTGTTCGCCACGCTCGGCGCCTATGGTCCCGCGAACCTCACGCACGTGCTGCTCGACAACGGCGCGCACGATTCGACGGGGGGGCAGGCCACCGTGTCGGGGCAGGTGTCGTTCGCGAACGTGGCTGCCGCGTGCGGTTACGCGGACGCCGTGGAAGGCGACGATCTCGCCACGCTCGACAGCGTGCTCGCCGCCGCACGCGAACGCGCGAAGGGTGCATCGGGTGTCGCGGGCACACGCTTCGTACGCCTGACGATTCGCCGCGGTACGCCAGATGGTCTGCCGCGCCCCACGATCACGCCGCCCGATGTGAAGACGCGTCTCATGCGCCACATCGGCGCGCTCGCTAAATAAGGAATTCACGATGCTGCTGCTCAATCCCGGCCCGGTCACGCTGACCGAACGCGTGCGCCAGAGCCTCCTCCAGGAAGACCTGTGCCATCGCGAAAGCGAGTTCTTCGACGTGCAGGAAGAGGCGCGCACGCGTCTCGTGGGCGTCTACGATCTCGACCCTACGCAATGGCAGGCCGTGCTCATGACGGGCTCCGGCACGGCTGCGGTCGAAAGCATGATCTCGACGCTCGTGCCCGCGAACGGCAAGCTGCTGATCGTCGAAAACGGCGTGTATGGCGAGCGCATCACGGCCATCGCGAAGCAATACGGCATTGCGCATGAGGTCGTGAAGCACGACTGGATGCAAGCGCCGGACCTCGCGCGCATCACGGCCGGGCTCGACGCCGACAAGGCGATCACGCATGTCGCGATCATCCATCACGAAACGACGACCGGCCGCCTGAACGATCTGCGCGCGCTGGGCGAAGCGTGCCGCGCACGCGGCGTGCAGATGCTCGTGGACGGCGTGAGCAGCTTCGGTTCCGAGGCCATCGATTTCGGCGACGCGAGCATCGCGGCGGTGGCCGCGACGGCGAACAAGTGCCTGCACGGCGTGCCGGGCGCGGCCTTCGTGGCGGTGCGGCGCGCCGCGCTGGCACAGGCGCATAGCCGCACTTACTATCTCGACCTCAAGCGTCTTGCCACGCTGCAGGATCAGCGCAATACGCCGTTTACGCCCTCTGTGCACGCGTATTACGCGCTCGTCGAGGCGCTGCGTGAACTCGCCGATGAAGGCGGCTGGCAGGCGCGTCACGCGCGCTATGCGGCGCTTTCGGAGCAGGTGCGCGCGGGGCTCGCCGCGCGCGGCATGGAGAGCGTGCTGCCGAAGGACGAATCGTCGGTCGTATTGCGGGCGTTCCGCCTGCCCGCAGGCGTCGACTATCCATTGCTGCATGACGCGCTCAAGGCGCGCGGCTTCGTGATTTACGCGGGGCAGGGCGGCTTGTCGGCGGAACTGTTCCGCATTTCGACGATGGGCAACATTCATGCCGCCGATGTCGAGCGCTTGCTGGCGGCGTTCGATGAAGTGACGCGCTAAGCGCGCGTTGCGATCGCAGTGAGCGGGCGGCTTCGGCCGCCCGTTTGTCTTTGCGAGGGCGCTTCAATAACCCGTGACCACGGCAAGCGCGAGGGTGGCGCAAGAAAGCACGAGCAGCACGAGAAAGAGCGGCAGAATGAAGCGTATCCATTCGCCAAAGCCCACGCGTGCCGTGGCGAGATAGGCCAGCAGCATGCCGGAAGTGGGCGTGACCATGTTCGTGAGGCCGCCGCCAAGCACGAACGCGAGCACCGAGGTCTGGCCGCTCACGCCGGAAAGCTGGGCGATCGGCCCGATGATCGGCATGCTCACCGCAGCCTTGCCCGACACCGAAGGGATGAATACGTCGAGCAGCATCTGCACGGCCATGAGCCCGTTGGCGACCCATACGCTGGAGCGCCCGTGCGCGAGGCGCGTGAAGTAGTCGATCAGCGTGTCGAGCACGAAACTGCTCTGCAGGATCAACTCGACGGAAGCCGCCAGCCCGATCAAGAGACCCGCGAGCACCATGCCCTTCATGCCGTCGACAAAGGCCTCGGACGCGCTGCGCGAATCGAGCCGGCCTACCAGCGCGGTCACGATGCTGATCGCCACGTAGAACGCGGAAAGCTCGACATTCCCCCATTTCAGTTCGCGCGTGCCGAACACCAGCGCGGCGGCTGCAACGGCGAGGACGACGAGCGTCGCCTTGTGGCGGCGCGACAGCGGCGTGGGTGCATGCAGCGCCTCGACGGCGGCCTCGCGCCGATAGCCGCTGCGACGCACATAAAGCAGCAAATACGCGATGCCGATCGTCAGAAACACCACGAACACGCCAAGGCGCAGCGCGAGGCCGCTGAAGAGCGGCACGCCGACGATGGGCTGCGCGACCGCGAGCGAAAGCGGATTCGTGACCGAAGCGATATAGCCGATCTTCGCCGCAATGGCGACGAGCGCCACGGCGAACAGGTTCGAGAGGCCGAGCCGTTTCGCGAGCAGCATCATCATCGGAATGATGACCAGGTACTCCGAAATAAACCCGAGCATGGTGCTGCCCAGCCCGATCACGATCATGAGCAGCGGCGCGAGCACGTAGACGTTGCCGGCGGTGAGCTGGAGCAGGCGGTCGATGCCGGCGTCCACCACGCCTGTGCGTTTCATCACGCCGAACATGCCGCCCACGAACATCACCATGACGATGAGCGGTGCGTTCTTGATGAGCCCGTTCGGAATGGCGACGAACACCGAGACGAGGCTCGCGGGCGCCGCGTGGTCCGGCGTGCTCTTCGTCACCGCCGGCGCGACAAGTGTGGCGAGATCGATGCTCTTCGGCACCAGATGGTAGGTGCCCGGAATCACGAGCTTGTCGTGGCGCTCGAAGCGGCCCGCGTCGACGAACCAGGTCATCGCCAATGCGGCGGCGAGCACCCAGAGCATCATGACGACAGGATGCAGCATCTTGCCGTGCGGTCTGGTTTCCTGGCTGGCGCTTTCCGCGGGCGTCTTGTCTTCGCGCGGGGAAGAGGGCGGGGCGGCGATCATGATAAGGAATCCTCTGTGTGCGGTCAGGCGGGAAGCGCCGCGGCGCGCGCGCCCGTATAGCCGAGTTCGGCGGAGATCGCATCGGCGCAAGCCTGAAGGCGTTCGAGATAGTCGGGAATCTCGGCGCGGCCAATGCGCATTTCCGGCCCGGAAACGGCAACGGCCGCCACCGTCGCGCCCGACATATCACGCACTGGCGCGGAAATCGCCACCGCGCCGGCGGTCACTTCGCCAAGACTCACGGCGTAGCCCTTGCGTGCGATTGCGTCGAGTTCTTCGACGAGCGCGATCAGGTCCGGCGCCTCGGGCATCTTCTTCATGCGCGCGAGATAGTCGGTACGCACGGCGGCGGGCGCGAACGCGAGCAACACCTTGCCCGAAGCGCCATGATTGACCGACCGCCGGTTGCCCACCGCGCCTACGGCGCGCACCTGGTGCGTGGTCTCGCAGCGCGCGACGCACACCGTTTCGAGGCCTTCGCGCACACGCAGCACGATGGTCTCGTTGATCGCCTGGTTGAGCGCGAGCATGTGGCGCGAGGCCGAGCGTACGAGCGTGTTCTGCTGCGTGGCCGCCACGCCGAGCACGAAAGCCTGTGGGCCGAGCGCGTAGGTGGAGGTTTGCGCGTCCTGCACGACAAAGCGGTGCAATTCCAGCGTGCAGAGCATGCGGTAGGTGCGCGACTTGTTGATGCCCAACTGCGTGGACAACTCCGTTACCCCAAGGCCGGGATGCTCGGCCACGTAGCTGAGCAGCTTGAGGGCGTTGTCGACGGCATCGACGATATAGGTCATGGCTTGGCTCACTTGGCGTTGAGTTGCGCGCGTACCCGCGCGGCGAGGGCGTCGGCGAAGGTGTCGAGGTCGCGTTTGAGCGTGTCGAAGCCCGCATGCTTCGTAAATGCGGTCTCGTCCATATAGAGCGCGCGGTTCAGTTCGATCTGGATGCTGTGGCGGTTGCGCGCCGGATCGCTCACCGCGCGCAGCAAGTCGCCGCCCTGGTACGGCTCGTTGATCTGCACACGGTAGCCGGCGGCCGCGAAGTGATCGGCGACCCATTGGGTGAATGCCGGATCCGATGTCGTGCCGCGCCGGTCGCTAATGACGAAATCGGGACGCGCCTCGCCGGAGTCGACGTTCATCTCATTGCCGCGCGATTTCATGGAGTGGCAGTCCACATGCCACAGCGCGCCATGCTGCGCGTAGGCCGCTTCGGCGGCTTGCGCGAGCGCCGCGCGATAGGGCCGGTAATACGCGTCGATGCGGTGCCGGACTTCATCGACAGAGAGCTTGCGATCGTAAAGCGGCACGCCGGGCAGCGCATAGCGGCGGATCAGACCCATGCCGCGCTGCGTGTACGGTTCGGGCGCGAGCGGCTCGGGCCACGGCTCGGCGAGCAATTCGGCGTCGATGTCGGTAATGGCGCGGTTCGGGTCGATATAGGCGCGCGGAAAGCGTGCGCCGATCAGCACGCCGCCGCGCGCGGGGATGCCTGCCCACAGTTCGTCGACGAACGCGTCCCACGACGTGAGGATCGCCTCGCGCGGCACGATGGTGCCGAAGTCGTCCGGCAGCGTGATGCCGCTATGCGGCGAGTCGAACACGATCGGCAGTGGCGCGGCCTGTGCCGCAACGGTGAAGCAGGGCGCGTGGTCGTTTGCCTGGGAGGAAAGTGGGCTGGTATTCGTCATCGCTAATCAGTCGCTTGTCGCATGTTTTAATGAATAAAACAGCGTTTTAATTTCAAGAGAAAGCGTAGCGCGCGACAAAAGTCGAGCCGATTGGGGTTTCCCCTGGATCGGTGCAGAGGAAATGGCGAACTGACCCAGCTGGAAAGGATTTAAGCGATTTTTTCTGACGCCGCAACGAGCCAGATCGTGTCGCTGGTTTTTGACAGATTCTTGACGGGACCGAAAGCCAACCCGAATAATAAATAATACGCTGTTTTATACAATAAAACAAGCGGACGATGAAAGACATCATTGCCAACGGGGAGCGCAAGCGGTCAGGCGTTGCTCCGCGCCACGCAGCGATGTTTTTTCATCAGGACTGCAAACAATAGATCGCACCTCGCGGCGCGTATCTGGAGATCAACGTCAATTCACGGCACATCGAATGCCAGAAGGAGAACAACGCATGTTTCAAGCATCCCGGCGCACCGTCGCACTCGTCATCGGCGGTCTCGGTCTCGCGGCCTCTCACGCTAACGCACAGTCGAGCGTCACGCTCTACGGCATCGCCGACGGTGGCTTCACCTACACGAGCAACCAGGGCGGCAAGTCGAACTTCCAGGCAACGGCGGGCAGCGAGCAGGGTTCGCGCTGGGGCCTGCTCGGCAGCGAGGATCTGGGCGGCGGCAATCGCGCGATCTTCCGGCTCGAAAACGGCTTCAACCTGCAGACCGGCACCGCTAGTGCGAACGGGCGCATCTTCGGCCGCCAGGCATGGGTGGGGCTCGCGAGCAACCGTTGGGGCTCGCTCACGTTCGGCCGCCAGTACAACGCGGCGCAGGACTCGCTCGAACCGCTGCAAATGGCCGTGGAGACCTCGCAGTACGGCACGCACCCGTTCGACACCGACGATCTGAACAACACGTTCCGTACCGACAATTCCGTCAAGTACGTCACGCCCAATTTCCACGGCCTGACGATCAACTCGATGTACGGCTTCAGCAACAACGCGGGGAACTTTGCGACGAACCGCTCATGGAGCGTGGGCGCGAGCTATGCGGGCGGCCCGCTGCAGTTCGGCGCGGCGTATGTGCAGCTCGATCATCCGGCCACGGACACGACCGGCGCGATTCCTTCGGATAACTATTTCACGTTCCTGAAGGGCGTTACGCAACAGCGCATTTGGGGCGCGGGCGGTGTGTACAGCTTCGGCAATCTCGGTGTGGGCGCGATGTACACGAACGTCGCGTTCGAACTGACGCCGCAAAGCCAGTACCAGCACTATCAGAACGCGGAAGTGAGCCTGCGCTATGCGATCACGCCGTCGATCCACGCCGCGATCGGCGAAACGTGGACGGGCGTGAACGCGAACGGCCAGAAGGATAGTTGGCACTACTGGCAAACGACCAGCGCGCTGCAATACTTCCTCTCCAAGCGCACGGACGTCTATCTCGACCTCATCTATCAGCGCGCGACGAATGCCGTGGCGCAGATCGAAGGGACGTCGGGCGCATCGAGCAACGGCAACCAGTTCCTCGTGGTGACCGGCATCCGCCACAAGTTCTGATCGACCGAGCTGAGCGGTCAGTTCGCGGCGCGCTCGCGCGTGCCGATCGTACTGGCTGCTTTCGCTTGCTTCGCGGGCTTGCGCCGCGCACGCGCTTTCTTGAGCCAGATGAGCACGCCGGTCACGCTGAGCATCGCGACGACGAGTCCGGTGAAGCTGATCGCGATGCGGCCCGGCAGACCGGCGATGCGTCCCGAATGCAGCGGAAACTGCGCCTGAATAAAGATGTCGCCCGCGCTGCCCTTGCCGGGAATCTGCCGGCCGAGCACTTCGCCCGTGCGCGCGTTCATCATGAGCCAGGCATTGCCGAGCCCAGCGTCGCCGTGATCCTTGCCTGCCGCGTAGTAGCCCACGCCGTACACGCCTGATGTGGGCAGCCCGAAGAGTCCGCCCGGCGGTTCGGTGATGCCTTCGCGGCGCCCCACGTCGGCGGCTTCGGTCACGATGCGTTCGCGCGCGGTCGTGGCCTCTGCGGGCGTGATTGCGGGGCCGGGAGCCACGATGCGGAACGGGTCCGGCGCGAGCGTCGAGAAGACCGACACCACCGGG
Organism: Paraburkholderia acidiphila; assembly: GCF_009789655.1. Taxonomy (GTDB): domain Bacteria; phylum Pseudomonadota; class Gammaproteobacteria; order Burkholderiales; family Burkholderiaceae; genus Paraburkholderia; species Paraburkholderia acidiphila. Next base: position 168,361 of record NZ_CP046910.1, read on the forward strand.
CGCACGACCTGCGCGCCGAGGTTCATCGAAATGGACGTGACGGCCACGACGATCAGGAGTCCCCAGAGCCACACGCCGCCCGAGCGGTGCAGGTCGAACGTGAGCGCATAACCGCCGCGCTTCACGCGAAACGCGAGCGACTTGCGCCAGCTTTTCAGGCTCGGGAACGCAAGCACGATCGCGATGAAGCCGTCGAGAAGCCACACCATCCCCACCACGCCCATCGTCCAGACGCCGAAGTCGATGCCCATCTTCGTCGGCATGAAGAGCGTGTAGTGGAGCTGGTAGAGAAACGGAATCAGGTTCTGGCGCGCAAGCGATGCCTTGCCCCACATGCGGCGGCCTTGCTCTTCGCCCGTGACGGGGTCGAGCGCGACCTGGTTGAAGTCGAGCGCGTAGGGCGCCTGGCTTACGGGATCGACGCGCGGCGCCACCAGCGCGATCCAGGTGTGACCGGGCTCGACGGCAAGCGGCATGAAGGTCACGACCGCGTGCGGTTCCTCGGCCTCGAGCCGCTTGGCGAGTTCGAGCGCGGGCAGCGGCGTGCCCGGCGTCGCACTACGGAAGAACGAAGGGTTGAGCAGCGCGTCGAGTTCGTGGTCCCACGCGATCACCGCGCCGGTGAGTCCGGCGAGGAACAGGAAGGCCGCGGTGCCAAGACCGAACCAGCGGTGCAGGCGGACCAGCAGCGGTCTCATGCAAAACCTCGGTTCGCCGGCCAGCGTGCGCGGGCGAACGCGATGACGATTGGGTTCACGGCAACTCTTGAAAAATACTGCAAATAGGAATCGTTTGCATTCTACGGATCCACCGTCGAAGGCGCAAGCTTTGCGAAAGGCAGGGATTTGGGGGCGGAAGCCGTGCGGGACGCGCAGGCGGCGCCCCGGCGCTGACGAACTGACGTCGCGAGCGCCGCTACGGCGTTGAGAGGCAAAGGCTGGCCGTGGCGGCCAGACGTCTCGTCAGACGGGGTCCTTGTCCGGCGGTCCCTCGGGCTGCTGCGGTTCGTCGTTGTGATGGCCCGGGGCCGGTGGGGTCAGCGGGTCGCGTTCGGGGTCCCGCGTCGGATCGGCGAGCGGATCGGGAAGCGGATTCGTGTGCGAACAGATCATCGCGAGGTCCTCTTGCGCTAAGGCGTATTGCCGTGCACATGGCCGTGCTTGCGGCCGGGTAGTGCGCGTCACCTTATAAGCCTAGGCGATCGATTGCGTGCCAGGCAGTCGCAATTGAACAATCTCCGCGCGTGAGTACGCGTGAGCGCGCCGGAATCAGAGCCCGTCGAGGTCGGCTGGCGTGTCGACGTCGCGCAGAATGCCGGGGTCGTCCACTTCAATCCGCGTGAGAGGGTGCGAGTTGAGCAGGGCGCGCGCGCCCGCGTCGCCATCGAGCGCGACGAGCGCTGCGCGGTGAGGGTAGCCGAAGCCCACGGGATGTCCGCGCTGCCCTTGGTAGAACGGCGCGACGAGCGATGCTCCGCCGTCCAGCGCACGCGCCACGGCTTCGATCGATTCGACGGCAATGCAGGGCATGTCGGCCAGCGCGACGATCCAGCTCTCCGCCTCATGGTCGGTTTCCACGCCGGCGGCAAGGCTCGCGCCCATGCCGCGCGCGGCGTCGGGCGCGAATACCACGTCGCAGCCCGCGTCGTTGAGCACGTGCGCGAGCGTTTCCGCTCCGGGGCGCACCACGGCGATCACTCTGGGGACGACACGCAGCAACCGTTGCGCGGACTCGCGCGCGACGCACGTACCTTCGGGGAGGGGAGCGAGGAGTTTGTTGCGCAGACCATTGGGATCGAAGCGCGAACCGGTGCCGGCGGCGAGCAACACGCCGGTGGCGAACGAAGCATAGGCCATGGGTGTGAACGCCCGCGAAGAGGGTGAGCAGTGATTGTGCGGCGCAAGCGCGCGTGAGGCAAGCCCCGCGCGCGCCAATCGACCTGCATTTAGCGACCGCTCTGCACTATGCGGGTGCAGGACTTTCATTGCAGCGCGCGCAGTGCCGCTCACGCAAGCGAATTCGTCTGCGCAACGACCTTGTCGAGCGTGATCGGCAAATCGCGTACGCGCACGCCGGTGGCGTGATACACCGCGTTCGCAATGGCCGCCGGCACGCCGGTAATGCCGATCTCGCCGATGCCGCGCACGCCGAGCGGATTGAAGTGCAAATCCGGCTCGCCCACGAACAGCACGTCCAGTTCGCCGATGTCCGCGTTCACGGGCACGTGATATTCCGCGAGGTTATTGTTCGCAATGCGACCCATGCGCGTGTCGAAAAGCCCCTCTTCGTGCAGGGCCGTGCCCACGCCCCACACCATGCCGCCCATCAATTGGCTGCGCGCTGTCTTTTCGTTGAGCACGCGTCCTACGTCATATGCACCGACGATGCGCGCCACCCGTATCGTTCCCGTATCGGCATCGACATGCACTTCGGCGAACACTGCGCCGAATGAGTGAAATGCATACTGCTGCTTTTCCGCGCCGGGCCTCGTCGCGACCTGTGCCTCGACCGGCTGCCCGCCCGCGCGTGCGATGACGGCGGCGGCCGGATCGCGTCGCGAGGTGTCGGTGCGGCTCACGAGCCAGCCGTCCTGCACGGCGACGTCGTCGGCGGCGAGTCCGTAGACCGGCGAGCCGCGGTCGGCGCGCGCGAGCGCGACGATTTTGTCGCGCACGGCCGTACACGCGGCTTGTACGGCGGGCGAGACGCTTGCCGCCGACTGCGAGCCGCCTGAAACCGGTGCTTGCGGCAAGGTCGAGTCGCCCAGCGCAAAGCGGATGCGATTGGGCGGGAAGCCGAGCGCGTCGGCGGCCACCTGGGTCATCACCGTGTAAGTGCCGGTGCCGATGTCTTGAGTGCCCGACGCGACCATCGCGGTGCCGTCGGGCAGGATGCGCGCCACGGCGGCGGCTTCGCTGCGGTTCGCGGGGTACGTCGCGCTCGCCATGCCGAGGCCGATGAGCGTATTGCCGTTGCGCATGGCGCGCGGCGTGGCGACGCGCCGCGACCAGTTAAAGCGCTGCGCGCCTGCTTCATAGCATTGGCGCAGCGCTTTCGACGACCACGGCTTGCCGTCCTGCGGCTCGCTTTCGGCGTAGTTCTTCAGGCGCAGCGCAACCGGGTCCATCTTCAGTCGCCACGCCAGCTCGTCCATGGCGGATTCGAGCGCGAACGAGCCCGTGGTTTCGCCGGGCGCACGCATGAAGGTCGGCGTGCCGACGTTCAGGGGTACGACACGATGACTTGTACTGCAATTGGGCACCGCGTACATCATGCGCGTGATGAGGCCGGACATCTCCAGCCAGTCTTCGAACGTGGACGTGTGGGCGAGCGTGTCGTGACGCAGGCCCGTGAGCGTGCCGTCCGTGCGCGCGGCGATTGAGAGCTGCTGCTCCGTGTGCGGGCGCGAGCCGACCGACCCGAACATCTGCGGGCGCGCGAGGGCGAGGCGCACGGGGCGCCCTGTCTGCTTCGCGGCCATCGCGCACAGGCTCACGTGCGACCACGACGACCCCTTGCAGCCGAAGCCGCCGCCGAGGAACGGCGAGATCACGCGCACGTTGTCGGGCGCGATGCCGAACACGGCCGCCACGGCGTTGCGTGCGCCGCTCACGCCCTGGGTGGCGTCGTAGAGCGTGAGATCGGGGCCGTCCCAGCGGGCCATCGTCGCGTGCGGCTCCATCGGGTTGTGGAACTGCGTGGGCGTCGTGTAGACCGCGTCGAGGCGTACCGCACCCTCGCTCATGCCGGCCTCCACGTTGCCGCGCGTCGATTCGACCGGGCGGCCCATCGGGCTTGGCGGTGCGTGCGCGTCGCCCTTCGCGCGGTTGAAGTCGAGCGTGGCCTGCGTCGGCGAGTAGGCGATGTCGAGGTGACGCGCGGCGTCCGTCGCATGTTCGAGCGTGTCGGCCACCACGACCGCAACGGGCTCGTTGCTGTAGCGCACGACATTGTCCTGCAGCAGCGTGAGGTGCCGCCCGGCGGGCGGCTTGAGCGGCGAGCGCCCGCCGTTGGGCAGCCGCATCGCGTTCTGGTACGTCATGACGAGCAGCACGCCGGGCATGGACTGCGCGCGGCTCGCGTCGATCGACGTGATCGTGCCGCTCGCAATCGTGCTGGTGACTAGCACGGCATGGGCGAGCCGCGTTTCGGGGAAATCGCTCGCGTAGAGTGCGCCGCCCGTGACCTTGAGCATGCCGTCGATGCGGTCCATCGGCTGTCCGGTCAGCGTGCTCATGCGATCTCTCCGGTGTTTTGCGCTTGCGTGCCGGCGGCGGCGAGCATCGTCGAACGAATGATCGCGCGCTGCGCGAGCCCGATCTTGAAGGCATTGCCGCTCAGCGGCCTCGCTTGTGCGAGTTCCGCTGCTGCGGCCTCGCGCAGCGTCGCCGCATTGAGCGTTTTTCCCGCGAGATGCTGCTCCGCCACGCTCGCGCGCCAGGGCCGATGCGCGATGCCGCCCAGTGCAATGCGTGCCGTGCGTATGCGGTGGCCGTCGAGTTGCAGCGCGCTCGCCACCGAGACGAGCGCGAAGGCATAGCTCGCGCGGTCACGGATCTTGAGATAGTGCGAGTGCTCGCTGAACATGGGTGGCGGCAAGTCGACCGAAGTGATCAGTTCACCTGATTGGAGCGTCGTGTCGAGATCGGGCCGGTCGCCGGGCAAGCGATGGAATGACGCGAATGGAATCGAACGCGTCCCGCGCGGACCGCTCACCTGCACGGTGGCGTCGAGCGCCGCGAGCGCAACGCTCATATCGGATGGATTGACCGCCACGCATTGCGCGCTGGCGCCGAGGATCGCATGCATGCGGTTGAAGCCGTCAACCGCCGCGCAGCCGCTGCCGGGCGCGCGCTTGTTGCATTGGCTGAACGCGGTGTCGTAGAAGTACGGGCAGCGCGTGCGTTGCATCAGATTGCCGCCTATGGTCGCCATGTTGCGCAGTTGCGGCGAGGCGCCTGCGAGCAGCGCTTGCGAAAGCAACGGGTAGCGCGTACGCACGAGCGTGTGATTGGCCGCGTCGCTGTTGCGCACGAGCGCGCCGATGCGCAGGCCGCCGTTGGGCAGCGTATCGACTTGATCGAGCGCCTCGATGCGCGTGATGTCGATGAGCGTCACCGGATGCGCGACGCCTCCTTTCATGAGATCGAGCAGATTCGTGCCGCCGCCGATGAACACCGCGCCGGGTCGCTGCGCGGCGGCGATTGCGCCGTTCACGTCGGCGGCGCGCTGGTAAGAGATGGCATCCATATTTGTGCCTCCTCCGCACTCAGGCGCTGGCCGTGTGCACGTCGCGCACGGCGGCCACGATGTTGACATAGGCGCCGCAGCGGCAGATGTTGCCGCTCATGCGCTCGCGTATTTCGGCGTCGCTCAGTTGCGCGGGGCGTGTGCGCACGTCGGGCGTGGCGGCGCTCGCCGTGCCTGCCGAGAATTCGCTCAGGCATGCCGTTGCCGAGCACAACTGGCCAGGCGTGCAGAAGCCGCACTGAAAGGCATCGTGCTCGATAAAGGCGCGCTGCACGGGACTCAGCGAGGCCACGCCCGCGAGCCCTTCGACCGTGGTGATGCGCTGGCCTTCGTGCATTACCGCGAGCGTGAGACAGCTGTTGATGCGCCTTCCTTCCACGAGCACCGTGCACGCGCCGCACTGACCACGGTCGCAGCCCTTCTTCGTGCCGGTGAGACCCGCATAGTCGCGTAGCGCATCGAGCAACGTAACGCGTGGTTCGATATGCAGCGCATATTCGCGGCCGTTGATATCGAGCCTGACCGGTTGCGCGGGTGCAGGCGGTGGTGCTTGCGTTGGGGCGGTGGCCGACGGCGCGTTTTGCGCATGCAGATGAGGTGTTGCGCTCAGCGCGGCAGCGGCGGCGGCCGATTGCAGGAAGCGGCGGCGCGTAACGTCGGCGGGCGCGCGCGAGGGGGAAGTTTGAGAGGCGTCGTCGCAATCGCACGGCGCATCGAGGGGACGTTCGTTGGACATGGCGATCTGCGGACTCCAGGATGAAGACGGAACGTAAAGAACGTAAGCCGGGACTTCAAGCGCTGGCCGCGCGGGGTTGCGCAGGACTTGGTCGCGCAGCGGGACGCCTCTTTCGTGAAGCAATTCCAATGCCGCGGCCGCTCGGCCGGGCATTGCAGAACTGCAAATTGCACTTCTCGAACACGAAAGTAAAGCGCTTGCGTGTGAATTTTTCGCTGCATATTGCTTGATGGCACATCGCTGTCGAACGGCTGACGCCAGCCCGGCACGAAGCTGGCGCGGTGGACAGGAACGCAATACAGCAAGAGGAAAAGAAGCGTATTGAAAGTTCGCGCGCGGCGAGTGGTTTCGCGCGATATTACGCGCGGTCTTCCTGGAGGTAACGATGCACGAAGGCGATTGCCATGCTGCCTTCACCCACGGCTGAGGCCACGCGCTTGACCGGGCTCAGCCGCACGTCGCCGCAAGCGAAGATGCCGGGCACGCTCGATTCGAGCAGGTAAGGATCGCGCCGGTGCGACCAGCGTCCGGCCTTCACGGCATCGTCGCCGGTCAATACGTAGCCGCGTTTATCGCAGGCGATCTCGGGCGGCAGCCAGCCCGTTTCGGCGTCTGCGCCAATGAACACGAACAGGCCGCCGCATTCGCGCCGGCTCACGCTTGCGCTGGCCGTATTGAGCACGTCGATGGCGTCGAGATGCGTCTCCCCATGCACGCCGACCACTTCGGAATTCAGTTCGACGCGCACGTTCTCTTTCCCGGCCAACTGTTCGACGAGATAGCGCGACATCTTGTTCTCGAGCGATTCGCCGCGCACGATGAGCGTGACGGCGCGCGCATGATTCGCGAAGTACAGCGCGGCTTGTCCCGACGAATTGCCGCCGCCGATCAAATACACGTCGAGTCCGTGTGTGCCGCTTGCTTCGCTGCGCGCCGCGCCGTAATAGATGCCCTTGCCGATGAAGCGGTCGAATCCTTCGATTGCGAGGCGCCGCCACGTGACGCCCGTCGCGAGAATGAGCGTGTGTGCGCGGACCATGTCGCCGCCGTCGAGATGGACTTCGCGCGCGGCGGTGTCGACTCGCGCGACGGCGCGCGTGACGAGGATTTCCGCGCCCAGGCGCCTTGCCTGCTGCAACGCGCGGCTCGCCAGTTCGTCGCCGGAAATGCCGCCGGGAAAGCCCAGATAGTTTTCGATGCGCGATGAGGTGCCAGCCTGGCCGCCCGGCGCTTCCCGTTCGACCACGATGGTACGGAGTCCTTCGGATGCGCCATAGACAGCAGCGGCAAGCCCAGCCGGGCCGCCGCCGATGATCAGCGTGTCGTATTCCGTGAGACGAGGCTGCGTTTGTAGCCCGAGGCGCTCCGCGAGGTCGCGCGTTGCGGGGCGGCTTAGCAACGTGCCGTCGGCGAGGCGCAAAGTCGGGCAGTCCTGTTCTTTCGGGCACGGCCCGTTCCAGCGCGCCTTGAGTTCGGGCGCATCGGGTGTCATCCACTCGCAGCTGATCTGGTTGCGCGCGAGGAACTGGCGCAGGTTCGCGCAGGCCGGGTCCCAGCGCGCACCAACGAGCGTGACGCGCGTTTTCGGCGGCTCCGCGGAAAGGCCTTGCAAGCCGCCTATGCGTTCGCGCGCGAGCGCGCCCATGCGCGTGGCGACCTCGGACGAGGCGGCGGCGAGCGCGTAGTAGTGCTGCGCGTCCACGCGCATGACGCGCGAGGGCAGGGCCGCGCGATACGCGCCGGGAAAGGGGGAGCTGAGCGCGAGCGGAACCTCGCCGAAGATCGTGCCGGGCAAGCGCCACCCAAGCGTGCGCTCGACGCCGTCGAACAGCTTCACGACCTCCATCTTGCCGGACAGCACGGCATACAGCGCACGCTCGCCGCCTTCATGCACGGCGTATTCACCGGGATTCAGATGCAAATCCGCGGAAGTTTGGGCGAGGCGTTCGAGTTCGGCTTCGGGGAGCGTGGAGAAAAGCGGCACCGCGCGGATTTCGTCTGGGGTCAGCATGGCTTCGCAGGTAGCGGGCAAGCAGGAAACGACGATGGGACAGCGGCGCGGGGGCCGTGCTTTTGTGTTGCGGCGCGGCCGTTTTTTTGACGTCTCACGCAGTATAGCTGGCGCGGCTGCAGCCGTTTTCCTCGTTGTTCGCCGAACCAATTGACTGACGAATTGCGCATGCGTTTCAATCGAGAGGATCGCTAACCATGTCGCCGGTGGTCAACGCAGCCACCGTCTCGCGAAGCCACACGAGCGCGGGGTCGGCGTGATTGCGTGGATGCCATGCCGCATGCATCGAAAAGCCGCGTGCCTCGAACGGCAATTCGAACAGGTCCACGCGGTCGCGGTAGCGCGCGATGAGCCTGTAAGGGAGCGTCGCCACGTAATCCGTGCACGCAAGCACCTCGGGCACGAGCGTGAAGTGCTGCACCGAGTGCGCCACGCGGCGGCGGCGGCCAAGCGCTTCGAGATGCTCGTCCATGAAGCCGAAGAAGCTCGCGCCGCTGGTCGAAACGAGCACGTGCTCGAGCGCGCAATAGCCGTCCAGGTCGAATGCGGCGGCGCCGCGCGGGTGCCCTTTACGCTGCGCCACGACGAAGCGCTCGTCGTAGAGCTTTCTGGCTTTCAGCGTTGGCGGCACCTGCTGCGCGGAGCCGAGCAGCAAATCGACCTCGCCGCGCTCGAAGCGCTCCGCGAGCGAACCGGATTCAATGGCGATGAACGCCAGTTGCAGCCCGGGCCCGGCCACGCGCGGCCATTCGATCATCAGCGGCAGGCCCAGCACGGCCACGCATTGGTCACTTGCGGCGACCACGAAGCGCCGCGTGCCGGTGAGCGGATCGAAGGCGGGCTCCCGGCGCACCACGGTTTCCAGCGTTTTGAGCGCCGCATGCAGCGGCTCCATGAGTTCGAGCGCGCGCGCCGTGGGCGTCATGCCGCGGCCACTCGCGGCGGGAATGAGCAACGGGTCGTCGAAGAGTTGGCGCAGCCGCGCGAGCTGGGCCGAAACGGCCGGCTGCGTGAGATTCAGGCGCGCGGCGGCGCGCGTGACGTTCGACTCGGCGAGCAGGGCGTCGAGCGACACGAGCAGGTTCAGATCGATGCCGGAGAGATCAATCACGGTGATAGGTGGAATGTTGGCGATTGATTTCAAGAATACGTGCGGCTCGCCTAGAGTTCAATCCGTCGGATCAACCGTGAAACCCCTTTCCACCTGGAGAAGCCATGAAAGCCTGGATGCTCGATCAACCCGGCCAGCCGCTCGCGCTGCGCGAGGTGCCGCAACCCGAACCGCGCCGCGGCGCATTGCTGGTGGGCGTGGAGGCTGTGCCGCTCCTGAGCTACACGCGCCAGTACGTGCAGGGCAAACTGCCCTACGGTTATCCGCCGGGGCCGTTTTCACCGGGCACCAACGCCATCGGCCGGGTGCTCGCGGTCGGCGGAGGCGTGTATGGCTATCGCGTGGGTCAGCGCGTGGCGCTGAGCCCCTACTGGGTCGCGGACGAGGCGCTGCGCGAGCCCGCCCAGGCGCTGATCGGGCTCACGGCGATCAGCCCGGACAGCGCGCCCATGCTCGGCGATTTCCCGCACGGCACGCTGCGCGAGGCGGTCGAGTTTCCGGCCTCGACGGTGTTCCCGCTCGACGGCCTCGATCACATGCCCTCGGCGCAGCTCGCGGCGCTCGGCAAGCTCGTGGTGCCGTTCGGCGGCCTGCGGCGCGGCCGGCTCGCGGCAGGCGAAACCGTGGTGGTGAACGGCGCAGCCGGCGCGTTTGGCTCGGCGGCCGTGCTCGACGCGCTCGCGCTCGGCGCGGGCCGTGTGGTGGCGCTCGGCCGGCGCGCGGCGGCGCTCGCGCCGCTCGCGAAGCTCGGCGGCGGCCGCGTGGCGACCGTGGCTCTCAGCGGCGAGATGGCGCGCGACGTGGAGGCCATCCGCGCCGCCGCGAACGGCGGGGCCGATCTCGCCTTCGACATGGTCGGCCATGCCACCGACCCGGGCGCCACGCTCTCCGCGCTGCGCAGCCTGCGCCGCAACGGCCGCATGGTGCTGATGGGCAGCATGGAGGTGGATTTGCCGATCAAGTATGGGGAGATGCTGCTCAACAACTGGGAGTTGATGGGCCACTTCATGTACAGCGGCGCGGACTACCGCGCGCTGATCGCGGTCGTGCAGTCTGGCCAGTTGCCGCTCGATGCGATCGAAGTGCAGCGCCACGCGTTCGATGCGCTGGAGAGCGCAATCGACGCGGCGGAAAAGGCCGAAGGGCTCACGTGCGTTGCGGTGTGCACATCGTAAAGCGCGCGCACGCGCCATAAACCAATCGGCCCGCATGCGCGACTGACGCTTGCGGGCCGATTTCGTTGCGAGTGCAACGAGCGTTAGTCGATGCCGTGGAACACAGCGTCGTCCGGACCGAGGTAGGCAGGCGGGCGCCACACGGCGTCGCGCATCGAGTGTTGCACGAGATTTTCCACGCCGAGCAGCACCGCGAAGATCGCCATGCGGACCGGAATGCCGTTGTCGGTCTGGCGGAAGATCGCGAGGCGCGGATCGTGGTTCAGATCGGTCGAGAGATCGTTGGCGCCCGGGCGGCTGTCGCGCGGCAGCGGGTGCATCACGAGCGTTTCGGCGCTGCAGCACTCGTCCATCGTTGCCTGGTTGATCTGGAATTCGGGCGTGTAGCCTTCGAACGATTCGTCGGCGAAGCGCTCTTTCTGGATGCGCGTGGCGTACACCACGTCCGCGCCGCGCAGACCCGCGCGCAGGTCGTGCGTTTGCTCGACCACGTGGCCATTGGTCGAAATCTTGTCGACGATGTACGCCGGCATTTCGAGCTGGGGCGGCGAGATGAGCGTGAACTTGATGCCGCGATACAGCGCGAGCAGCTTCACGAGCGAGTGCACCGTGCGGCCGTATTTGAGGTCGCCCACGAGCGCGATATGCGCGCCGTCGACGATCTTGCCCAGACGCGAGAACTCGCGCTGGATCGTGTAGAGGTCGAGCAGCGCCTGGCTCGGGTGTTCGCCGGGACCGTCACCGCCATTGATCACGGGAATGTTCACCGCGCGTGCGAATTCAGCTACCGAGCCTTGATCAGGATGCCGAATCACCATCGCATCCACGTAACCGGCCATCACGCGGCTCGTGTCGTAGATCGATTCGCCCTTGGCCATCGAGGAGAACGTGAAGCCGGTCGTGTCGCACACCGAACCGCCCAGGCGGCAGAACGCAGCGCCGAAGCTCACGCGCGTACGCGTGCTGGCTTCGAAGAACAGATTGCCGAGCACTGCGCCTTCGAGCACGCGCGAGATTTTCCGACGGCGTGCGATGGGCTGCATGATGTCGGCCACGCGGAACAGGGCTTCGACGGAGTCGCGCGAGAACTGGTCAACGGAAAGCAGCTGCGGCTTGCCTTCGAACTGCATCTGGCTGGCGAGCGAACGCGAATCTACGCTTTGCGTATAGTCTTCGCGCGGCTCGCCGTTGCCGACGATTTCCGAAACGAAGCGCTCGACGATCTCCGGCATGGCGCGCGATTCCTGCGACTCCTCGGGGAGGAGCCAGGTGTCGAGCGCGCGACGCGACACGCCGATGCGGCTTGCAAATGCGTCGCGGGTCATGTTCAGACGCCGCATGGCGTCACGGAGGAAGGCTTGTTGCGGAACGCTCATGCTGGCACCCGTGAGTTCTGGTTAATGTACGCGGTGCGTATATTAGTTCGGCGGCGTGAGAAGTCAAGTTCTTTTGTCGGAGGAGCACTTGCGAGGCGTTGCCGCTCGCGCAAGATCGCAGGTCGAGCCGTGTGGCCCTTAATTTGGGATAGTGCTTTTTGCGACGCCACGATAATCGGCCCTTTGAATTTTTCCAGGCCGGCGCTCGTCGGCCATGGCAGTCGAAGATGTCCGCTTTACCTTCCTCATTGCGCTCCCGCTGGGTGAGCGTGCGACTTGCACGGTCCGCTCGGAGCCAGCCATGAAATTGCCGTGGTCCAGTTCTGCAGGTGACCTCACCAAGGGCGACGTCCGCTTCGTCACGCACGAGACGGCGCGGCGCGCCGCGATCGCCTCCGCGTGCGCGGCCGCCGTGCTTGCGCTCGCCGGCGGCGTGGCGATCGGCCATTTCGCGCGCGCTCCGGCCGTTTCCGGTGCCGACGGGGCGAATCAGCATCATTACGTGGTTGGCGAGATCGGGCGCATGGACGCCTCCATCGCCTTGCTCGATCCGCGCATTGCGCGGCTCGCGGCGGAACTGGCGCAATTGCGCCAGTTCGACCAGCGGCTGCGCGCGCAACCGGCGCGCGGCGCCGCAACGGCTCCCGCACCCGCGCGCTCGGGCGATGAAGGCAACGACGCCGACGGCGAGGGCGGCCCCGAGCTCGCGCCGCGCCGCTGCGTGGAGGCTTCCGCTGCGCGGGCGGACGCCAAGGCCGTCAACGGCGCGATCGACTGCATGGCGGCGACGCTTTCCGCGCTCGAACAGGCCACCGCCGAGCACGAGGCGGCGTGGGACGCGTTCCCGGGCCGCCGCCCGCTCGAAGGCGGCCGCAACGGCTCGCCGTTCGGCAATCGCATCGATCCGTTCACGCAGCGTCTGAGCTTTCATCCGGGCATGGACCTCGTTGCGCCGACTGGCACGCCCATCCTCGCCGCGGCGGGCGGCCGCGTGATCTTCGCAGGTCCGAAGGCGGGCTACGGCAATGCTGTGGAGATCGACCACGGCAACGGCTTCGTCACGCGTTACGGCCATGCCTCGAAGATCGACGTGCGGGTGGGCCAGATCGTGCTGCCCGAGGAGCACATCGCCGACGTGGGCTCGACCGGCCGCTCGACCGGCCCGCATCTGCACTTCGAAGTGCTCGTGCATGGCCAGCCCGTCAATCCCGCCGACTATCTCGCACTCTTTGCCGCGCCCATCAATGGCTGATCCGCGACGTACCCCGCGCACGCATACGAATGCCGATCGCGCTTACGAACTGCAACCGGTGCGCTCGCTCGCGTGGCGCGTGGGTGGAGCGACGCTTTGGGCCGTGCTTGCCGCGACAGCCGGCGCCGGCATGAGCGCGTGGCTGCTCAAGCCGCAAGGCGGGCCGAGCTGTCCCGTGGTCGCGCCCGATGCCCTGAGTCGCGAACTCAGCGACACGCAATTGCGGCTCGAACAGGAGCGCGCCGCGCGCGCCGCGTTGCAAACCACGGCACAAGGCGCGCAGGCGACCATCGCGAAGCTGCAGGCCGAGCTTCTGTTCCTGCGCAACCATGGCGCCGGTTCGCGCTGAGGCGCGAAGTGCAGCACCCATCTTCATCGACATTTACACCACACGGTAGCTTTCCATGTTCAGCAGCAAGAAAAAACCGCAGCCCGGCATCGAACAAACCAAGCTGGCGACGCTGATCGCGCAGGACATCACGATCACGGGCGACCTCGAATACGCCGACGGACTGCGCCTCGACGGCCGTGTGCACGGCAACGTCTCCGGCAAGCCCGGCACGAAAACGCTGCTCGTACTGAGCGAGCGCGGCGCGATCGAAGGCAACGTGCACGGCTACGACATCGTGGTGAACGGGCGTATCGAGGGCGACGTGATCGCCGATCACTTCGTCGAACTGCAGGCGAACGCGCACGTGGTCGGCAACATCTACTACCAGCAGTTGCAGATGGACTGCGGCGCTTCGGTGGACGGCAAGCTCACCAAGCGCGACCCCGGCAGCAGCAGCGATAGCGCCGACATGCAGAGTCTGCTGCTCGATTCGCCTCAATTCGAGGTCCTGCCGCGCGAGTGAGTGCGAACCGCGCGCGCCCGTAAACGCGCGATCTCGGTTACACTGCGCGACATGCCACGTCACCCGCTCCGCCACGATCTGCCGAATGTCACCGCCGCCACGCGCGCGGTGTCGTCGCTCGCGCAGGCCGCTTCGGTGTGGGTGAAAGTCAAAGCCAAAAAACAGCCGCTCATCTGACCGGAGTCTGCTGTTCCGTCAGATGTGCGACGGAACAGCCAGTCGAAGGCGCCCGGCCTTCCGCCTCACTCCCGGCTTGCTTCCCTCCTGCGCACTGCTGAACGGACCTTCCATACGGTCGAGTTCAAGGGAAAGTCATGTCTGAATTTTCGGGTATCTGGATTCCGCTCATCACGCCGTTCAACGCCGGCGCAGTCGATCATGCCGCGCTCGACACGCTCGTGCGCCATTACGTCGAGGCTGGTGTGGCCGGCTTTGTCGCGCTCGGCACGACCGGCGAACCCGCCGCGCTAAGCGACGCGGAAGCGGACGACGTGCTCGCCACCGTGCTGGCATCGGCAGGCGGCCTGCCGGTCGTGGCGGGCGTGAGCGGCAACCACACGGCGGCGGTCTGCGAGCGCATCGCGGCGCTCAATGAGCGGCCCATTGCGGGCGTGCTGGCGGCGGCGCCTTACTACATCCGTCCGGCGCAGGCCGGCGTGATCGGCCACTTCGCGGCGCTCGCCGATGTAAGCCGCAAGCCCTTGATCATTTACGACATCCCCGCGCGCACCGGCGTGCGCATCGAGTTGCCGAGCCTGCTCGAACTCGCCGCGCACGAGCGCATCGTCGCGGTGAAGGACTGCGGCGGTTCGCTCGACAAGACGCTCGCGCTGATTCTCAACGGCCGGTTGCAGGTGCTCTGCGGCGAGGACATCGACATGTTCGGCGCGATGTGCGCGGGCGCGAGCGGGGCGATTGCGGCGTCGGCGCATTGGCGGCCGGAGCGTTTCGTGGCGATGGCGCGCGCGTTGCATGAAGGGCGTCTCGCCGATGCGCGCGCGATCTGGCACACGCTCGTGCCGCTCGTGCGCGCGGCGTTCGCGGAGCCGAATCCGGGGCCGGTGAAGGCGGGGCTTGCAGCGTGCGGGCTGGTCCGCAATGAACTGCGCGCGCCGATGACGCGCGTGAGCGGTGAACTGGAGGAGTCGCTGGCGCGGCTCGTGGTTTGACACTGCCCGTGCGGCACTGCCCGTGCGGCACTGCCCGTGCGGCACTGCCCGTGCGGCACTTCCAGTGCAGGACGGCGGCGTGGACAGATGAGATGCGGCGTGCGCGCCGCGCGAAAGACGGCGCTGCCAGGCTAGCGCGCCGCGCGTGCGCTCGCGGCGCTCGATGCACGGCGGCGGCGCGTGCGCGGGCGTTCGACTGCGGCGGGTTCGCCGTTCAGCAGAATGCGGCGGCCGGGCACGTGCTGCGCAACGAGGCGGGCGATATCGAGTGCCGTGCTCTCGGCGGGAACGACCTGGCGGCGCGCGCTGTCGTCGAGCGGCGTCGTCCATTCGACTAGCCGGTAGGCGCGGCCCCACGGATGCTGAAGCGGTGTGGAGACACGGCATGACGCGACCGTCGAAGCCGCGCCGTCGCGCAGCAGGGACTGCAGGTGCACCAGCACATCGTCTTCAACCATGAACTCGCTCCTCCTAGGCTTGCCGCACAAAAAAACGCCGCCGATGTTCCGGCGGCTCAACAGGGGTTGAGCCTATGGTTGCAGCAAAGAATTAAACCAACCTTAAGAGATGACGTCGAGCGACGTGTGCGGCGGGGAGGGCCAATGGGTGCAGCGGTGCGCGCTCGCAGTGGGCGCGCACCGCGCTGAAATACGCGGCTGGAGCAGCCGGCCCAGCGGCCGGCGCAAAGAACCTGATAGACCGCGACTAGTGCGGGCGACTAGTGCTTCGTGCCATTTTGCCGCAGCGTCGCACGCGTCTTGCGCGCGGCGAACAGCGGCAGATAGTCCTGTATGCGTGCCTGCGCGCGATATTCATTGAGCGTGTCGGCGTAGATGCGCGCGACCGTTTCCTCCGGCGTGTTGGTTTCTTCGGCGATGGTATGGACGATCTCGGCAACATCTGCGGTCTTCGTCATGACTTGGCTCCGGTCAGCGAGGAGGGGTTGGCAGGCAGGGTTTGAATTCAAGGATATCCCGGCGCGGGATTCCAATTGAATCCGCCTATCGGGCGATATCGTCGCGGCGGTGTCGACTGGGGGATCTGTCTGAGCTTTGCCGGCACGCTCGCGCAGGCCTCGCGTTTTCAGGCTTTCCAGTGAAAAACAGCGAAAAACGGCCACGGCGAGGCAGAATGCCTGCGCCGTGGCCGCCAGTTCGCGTGCGGCCACGAGCCGCACGCATGCGATGCTTACGCCGCGCTTTCGAGCGACGGATAGTCCGTGTAGCCCGTTTCGCCGCGCGCGTAATACGTCGAGGGATTCGGCGCGTTGAGCGGTGCGTTCAATTCGAAACGGCGCGGCAGATCGGGGTTGGCGATAAAGAGCTGGCCCCACGCGACCGCGTCGGCTTCGCCAGCCGCGAGCACGGCCTGGGCCGATTCCAGCGAGAACTTTTCGTTCGCGATGAACGGGCCGCCGAATTCTGCTTTTAGCTGCGGCCCGAGACGGTTATCGCCAAGCGATTCGCGTGCGAAGAGGAACGCGATCTTGCGCTTGCCGAGTTCGCGCGCCACATAGCCGAACGTCTCCGCCGGGTTCGAATCGCCCATCGTGTGAGCGTCGCCGCGCGGTGCGATATGCATGCCCACGCGATTCGCGCCCCACACATCGATACACGCATCGGTAATTTCGAGCAGCAGCCGCGCGCGATTCTCGATCGAACCGCCATAGGCGTCCGTACGCTGATTGGTGCTGTCCTGCAGGAACTGATCGATCAAATAGCCGTTTGCGCCGTGAATTTCGACGCCATCGAAGCCGGCGGCCTTCGCGTTGATCGCGCCTTGGCGGAACGCGGCGATTACGCCAGCGATTTCTTCGGTTTCAAGCGCGCGCGGCGTGACGAAGCCGCGTTGCGGACGCACGAGGCTCACGTTGCCTTGCGGCGCAATGGCGCTCGGCGCCACCGGCAGATCGCCATTCAGGAACACGGGGTCGGACACGCGGCCCACGTGCCACAGTTGCATGAAGATGCGGCCGCCCGCGGCGTGCACCGCGTCGGTCACGATCTTCCAGCCTTCCACCTGGTCTTGCGACCAGATGCCCGGCGTTTCGGCATAGCCGACGCCTTGCGGCGTGACCGAGGTGGCTTCGCTGATGATGAGGCCGGCCGACGCGCGCTCGGCGTAGTACTTCGCCATGAGCGCGTTGGGCACGCGCACTTCGCCCGCGCGTTGTCGCGTGAGCGGAGCCATGATGATGCGGTTCGGCAGCGTGAGGTCGCCGATCTGGATGGGGTCGAAAAGCGTTGCCATGTAGGGTCACCTTGTCTGCGGGCACGGCCCGCGGGCTGAAAAGCGATACAGGAATCGAAACGGGACGATGCGTCGCTGAAGCGTCACAACTGCGCGTTCATATGGGCGATAAACGCCTCGATGACCGGCTCGTTGCGCTTGAAGAACACCCACTGCCCCACGCGTTTGGACGTGACGAGCCCGGCCTTCTGCAACACGGCCAGATGCGCGGACACCGTGGATTGCGAAAGCTGGCAATGCGCGTCGATCTTGCCCGCGCAGACGCCGTTTTCGAGCGGCAGCTCCTGGTCGCCAAAGTGCGCCTGCGGCTCGCGCAGGCTCGCGAGGATCTCGCGGCGCACGGGATTGGAGAGCGCTTTGCAGATCGCGTCGACGTCTAGCGGTGGGGTGGTGAGGGCCTTCTTCATTGCGGCTGCATCGTAACTGTCCGAATCATATATCGGAATTATACGATATGGGCGATGGCACTCTTTTCAATAGGGTTGTCGGCTATCGACACACAAAAAAGCGCGCACTTCTGGAGCAGCATCGATAAGAGACAAAAAAGAACACACCTAGAATTTCGTATTGTGGGAATGTCTATTTAAGTAGTTGATATTTATGTAAATTCCGGTTTTCTTGATCATGTCAGATGCGGGGGCTACGACGGGATTATTGGGCCTGCTCTAGATCAAATATAATTCGGATGCCGAATTAATAGTGCACACCTGCCCCAACAGCTAAGGCTTTAGCCAATTCATTCATTTTTGTTTCGTGCTTGGGGCAACGTCGACGTCATGCGAATGGACCAGTTTCGAACCGATCGGGACGTGTGGAGGTGTCAGCGGGCCCCTGAAGGTGCCTCCTAGACGTTTTTGCCCTGCGGTGGCGTTTCGTCAACGTGCGCCTGGGCGAAGTCGAAGCCCTTCTGGTCACGGTGAGCCGGGAAGCGCGCAGCGGTCATCTGGTAAGCGATCGAGCGCACCTGCCGTTCGGCGGTTTCAGCCATCAACAACAGTTTCATGAAGCGTTTCGGCTCGAACTCAGTGTGACGCGACTGCGCGAGGAGTCCCGGCCAGGTACTCGCTGTGCCGCGTAGTTTGAGACTCTTGAGCACATCAACACCTTGGACAACTGCGTGCACGCGAGAGCGGGTGCTAGGTCTCCGGCGTCACACAGCCGGCGCATCGTTGTCGTCGAAGAGCAAGAGCGCTTCAAAGTCAAAAATACTGTATAAATATACAGTATTTTTGACTTTGAAGCGGACATGGCGTGTCGCAGAAAATTCGTTTCGGATGGCGCGAGGCGTTCACCAGTGCGAATCCATCGGGCAAATACCTCACCGCCGTGGCGCACAATTTCATATAATACATGGCAAATGTGCACCAAACACATTAAACTATTGATTTTTAAGGTAAAAAATGGATCAGGAAATTGTCGATTTGGTTCTTGGTCTCGCGCAAAATGGAGTGAAGGGGGATCAGCGGGCTTTTCAACTGCGGCTCAGGAAGATCGTCAGTCGACTGCGACAGCGGGAGCCGGATCTCGCTGGGCGCCTGATTGGCATCCTTTCGCAGGGAGATGCGCCGACCCGGGAGGTTTACCACCACCAAAATGATCGGGATGAGGAGAAGCCCGTTCAATATATACCTGAGCGAGGGGAGGCCTCACGTGGCGGCCCTTCGTTGGCGAAAGACAGCGTGCCGGGCATTCCTGTGGACGGCGACAGCCGGCAACTGCTGATCTCCGTTACGCACCCTTCTGAACATGCCACAAAGCAGCCAACGTGGAACGACGGCATTGCGGCTTCTGTGGGACAACTCATTCGTGAATGGCGACAGGCGGAGATCCTGCGCCGGAGTGGGCTCAGTCCGATCAGGTCGGTGCTGCTTGCGGGGCCGCCAGGCGTCGGTAAGACGATGACGGCCACCTGGGTTGCCTCCGAATTGAAACTGCCCCTGCTTACGCTTGATCTGTCCAGCGTGATGAGCAGCTTTCTCGGAAAAACTGGAAACAACATTCGGACGGTGCTGGACTATGCCAAGCAATTCCCGTGTGTGCTTCTTCTGGATGAATTTGATTCTATTGCCAAGCGTCGCGACGACGAGTCTGATGTCGGTGAATTGAAGCGCCTGGTAACGGTGCTATTACAGGCTGTTGATGGGTGGCCCGATTCTTCATTGTTGATCGCCGCGACGAATCACGAGGAGCTGCTTGATCCTGCAGTGTGGCGAAGGTTTGAGCTGCTTCTAAATTTTGACCTCCCGTCGCGTGACGGAGTGCGCGACTATCTGCTTGCCAGCCAGATCGAGCCACGACTCGCAGCGAAGCTCAGCGAGCTGTTGCAGGGGCAGACATACGCGCGTCTTGAAAAAATCGTTAATGCAGCGCGCAAGGCCGCTATTCTGGACAACGTGCGATTTGAAGATGGTCTATGCAAGACCGTTATCGAACAGCTTAAAGACACCTTGAAATTGTCTGATGAAAAGACGCTGGAGATCATATCATTGCATCTGCAGGGGTTGACCCAGCGTGAAATTGCCAAGCGCGTCGGGCTGGCGCATTCGACTGTCGGGCGGCAAATAAGATCGATCTTCGGGGATAGAGATGACGAATAAGAATCTATTGATTGGCTACGGGGAGACGCTCGTATCGCCTGTAACGCTTAAACACGGCGGGGGCGACAAGCGGTATCCCTATGAATTTCAGGCCATCAGGCCGCGGCTGTCGACGCTGATCGATGCAGCGGCCGATCAGGTCGGGACGGCGAACCCGGCAACGGTGCCTCATGGTGAAGCGGTCGTCGAAGTGACGCTGCATCCGGCTTTTCTGGCAAAGAGCTATTTCCCCCGGCAACTGCTCAACGAGTTCGATCTCCGGCATGTCGGCAGCAAGGGGCGCTTCATCCGGCCGCAAGTGTCGTTGCGCAAGGATCCGCCGGAAGGTGGGGAGTCGGCGCCGGTCCTGTTTGTCGCGGGGACGCAAAGTAGCCTGAGGGCGCTTGAGGGGGGCCTCTGGAGCGAACGGCTGCCCGCCGCGTTCCGCGACGACTATCGAAAGATCGAAGACTTTCAGGTATCGGGTGCCGCCGGCAAGATCCGGCAGATTGGAGACGGTAAGGCCGACGAGCACGTTGATCTGGAGGTCGTGCTCCATGCGGGTACGCACCAGAGCTACGTGCTCGATGGCTTTGTATCCTGGGCTAGCCAGTGCGGAGCCGAGGTACTGATTGACAAGGCGATCTATGTGCCCATGCTGACCTTTGTGCCGGTACGCATTGCGCGCAGTCAGATCGACGCGCTGGCCGAATACAGCTTTGTCCGCGTGGTTCGCCGCATCGCACCGTTGCGCGTGCACCGACCGGTGGTCGTCAGGGCAGCGACGGTCGAGCAGACTGTGTCCGTTCCATCGGAGGCGGCCATCAACAGCGACATGTCAGTCGCGTTGTTCGATGGTGGCATCGGGCATGACCGCCTGCAGAAGTGGGTCGATGAATACACCTGGCCCGATACCAAGGGCACGACGGCGAAGTTATTGATGCATGGCAATGCCGTGACCTCGACGGTGCTTTTTGGCGAGGCCTCGAGCAGCGAGGGCGAATTGCCTCGCCCCTATGCGAAAGTGCGTCACTATCGTGTGATCGGGAAAGCAAACGGCGGGGATCCGGATCTCTTCGATGTCCTGCATAAGATTGACTGGGTGCTCGTCAATGATCAACCTCAATTTGCCAATCTGAGTCTCGGGCCGTGTCTTCCGATTGATGACGATGATGTCCATGTCTGGACCACGCTGCTGGATCACCGGCTGTCGAACGGACGCACGTTCGCCACTGTCGCGGTCGGCAACGACGGCGACGATGCGGATCCGGCGATGTGCCGGGTTCAGCCGCCCAGCGACATGGTTAATGCCATCGGCGTCGGTGCCGCCAATTCGAGCGGAAATACCTGGGACCGGGCTGCTTACAGCTGCATCGGGCCGGGCAGAAGCCCGGGGCTCATGAAACCGGATGGGGTCGCCTTCGGTGGATCGGCGAGCGAGCCGTTCCATGTCTATGATCCCGGTCAGGAGGAAGTGATCGGCGTGGAGGGCACCAGTTTTGCAGCCCCGCATGTGCTCCGGGCGGCAATCGGGGTGGCGGCTTCCCTTGAGGCGCCGCTGTCCTCAACGGCGCTTCGTGCGCTGCTCATTCACCGCGCCGAGCAGCACCCCACATCGGGTGGACGGCAGGTGGGTTGGGGGCGCTTTGAGACGGATCCCGCCAGGCTGATTCGATGCGCGGACAACGAAGCCATGGTGATCTATCAGGGCGTGATTAACCCTGGCCAGCCGGTGCGCGCCAAGATCCCGTTTCCCGATATTCCGTTTAACGGGAAAGTGACGGTGCAGGCGACTTTCGCATTCACGACGCCGACGGATCCGGCTCATTCGTTAAACTATACGAAAGCGGGACTCACCGTCGTGTTCCGGCCGGTCGAGGCCGCGAAAAAAACCCTCCCGTTCTTCAACCAGGACAGCTTTGACAGTGAAGACGACCTGCGACGGGATGCGCAGAAGTGGGAAGCGTGCCTGTCACGCATGCGCAGGTTCAATCCGTCGACGCTCAAGGATCCCGTTTTCGATATCGAATATCTGACGCGGGAGGAGGGGCGCGCCATGCCGGCGAAGGATCAGGTGCCCCTGCCATATGTGCTCGTCGTCACGCTGTCGGTGGCTGGGACCCCGGAGGTCTACAACAGCGTGCTGCAAAAATACAAGACGCTGCAGCCCGTCAAGCTTGCAACCCAGGTGCATATCCGCACCTGAGTGCCTGAGGCCAATACCAGTCGCCCGACCTGAACGACAAAGCCCGCTCATCGAGCGGGCTTTGTCTTTGTGCGGCAGCGGGCGAGAGGGTCAACCCTGTGCGGCAAGGCTTTCGTAGAACGCCTTCACCTTGTCCGACGGTGAGCGGTTCAGCGTCCGGATGGCCCGCTCCGTGTCCCTGATGCTCTGGTCAACGAACTCCCCGACCGCGCTTGCGCTGGCCTGGCCGTGTTCAGTGATGCCGCGCAGGGGGCTATTCTTTTTCTGGACTTTGACCACGACCGTATCAGGCGAGACAACCGTGCGGACCAGCTCAAGTTTGTCGGCCTGGTTCGCGATCGCAGTAATGGTCTTGACTGCTTTCTGGAGTTCGAGGGTGTGTTGTTTCCGCTTCGCCACTTTTATGAGGCGCCGGGAGAGTCGTTTTTCAATCATGATTTTTCCCGAAAAAGGGCCGCTGGATTACTCTCGTCCGAACAATCCAGCATGCGATAAGCGAAATTCTCGCTGCTCAGTGCACCGAACGAATGCCAGCCGGTGGACGCATTCAAATGTTCTACCCTGAACCGATAGTAAGTCAAGGCGGGATCGTTCGCATAAATATCGAAAATCCGGCCAATGGGCACGTAACGGTCGGTTTCGATGAAGCGTTGGACGGCCCGCAGTGTAGCGTCGCCGCGCGACAGGACGACCGTGGTCAGGTGAACCTTGTAGCCCGCTTCCGTCAGCGCATTGAGCAACTTGTTCAAGCTCTTGGGGTCGTGGCCAATCTTGGGCAATACGATGTTAAGGCCTTTTCCTTTGCAATAGCCCATCAACGACGGAGCGTTCTCTTCGTCGTCATCTTCATCTTCGCCGCCCTCAACGAGCATCGCCGACTCGTCGTGCACCAGATAGGCGCCCGCGGCTCCCGTGAATTCTGGAAACTTGCGCTTGGCATAGTCGGAATCCACGATCATGGCACCCAGATCATCGGCGATACGATTCACGAGTGTGGACTTACCCGATGCTGGCAGGCCGGTAACGATATAGGCGTTACGCTCCGCCCGTGCAGCGCCTGATTTGGGCATTGCGCCGCCACTTCCCAGTGTAATCTTCTCGTCGTCGTCAAGGCGGGGAAGTGTGCAGAGCTCGGTGACGATCTGCTCGCGGAGGCTCACCCGGTCGTCTTCAGAGCGATAGGCTGCGTGACGGCAACTTGCCAATTTACGCGTCGTCTGACTGGCTACGCCGTCGACCGAAAACTCGGCATCGCGAATGCGTGTCGAGACTTCTGATTTGGGGAGCGTCGTCTGGTTTTTCAGGACGATTGACTTTTTGACACCAAGACAATTGGTGAGGAAGGCGTCAATTGCCTCGTCGTTACGGAGAGGGCGTGCGTAGTTCTTGGCCATGGCGGGCTCTTGCTGGTTTGCGCAGACGGTGCATGATTTGCCGATCCGCCGGTCGGAAAGAAAGACTGCGGGCTGGGGCAACCGGTCGATTTTACCAGTGCTTGATGCAAAAGTCGCCAAAATGTATGAGTCAAATCAGGTACTTATGCGTCCGGCATCATAACATCTGTGTCTGGGGCGTCGTTGTAAGCGAAGCTGGCTTCCACGAACGCGCGTGTCTCGGCCTGCCCCGTGCGTGCGTACGCTGCGGTCGTCTGCACCGAGGCGTGGCCAAGCAGTGTCTGCGCAACGGGTAGCGGCACCCGGCGATCGACCACGAGCGTGCGTGCATAACCGTGACGCAGCCAGTGCGTGGACGCCGCTTCGAGTGCGGCACGCATCGCGCCGTCCGCGGGGGGCAGCCGCTCTGCAGCCAGCGCAAAGACAGCCCGCACTTCATCGTAAAGCCCGCTTGCACCAAGCGCGTGGCCACGCTCGCTGTGGATCAGCGGCAGGCGCTCGCCAGCGCGCGGATCGTCGGACAGGACGCGCGAATGCCGGTAGGCGCGCAGGGCTGGCAGGCAGACTGACGGTAGCGGGACCGCGCGCGGCTTGCCGCCCTTGCCGGTTACGTGCAGCGTCCACTGTTGTGCCTCATCGACCGCGATCCACGGCGTGGCGACTGCCTCGTCCCAGACCAGTTCCGCGAGCCGGACGCCGGAGAAACGGTACAGCGACCAGATTGCACGGCGCCGGGCCCAGATCGCAGGGGGCATGTTCCTGGGCGCTTCGCCTGCCATGACCGCGTCGCAGTGGGACAGGGCGGCGGCGGGCAGAAAGCGCACGGGTGTCCACGTCATGCGCGCGCGGCGTCCCGCCCCGAGTCCTTCGGCGGGATTGACAATGAGGTAGCCCGTGCGGTGCCACCAGGCGAACAGGCTCGAGATCACGGCGAGTGTGCGGGAGACGGTCGCGGGCGCGGCGTGCCGGATGGTTCCCGCCTCGCTGGCATGGGGTGCCTGCACGGCGTCGCGGTACGCCATCAGGTCCTGCCGGCTTAGGCCGGAAAACGGTCCGAGCCGCTCGCGTATGCACCAGGCGGCAAGTCGCCGCAACTCCGTCAGATAGGCGCGCAGCGTGTGCGGTGAGTGCGCAGCTCGCTCACGCAGGAACAGCCTGACTGCCTGGGCGTCGTCGGCCACGCCCAGCGTGTTGGTCAGCCGCACCGGGTTCGCAAAACGCCCCGAACGGGCCAGCCACGCGGGATCGATGCCGGCAGGCAGCAGCGGCCCGCTGGTCAGTGCAGAGTCGGGTATGGCGAGGCTGTCATGTGACTCGCCGTGCGCGGTGCCGGGCGTCCCGGCGTGGGCATCCTCGGGTGGCGCGAGGCGAAACCGCCGGCGGTGCTGCTGCAGCACGCGCGCGAGGACCGTGGCCGCCGCGGGGGCGCACGCCGCCGGCACGACCCGCGCCCGCCCGTGTGCCCAGTACTCGATGACGGCGTCGTGCTCCAGCAGCAGTGCGAACACGGCGGGGTGTTCGCGCCTGGCGTCGGCCAGTGAGGGACAGCCGCGCTTGAGTGCCGTGAGCGTCCAGTGCAGGTAGACAGGATGACCGAGCGCGTTTGCCACGTATTCCAGCGCGGCCTCCATGCTGCCGGGCAGGCGTTGTGGTGGGCGACACCCCATGTCGATCCAGTCGGACGGCGTCATCGCGCTTTCCTCCTGGAGGCGCCGGTCTTCGGCATGTGGGTGGCGAGCGCGGGCCGGAGGGCGGCGGGTTTCCGGTTGACGGCGCCGGTACGCACGCGCAGCAGCGTCTGGCGCTGCTGCCCGATCACGGTGGCCAGCGCCGTGGCCTCGGCGGCGGTCTGCTGCCGGGCGCTGCGTTCTGCGGCGAGTTCCGTGAGCAGCCGCTCGCGCAGGGATTCGAGGGCCTGCAGCCGCTCCGCGGCGCGCGCGAGTTCGCCTTCGAGGCGCTGCCGCTCCGTCTGGAAGGTTTCGCGCTGATGCGCGGTTTCCCGCAGGAGTTGCCTTGACAGTCCGTCGTAGCGCGCGCGCTCGGTGGCCAGGTCTGCGGCATGGGCCTGCGTGCCGTCCCTTGCGGCCATTTCCGCTGCGGCCAGCTCCGACCGCAGTTCGGCCACCGCCCCTTCCAGGGTGGCGACGTGTTTCGCCGCTGCCGCGGCTTCCGTGTGGGCCACGGCCAGCGCCGTGTCGCGGGCCGTGAGCTGCCCGCGCACCTCCGCCAGTTCCTCCCGCAGCAGTTCGACCCTCAGCTGCGCGTTGTGCTGCGCTTCTTCCGACGCGTGGGCCGTCGCCTCGGCCTCGCGCCGCAGGCGCACGACGCCATCGAGCTGCGTGGCGACGGCTGCCTCCCACAGCGTGCGCATCTGCTGCGCGATCTCGGGCGGCAGGTCGGGCACGGCGAAGCCGGTGACGCCTGCCTGGACCAGCTCGGCCTCGATCGCGTTCAGGTGGCGCGACAGCATGGCCGGGTCGCCCGCGCCGAGGCGCGCCCGGAGCTTCCGCACCGAGATGATCTTGCGGAAGCGCGCGTCGGACGCAGGGGCCGGGTCGCCGGCCTCGGCGAGCATCGTGAGGACGGTGGCGCGGATTGCGTCGGAGGTGACGGCGGCGGGACGGGGCATGGTGGACTCCTGCAACAGACGCAGCGGACTCCACGTTCCGGGCGGCGGGGCACGGCCTGGTGCAAGGGCAAATGCAGGACCGGATACAGCGCCGGCCGCCCGGGGCGCAGGGCGGAAATTCCAGTCTGGATTACGCACGCGCCTGACGCAAGGAAAGCCGTTTTGACGCGATTAAAAATCCGGGTCGCGTGATAACTCTAATTATCGCGGCCAGCACGCCATTCGAATGCAAGTGCCGTGAGTAGGCCGTCGGGGAAGGGGATGCGAGAAATTTCGGGGCGGTAACTCAACCGGTCTGGTCGGGTGTTGTTGCGCGGACAGGTATTCTTCTGCCGCAGGCGGGATGCGAGCATCGAACGCAGACGCGCTGCTTCCCGGTAAGGCGGCGATAGTCGCGGGATCCGGACGGCGCACTCGGGCGCCGGGCTAATGGCCACGGCTGCGCGTGAGATCGAAGCGGGCAATCTCGACCTGTCGTCGCGCACCGAAGAGCAGGCCTCGGCGCTCCAGTAGGCGGCATCGAGCATGGAACAGCTCACGGGCACCGTGAAGCAGAACGCCGACAATGCCCGCCAGGCCAGCGCGCTTGCCGCCAACGCCTCGGAAATCGCCAACAAGGGCAGTGCGGTCGTCAATCAGGTCGTCGGCACGATGGGCGACATCAACGACAGCTCCGCGAAGATCGCCAACATCATCACGATCATCGAGGGCATCGCGTTCCAGACCAATATCCTCGCGCCTACCATCGCGTACGCAGCCAGAGCGCCATGCCGGTCAGGCCGAGCCCCGAGAGGCATTAAAGAATTATGAGGACTTGCCGTAAATGGATAGGCTGATTTCCACAAAAATTTTGAATACCAAAATATGAGACCAAATTTCAATAAGACATTGCCTGCACTGCTTGTTTCAGCTGCGTGTCTTTACAGCATGAACGCATCAGCTTCAGTGTTTTGTCCTCAAGCGTACGTACCCCGTGAGGTACGAAATGGCGTTGAGTATGGGGATTGCAACTGCGAGGGCAGATTCATCCCCAATGTATCGCGGGACTATTGCGCTTCGGTGCTCCAAGACTTGAATCGGCAGGTGGATGGGTACAACCCGAACGGTAGCAGTAGCTTTTACAGCTATTCTAATCAGCCGCATAAAGTACCCCCGCCGATGCCCAACACACTCAACGAAAATCAGTAACAAGAAAGCATGATCGCGCCAGTACGAATCCGGCAAACGTCTATCTGAAGGTCATTGCGTTTCAGACCAACATCCTCGCGCTCATCGCGGCCGTCGAGGCGGCGCGCGCGGGCGAGGAGGGGCGCGGCTTCGCCGTGGCGGCGGGCGAGGTTCGCAGCCTCGCACAGCGTTCGTCGGTGGCGGCGAAGGAGATCAAGGGGCTCATCGACACCTCGGTCGAGCGCGTACAGGCGGGGTCGGCGCTCGTCGATGAGGCAGGGCGCACGATGACCGAAATCATCGCCGCGGTGCAGCGCGTGACCGACATCATGGGCGAGATCGCGGCGGCCTCCCAGGAACAGTCGGGCGGTATCGACCAGGTCGCGCGCGCGGTCACGCCGATGGACGAGGTGACGCAGCAGAATGCGGCGCTCGTCGAGCGGCGGCTGAGCGGAGCCGTGGCGGTATTTAATCACCGGACACGCAGGTGCTGAACCGGAGGGCAGAGGCAGATGCGGGCCGGCTTCGGGGCGGGTTTGGCTGCGGCGTGGGACCCGCAGTTGCATGACAGCATGAACAAGGCACACGACACGACGCATGACGATCTCGCGCAACGCCTCGTGAATGCGCGCCGGCGTCATCATCTGATCGAAACCCTGGAGCCCGAGCGCGTGCCGCCGGACGCCGGCGACGGCCTATGCGATCCAGCAGGTGGTGCTCGCCGGGCTCGAGACGACCACGGGCGGCTGGAAGGTGGGCGCGCGCGCCGGGCGGCCCCGCTTCCGGTGCACCGATCCCGGCGCCGCTCGTGCACGCCTCGCCGGCACGCTTCGAGCGCCGCCACTTCTTCCGCGTGCTCGTGGAGCTGGAGATCGCGTTTCGTTTTTCGGAACCGATCGTCCCGCGCGCCGAAGCCTATGCGCGCGACGAGGTGGTCGCGCGCGTCGGCCAGATCCTCCCGGCCATCGAGATCGTCGATAGCCGTTTTGCGCAGTGGCCCAACGTCGCGCCGCTCGCCCAGCCCGCCGATGCGCAGAACAATGGCGCACTCGTGACCGGCCACGCGCTACCGTACTCCGCGCTTGCCCGCGCGCTCGATTTCGTCGCCCCTAAACTCGGGCTGACGTTCGACGGCGCCTCGCTCGTGCCGGAGGCGCCAGGCAACCCCGCTGGCGATCCGCGTGAACTGCTCGTCTGGTTCGTCAATTCATGCAATACCGTGATAGCTGTGACTCAACGTTAAACGGTTCCGCATTCCACGCGACGTGCGTCCTGTACTTTGTGCCTTTGGAAGTGGCGACGAGGGTGGTGGCGGGCCATCCGTCCGAGGCACTGCGCAACTCAATTGGCGATCCGCCGAAAAGTGTCGGTCTGGATTGCTAATCATGCGGCTCGACAGGCGTCATGAACGAACGTGAATGGACAAGCTCCGCCTGGATACTGCGACACGATCCAACCCACGCCACGTGCATGAAGGATTGCTGGAAGTTGAGGTCTTTCCGCGCTTAAACGAGTCTTAGGAATGCGTATCGTGCTGAGTCTGGTCACACCACGAATGAGGCCCGATTTAACGGTGCGAAAAATTTCAAAAGGGTTTAGGATGAATTTGAGCGATGTCGTTTTGAATAGCGCGCCAGCGCCGCGCACGGCATCGGTGAGGAGGTAGCATGGATATCTACAGCAGCTTCGCGACCCGCTTCGAAAAAACGCGAGAGGAGGAGTTCTCGCTCGAGGAGTATCTCGCGCTCTGCAAGGAAGATCCCAATGCGTACGCCACGGCTGGCGAACGCATGCTGACGGCAATCGGCGAACCCGAACAGATCGACACCCGCAACGATCCGCGCCTGTCGCGCGTCTTTGCGAACAAGGTCATCAGGGTGTATCCCGCATTCGGCGAGTTCTATGGCATGGAAGACGTGATCGAGCAGGTCGTCACGTACTTCCGCTGTGCGGCGCGAGGACTCGAAGAGAAGAAGCAGATTCTCTATCTGCTCGGATCTTCGCGGGGCGTGAATGCAATCGCCGAGCGTTTGAAGCAGCTCCTGGAGCACGTGCCGATCTATGCGATCAAGGGCTCGCCCGTGAACGAATCTCCGCTAGGGCTTTTCGACTACGACGAAGACGGTCCGATACTTGAGGAGCAATACGGCATACCTCGCCGTTACCTGAGGAGCAATCTGAGCCCGTGGGCCGTGAAGCGCCTGCACGAATATAACGGCGACATCAGCAAGTTCCGCGTTGTGCGCCGCTTCCCCTCCATCCTGCGCCAGATCGGCATTGCGAAGACCGGGCCAGGTGACGAGAACAATCAGGACATCTCGTCGCTCTTGGGCAAGGTGGACATCCGCAAGCTCGAGCAATACGCACAGGATGACGCAGACGCGTACAGCTACTCCGGTGGCCTATGTCTCGCGAATCAGGGCCTGCTCGAATTCGTCGAAATGTCCAAGGCGCCGATCAGGGTGCTGCACGCCTTGCTCACGGCCACGCAGGAAGGCAACTTCAAGGGCACCGAAGGATTCGGGGCGATACCGTTCAACGGCATCATCCTCGCGCACTCGAACGAGGCGGAATGGAGGGCATTCCGCGACAATCGTGACATTGCGCCGCTGCTGGGTTCCGTTGCCCTCATAAAGGTGACGAAACGCTTCGCATGGCCGAGCCTTAGGCGTGTGCGGACCGAACCGAACAGACTGCGTTCAGCGAGACAGACCGAATCAAGGTCTGCCCGACTCCTCCGTAGTGCGTTGAAAATCGCTTCAGAGCAGGCGATAAAGAGGGTTGTGTACCTTGTGCTGACCGGCCTGCTCGTACACGGCGGTGGCAGTACAAACGTTCCGAGCGGGCCTACGCACGTAGCGCATCAAGTCACCCGGGTGTAGGCACAACGTTGCCAGTCCCACAAACCGACGTCGACCAAGCACTGTCGCACCGGAACCTCACGAAAGGGTTCCGGTTCTGATCTTGGTGCATATTATCTGCGCGATCGTATCTTGGGGTGAGGGTGCCGTACTCGAAGATGCGGGTGTACGACGGGTAAAACTTCAAGGGCACCGATCCAAAAGCCAAGGTTTACAGGAGTACCGCGAGGCGTCGACGAAGTCATGAACAGCGCCTGCTCGTGCTTCGTGTGCAAAATCCTCTCGCGGGCGTTCAACATCCATTCGACCGAAGTTGCCGCGAATCCGGTGCGCATCATGTTTCGCCGATGTAACCGTTTCCTGCTGAATTCATAGCGCGTCTTGTACGATTTCGGCGCACGCTTCACTGGCAAAAAGCCTCGCGATAACGACGACGCCAAGGCCGGCGCCTCACGGCGTCACTTCCTGAAGGCAGGAGCGGCTCTTTCTGCAGGGGCCGTCCTTGGGTACGTTCCGACAACTCGCGCCGCACAGTCGATTACGGTTACCGGAGAACATCAACTACATGCCGCGCGAGCTCACCTACGTTCTCACAAATAGCGACGCTGAGTTCATTGTTGCGCATGAATCGGTCATCGAGCGCCTCGAAACGTGCCTCGATGACGGAACCGTCAAGATTGACGGGGCAAAGATTTTTATAAAAGGTGCCGACACTGGCTCGTACCGGGATTGGGATGCGCTTGTTCGCGCAGAACCGGCGCAACTGAAAGCTGCCGGTGTCAACCTTTCCGACTTGCTAAATATTCAGTACACCTCAGGTACGACCGGGTTCCCGAAGGGATGCATGTTGACCCATGAGTATTGGATAGTTAGCGGAAAAGTGAACGCATTCCGAGATGGCCGCTCATACTCGAATATCCTGGCGCCGACTCCGTTTTACTACATGGACCCGCAGTGGATGCTGGTCATGACGCTGTTTCAGCGCGGAACGTTGTTCGTGGCAAACAAACAAAGTGCATCCCGCTTCATGAACTGGGTTCGCGAACACAACATTAACTTCTGCCTCTTTCCCTACCTTGTGTACAAGCAGGATGAACATCGTGACGATGCCCACAATGAGCTCGTTCGCGCGAATGTGTACGGTGTGCCACGTGAGTTACATTCTAAGATCGAGGAACGATTTGACTTGGTCGCACGCGAAGCATTCGGGATGACCGAGGTGGGCCCCGCGATGTTCATGCCGATCGAGGCGGTGGACATGGTCGGCTCGGGCTCCTGCGGTGTACCGTCACTCGCTCAGCAAAACACGGTAGAAGCCGACGCTTCGTGTCGTCAAGCGGCGCGAGCTTTCAGCGCCCACCAATCGCCCGTGCTGCCTCGATTGCAAGCGGCGAGAATCGCCGGACGAACGCGGCTTTCGTCCACTCGGCACAAGAGCCCGCGATGTGCACGGCGCCGAGCGGGCGGCCATCACGATCCAGCACTGCGCTCGCAAGCGCGAGTTCACCAAGCAGGCTTTCTTCCTCCGCCACTGCGAAATTGCGTGAACGAGCTTCTTCGATCTTTTCCTTGATGCGGCCGAAATCGGTTTCAGTCTTGGCGGTCAACGGCGTGAGCGTGGAGCGGCTCAGAATGTCGTTCACTTGAGTATCGTCCAGCTTCGACAGCATCGCACGCCCGCCCGAGGAGCAGAACGTCGGAATGCGCCGGCCAATGAGCGTCGCGTAATACGTCTGCCGCTTCGACTGGCGGCGCAGCGCGTAAATGATGTGCACGTCGTCGAACAAGCTCAGGTCGACGCGCTCTCCCGTCTCCTTCTGCAATTCTTCGAGGATTGGCGTAGCCCGCTCGATGAGCGCCGAGTTGCGAAGGAAGTCAAAGGTGCGCGCGAGGATTTCCTTGCCCAGCACGAGGCCACGCCCTCCCTCCGCCTTCTCCAGATAGCCCTTCATCACCAGTGTATGTGCGAGACGCTGACTCGCGCTGCGGTCCAGACCAGTGAGTTCGGCCAGCTCGCCGAGGCTTAGCGGACCGCCGCCCGATGCGAACGCCTCGAGCAGATCGAGCCCGCGCGCGAGCGACTGCACGTAAAGGTTGTCCTTCGTTACCACACGCCCTCCCACGTCCTTGCGGAATTTTTCTGGTTGCGAACTAATTTTAGAAATGCCAAGATGGCCATACGTTAATACGACTGTATTGCTATTTAATACAGTTGTCAAGCGAATAAATCGACCGGCCGGACGTCCGCTCACAGGCGTAGAGGTCAACGAGCCGATTCCGGCGAATTTCAGTGGCACAACACAATGCGAGACTACGAATACCTTGAACTGGATGGCGTCGCTCTTTCCGAGCTGCTGGCAAAAGGCGAGACATCTTCCGATGCGCTGCTGACGTGCGCGATTAGCATTGCGAAGCATGTGAATCCCGCGCTGAACGCCATTTGCTATCCCGACTATGAAGCCAGTATGGCGCTCGCGCGCAACGGGAGTCGGGGTGGCGTTTTTCGCGGCATTCCCTTTCTGCTCAAAGACTCTGGCTTGGCCTCAGCGCGTCTCGATTCGAAGCTCGGCTCCTCGCTCTTCGACAGCATCAAGTACGCTGCAGACTCGACTCTCGTGGCGCGCTTCGAGGATGCCGGGTTGATTCCGTTCGCGCGTACGACCGTGCCGGAGCTTTGCATGGCGCCGACCACGGAAGCCACGCAAAACGGCGGCCCCACGCGCAATCCCCACGACTTTTCGCGCTCCGCGGGTGGGTCGAGTGGCGGCGCAGCCGCCGCCGTCGCGGCGGGCATCGTTCCGGTCGCGCATGGGAGTGACGGTGCGGGCTCGATCCGCATTCCGGCGTCGTGCTGCGGCGTCTTCGGCCTGAAGCCTTCGCGGGGGCGCGTGCCGATGGGGCCGTACCGCGGCGAAGGCTGGGCGGGCCTGGCCGTCGACGGCGTGATCAGCCGCACGGTTCGAGACACCGCGGCGGTGCTCGACGCGGTTTCGGGTTTTGAGCCGGGTGCGCCGTATTGCGCACCGCCACTGAGCCGGCCTCTGACTGACGTAGTGAACAAGCCATTTGACCGCCCGCTACGTATCGCGGTGTGGAAGGAACCGTTGAACGGAATCGCACTCGCTCCCGAATGCGCTGCGGCCGTCGATGCGACCGCGCAACTGCTTCGCGATCTCGGCCACGAGGTCGAATATCTGCCGGCGCCCAGCGGACTCGACTACGAAAGCTTCGTTGCCGACCACATTCGCGTGCTCGCCGCGAACATCGTGCTGTCCGTCGATGCACGTCTGAATATGCTCGGACGCAGGCTCCGGGACGGCGATCTGGAACCGGCAATACTCGACGGATACGAACTGGGAAAAAGCGTTCCGGCGTCGCAATACGCCGCCGCGGTGGCGCGGTTTCATTCGTTGGGCCGACTTCTTGACGTGCCGTTCGAACGCTTCGACATCGTGCTGACTTCAACGCTCGCGCAACTGCCTGCAGAGCTCGGCACGTTGACGATGAACGGCACGTTCACGGTGTTGCGCGAGAAGGTTAGCCGTTATTCGACGTACCTGGCAATCCTGAATGCGTCCGGGCAGCCGGCCGCGAGCGTGCCGACGTACTGGACGGAGCATGGGCTGCCGGTCGGCTCCCAACTCATCGGCCGGTACGGCCGCGAAGATTTGATTGTTCAACTTGCGTCGCAACTGGAATCCACGGGAAGCTGGCAGCCGGCCCGGCGACGTCCCCAATTTAACGCATAAGCAATGAATAACCGTTTAGAGGCAGCAATGGCAAACAGTCTGACCACCGCGCGCCCGATCGAAGCCGAAACCGGCGCGGAAAAACTCGCGTATGCGAAGGTGACGCTGCGTTTGATTCCGCTGCTGTTCATCTGTTACGTGGCAGCGTATCTCGACCGTGTCAACGTCGGGTTCGCGAAGCTGCAAATGCTCTCGGACCTGCAGTTCAGCGAGACCGTGTACGGCCTGGGCGCCGGCATTTTCTTTGTCGGCTATGCGCTGTGCGAGGTGCCGAGCAATATCATTCTTCACAAAGTCGGTGCGCGCGCATGGATCTCGCGCATCATGATTACATGGGGGCTCCTGGCCGGCGCGATGGTATTCGTGAAAACGCCCACGTCGTTCTATATTATTCGCCTGTTACTGGGGATTGCCGAGGCCGGCTTTCTGCCCGGTGTGGTTCACTACCTGACCTATTGGTTCCCGAGCAGCAAGCGAGGCAAGGTCGCGGCCATTTTCTTCACTGCCATTCCGGCTTCCGGGGTGATCGGTGGCCCGCTGTCGGGCTGGATCATGCAGTCGATGAACGGTACGCATGGACTCGCCGGTTGGCAATGGATGTTCGTCGTCGAGGCGATTCCCTCGGTACTCCTCGGGCTGCTGATTTTATGGAAGCTGCCGAATCGCGTGGCCGACGCCAAATGGCTCACCTTGGCGGAAAAGCAGGCGCTGCAATCCGCAATCGACGCGGACGACGCACAGAAGTCGAGTATTCCGGTAAGCCGGGTCTTCGGCGACCGGCGCGTGCTCACGCTGATCGCCGTGTGCTATTGCATGGCGCTCGGCTCATACGGCATCAGCTTCTGGCTACCGTCCATCATCAAGGCGACCGGCGTGAAGAGCCTGCTCGAAATCGGTGTGCTTTCGGCAATTCCTTCCGTGGCAGCCATCGTCGGCATGATTCTGCTCGGCCGCAGTGCCGACCGGCAACGCGAAAGAAAATGGCACCTGGCTGCGGCTATCGCCATCGGTGGCGTTGGCATGCTGCTGAGCGTACTCTTCAGCGCGAATACGGTGGCGGCGCTCGTTGCGCTCTCCATTGCTTCAATTGGTGTATTCGCCGCAAATCCGCTGTTTTGGAGTCTGCCCACCGCATTCCTTTCAGGCGCGGGAGCGGCAGCGGCGGTGGCCTTCATTAACTGCACGACGAGCACGGCGGGTTTCGTAAGCCCTTATCTGATCGGCTGGATCAAACAGACGACCGGGAGCACCGATGCTGCGATGCTGATCCTCGCAGCATGCAACGGTCTTGGGCTGCTCATTCTTGCGACGATGGTCCCCGCGAAACTTGTCAATCGCTAGCAGGCCGCCAAGCTGCTATGCGGGTCCGCCGGACTTTGCGCAACAACCCAACAGGAGTGCAACATGCCCCTAAAGCTTCCTCAGGGAAGAAAAATTGCTGTAAACATTGGCGTCGACTTCGACGGTCAATCGGTCTGGATGAATTCCTTCGGCCTCACTTCGCCCGGTTACCTGTCCCGGGGAGAGTTCTGCGCAATCGTCGCCGCGCCCCGATTGCTCGCCGAGTTGAAGCGATTCGACATCAAATCGACGTGGTTCACGCCGACTCATACGATGGAGACCTTCCCAGCCCAGTTTGAGGCCGTGCTAGCGCACGGACACGAGGTCGGCGCGCACGGCTGCGTGCACGAAAAGGTCGGCGGACTCTCGGGGGAGGCTGAACGTGCGCTGATGGAAAAACAGTTGCGACTGCATGAGCGCATTGTCGGCAAGCGCCCGCGCGGCTACCGCTCGCCTTCGTGGGACCTCACCGAAAATACGCTCTCGATTCTCGAAGACAACGGTTTTGACTGGGATTCGTCATTGATGGGTCGCGATTTCGAGCCCTACCGTCCGAGCAACGTCACACTACGCGACGATGGAGGAAACGTGTTCGGACCGCCGAGCACGAAGATTCTGGAAATGCCGGTTTCGTGGCATCTCGACGATTTTCCGGCAATCGAATATGTGCCGCGAATGAACGCCGGTATGGCCGCGCCCGATGTCATTCTGGGAAGGTGGATGGACCACTTTACCTACGCTTATGAAGAAGTTCCCAATGCGGCTGTGTTCTATACGCTTCATCCGCAATCCATTGGCAAGGCGCCGTACATCCTGATGTTACGCAGGCTGCTCGAGCGCATTTCGTCATACGGTGACGTCTGGTTCGCCACGATGAGCGAGATTCACGACTGCTGGGTCGATTGAATTCGCGTGTGAACGTTAGCGGAAATATTTTTTGGTTTGCGATAGCGCTGGTCGCTATCTCTTTCAGGTATCAGAACATGCGAAGGTTTGAGGGACGTGTCATTGCCATTTCCGGGGCAGCTTCGGGTTTGGGCCGGGATCTGGCGCAAGCGTTCGCGCGCGAAGGGGCGCGCAAGCTGTACCTTTTCGACATCGACATGGCCGGATTGACGCGAACCGCGGATGCGCTATCTGTCGACACGACTACGCACGTTTGCGACGTTTCCAGTGAAACGAGCGTCGAAGCAGCTTGGCGCGAACTGCCGCAAGCCACTGGGCTCGACGTACTTGTCACGGCCGCGGGAACCATTGGCGCCGGTTCCGCCATTGATGCGTGCAGCCTGGAAGAATGGGACCGCGTATTCAATATCAACGTCCGCGGTACGTTTCTCATGGTCAGGCGTGCCCTGCCGCTCTTGAAGAAGAACAACGGGAATATCGTCACCTTCAGTTCGACGGCAGGTCTGGCCGGAAGCGGCACGCTGCCGGCGTATTCCGCCTCGAAAGGCGCTGTCGCGATGTTCACGCGAAGTCTTGCCCTGGCCTACGCGAAAGACGGTATTCGTGCCAATAGCGTATGCCCAGGTTCGATCGAAACGCCGATGCTGCAGGCCACGTTCGAGGCCGCGGGCAGCCCGGATGCCGTGGAAGCGCGCAAGGCTGAATATCTCAAACGCTACCCGCTGGGGCGCTTCGGCACACCGCGCGAGGTCACGGACGCGGCGCTGTTTCTCGCAAGCGAGCAGGCGTCATATACCACCGGTGTTTGTTTGCCGGTCGATGGAGGACGGCTGGCATGACGGTAGCAACTAAACGGCTGGCGCTGGTCACAGGCGGCAACCAGGGCATTGGGCTCGCAACGGTCAGGCGACTGCTGGCGAGCGGCGTTCAGGTTCTCGCTGTCGACCTCGCCGACGACAACCTGGTGGATCTGCCGCTTCATCGCCTCGTGGTGAATCTGGCGGCAAAAGACGCGCCGGCCAGGATCGTCGACGCGATTACGGCGCTCGGTTCGGGGCTCGACATTCTTGTCAACAACGCGGGCGTCGGCGGATCCAGGCGGCTTGCCGACAGCGACGATCTCCTAATCGATCGTATCGTCGACATCAACCTTCGCGCCGTGCTGCGCCTCACGCGCGACTGTTTGCCGTTGATGAAAAGCGGGGCGTCGATTGTCAACGTCGCTTCGGTGTTCGGCGAAGTCGGCTTTCCCGGCTCGACGGCGTACGCGGTCACGAAAGCCGGTATCTCGCAGTTTACACGCCAGTTGGCCTCCGAGATATCCGAGAAGGGAATTCGCGTGAACGCGGTTGCGCCCGGCCTCATTCGCACACCGATGACCGAGACGCGGCTCGAACGCGACACGTCATACCGCGACGCGATGCTCGGCGCGACACCCTTGCGCAGGGTGGGGCTTCCGGAGGACGTCGCTTCCGTGATCGGCTTTCTCGTTGGCGAAGATGCTTCGTTCGTCAACGGCCAGGTGATCGCCGTCGACGGGGGCTGGTTGACCTGCCGCTACCTTGCCTGACACGGCCCGGTAGTCGACGTTTTCCCTGACGCGGATGGCGCGCTCCCCTCCGCGTTTCTGCTGAACTTCCGACGACGTAGTTTCCCCTGCCTCGCAGTGAGGCAGGGTGTATTCGCTCGCCGATAAATCAGGATGACTAATCGTAATAACAAACACCATTTCAACCACGAAGGAATAAAAATGAAAAACGGAAAGAAAAATCAGATTATCAAGGCGGGGAAGCTGGGACTGCTCTCGGGGATTGCGATGCTCGACACGACGAACGCCAACGCACAGACGTCGCTGACGATGTTCGGTGTGGTCGACAACGGCATCATCTACCAGAACAGCCAGACTACGCTTGGCTCCAATTCGGGTGGGCGCTCGAACGTCAAGCTTTCGTCCGGCAACTGGCTGGGAAGTCGCTGGGGTTTCAAAGGATCGGAGGAACTAGGCGACGGAACGAAGGCGATCTTCACGCTCGAATCGCGTTTCAATACCAACACGGGCGGTGGACAATTTACGAACGCCGCATTCGGCGGACAGGGATTCGTCGGCGTAACGAATCCGGCGTACGGCACGCTCACAGCGGGGCGTCAGTACACGCCCTACTACACGCTGCTCTATGCGTTTGGCCCGACTCCGTGGTTGTCGGGTGAAACGGGAGCGCACCCGGGCGATATTGACGGCCTCGATTCCGGGTACCGCGTCAACAACTCGCTGGTGTATACGTCCCCCGTCTTCGGAGGATTGACGGTCGGTGCGTCCTATGCGTTGAGCGGCGTGCCGGGCACGCTCTCGCGCGGTTCGACGTGGAGCCTCGCGGCCCAGTACGTGCAAGGCGCGGTGTCGCTCGCGGCGGGCTTCGAGCGCTTCAGCAATTCCAGCCTGGGCGGTGGCGTGTGGGGCGCGGATTCGACGGCAACCACCGGAGGTCAGCCCGGCGTATCCGCACTGACCAACGGCTACCAGACCAACGCGGCGCAGCAGCGTATCGCCGTGACGGGTGCCTATGCGCTGTCAAGGGCATTCGATATGTCCTTCTCCTATTCGAACGTCCAGTACGTGCCCGGGGTCAATTCGTCGTTTCACGACATGGCGGTTTTCAACACAGTGGGTACGGTCGGTCACTGGCACGCAGGCCCCGCACTGGACGTGGGACTGGGCTACAGCTATACGTGGACCAGCCGGGCGAACAGCATCGAGAATCCCGCTCAGTATCATCAGGTCAGCCTTGCGGAATCGTATGCATTGTCGAAGAGGACGACGCTATATTTTCTTCAGGCATGGCAGCGCGCGAGTGGGCAGACTCTGGGCACCACAGGAGCAGGCGATGTGATCAATGCCACGGCGTCCATTGGCGATGGATTTCAGTCGGCTCCCGCTTCAGGGCGGACACAGATTGCCGCAGGCATGGGCATTGCCCACAGGTTCTAGACACGTAGTCGGCTTCACGACCTTCATGCCGTTGCGCACTCGTGCTTAATGCGCCCTGGTCTGGACATGGAACCCGTTGCTTGTCGCGGTGCGATGTTAAGGGGTGGGGACGCATCGCACAAACTGTCGTGCGCACCGCTATCGGCCGTAACCGCCAAGACCTGAACCTGCGGACCCGGTACCGCCGTGTTGGTCGGGGATTGTCAGCAGAGTGGGGCGCAATCGCCTGGGAGGCTGAAGGACGGTGCTTCGGCTGGAAGCGAGGCTAAGGACGTGTCCGTTGGCTAACGCGTCGAGAGGCGCTCCCGTCAAGCTGGTGTTGTGCCCAGGCTTGAATTCCATTGACACGTTTTTTTGACCGTATAGTATGTACGTCTGACCGGCGAGACTGAAAACGGGCATAGCCTGTCCATTCAACCAGGGCACTCCTGCCACGTAACCCGGGGCAGACCGGGCCGGGGTTACCGCTGGCGTCCGGCAATGTAGTCCATCGAAGAGAGTCGAGGAGCAAGAATTACGTTATGGAAGAGATAGACCGTGCATTCGCACGTCAGATCCCTGACGCGTCAACCGCGCCGGCTACACGCCGCCTCAGCGGGCACTTAGGGACCCTGGACATCGTTTTCACGGTGCTCGCGTACAACGCACCCCTGACAGTGGTCATTGGGCTCATACCAATCATGCTTTCGATGGGGAACGGATTGGGAGCCCCGGTAACCTTTCTCGGCGCTGGTCTTCTGATGCTGTTGTTCGCCGTTGGATTCACGGCAATGTCTCGGCACGTCCCCAACGCGGGCGCCTACTACGCGTACATCACTGTCGGACTTGGCAAGCCCCTTGGGCTCGGTTGCGCATTGATGGCTATGCTGGCTTACGCCTTCTTCATTGTTGGCACGTACCTCTATGCGGGGGTCGTCTTCCATACCTTCTGTTCTCACGCGTTCGGCGACTCCCCACTCTCCTGGGCGCAGTGGGCGATGGTCATCTGGGCCGCAGTCTCAATCTTGGGTTACTTCAAGATATCTCTCTCGGCAAAGGTACTGACCGTCGCCTTGATTTGTGAAGTCGTTGTTGTGTTTGCGTGGGAGTTGGCTATCGGAATCGCGCATGGCCCGGCGGCTTTCCACCCGGCTTGGTTGACGCCGGCCGCGCTTACCTCGGGTTCCGTTGGCCTGGCTGTTCTGTTCGGCGTAACGTGTTTCGCGGGTTTCGAGGCGACGGCGGTCTTTCGCGAGGAAGCGAGGAATCCAGAGGTGACCGTGCCTCAGGCCACGTATGTGTCGATCGTCGTCATGGCGTGCATTTTCGCGTCAGCCGCGTACTTCTTCATTGTTGGTTATGGCCCGGAGGCCGCACTCACCCATGCTGCAGCAGCGCCTGCGACGGCGTCGCTCGATAGTGTAGGTATGTTCCTCGGAAAGGTGGGTCTTGATGTGGTGAGCGCACTGACATGTACGAGCATCTTTGCATGCCTTCTCGCGCTCCACAATATCCTCGCACGCTACGTCTATTCACTGAGCAGTGATGGGACGTTGCCGAAGAGGTGGGCAGCCGTTCACCGTATTCACGGGTCGCCCTACAAGGCCTCACTCATGGTATCGCTTACCGGTGGGGTTGCCTCGGCTGTGATGATCGCGTCGTCGGTTGACCCGTACGGTGTATATGAAGCGCTGGTCGGCATGGCCGGCTATTCGTTGCTCATCCTGCAGATCTTTACATCGCTTTCGGTGATCGTGTTCTTCCGCCGTAAAGGTGCCAATGTCAGTGTGTGGAAACGGCTATATGCACCAGGCGCGAGCCTTCTCGGTCTTCTCGTTACTGGTTGGGAGGCGACGACGAATATAGACCTTTTGACCGGAGACGTGCATGTCGCGATGTATCTGCTGGCTCTCGTATTCGGTACGCTGATCTTTGGCGTCTTCTACGCTCTTGTTCTTCGCGAGCGGAGCCCAAACATCTATCGCGCAATCGGGCGTCAAAGTCTCTGACGTAGCGCCGTTCTCATGATGTACAAGCAGCCCAGACGCTTAGAGCGATCTGGGCTTTTTTTCTCGGGTATGGCTCGATCGAGAAACGTCAGTAAATCTTAGGCACGTTGCGCCCTTCCAGCAACTTCGTCGCGCCTGAATGAGTGTCCACAAATCCTCAAGGTAGGGTACGGTTGAAGGCACGTGTCGCGCGAAGAAAAAACAATGACGTCGTGCGGTTTGATGGCGCTAACAAAGCTCATATTCCCGCAAGGCGGTGGTCCGAACTATTCAAACGTGTAAATCAAATGGTCCGCTGAGAGTGCCACGGTGTATTGAGACCAGAGACGAGAATTCGAAGCAACGGGTCGGC
The DNA here is from genome assembly GCF_009789655.1 of Paraburkholderia acidiphila. Taxonomy (GTDB): domain Bacteria; phylum Pseudomonadota; class Gammaproteobacteria; order Burkholderiales; family Burkholderiaceae; genus Paraburkholderia; species Paraburkholderia acidiphila. Next base: position 209,700 of record NZ_CP046910.1, read on the forward strand.
AGGCTCTTCAAATCTGCCGGCCTTTTTTATTGCGAAAAATCCTAACCCATCAATCAGGGTATACGGTAAGAAAAATCAGCAATATTTAATTTTGACGGCAGCGGGCAAACGTGCATACTGACCCGGGAGTCAAAATATAAGGTTAACCGGTATGTGTCGAGGAGACGGATGTGAAGTTCATCTGTCGTCCGTGATCTCGATGCACACTTGCCCAAGAAAAATAGGTAGTTAACACGCCTGTCATGAAAAGAATACCTACGGTTTCGCTAGCGATTGGAAGTATGTTTTTCTACGTCAGCTCAGTGTTCGCGCAAGGCTCGATGACCCTCTATGGTGTACTTGAGAATGGATTTGACTACGTCAATAACTCGGGCGGGAAACAGGTCTATGCGATGAGAGACGGCACATATACGGGCGTGTACGGAAGCCGATGGGGCATCTGTGGGCAGGAGGACCTCGGCGGGGGATGGAGCGCCCTCACGCGTCTCGAAAATGGCTTCAACATTCCGACCGGAAACCTTGGTCAAGGTGGAAGAATGTTTGGGCGACAGGCATATCTCGGCCTGAGTAACAACAACATCGGTGTAGTGACTGCGGGACGTCAGTACGATTCGATGGTCGACTATTTGCAGTTCGCTACGACGGGCTCCGTTCTTGGATCGTACGCGTCGCACGCTAGCGATATCGACAACCTCAGCAACTCGTACCGTATCGATAACTCTGTCAAATTCACCAGTGCTCTGGCGAATGGCATTCGATTTGGCGGCCTCGTCGCACTGGCCGACAGTGCGACGTCCACATCGCAGAAGCAGGTTCCCGTCTGGAGCGCGGGCGCCGACTATACAGGTCATGGGTTGCGTGCGGGGCTCGCCTATTTCCATGCCGATAACCCTGCCAGCCTCTTTTCCGACGGTGCTCACTATCTGGACAACACCAGCGGATCAGCGATCGGTTCGACCGGTCCCTGGAGCTACGTTGGCAGGCCGTCCAAGGTCGATTCGTTCGGTTTGGGGGCGACATACACAGTCGGAAAATCGACCTTTGCGGCAGTGTTGACGCGGGCCCGGTTCGCCGACGCAAATGGAACGAAGGGCAATGCAACCTTCGACGACGCAGACGTCTCCTTCCGGTACGCAGTGACACCTGCGGTCAAAGTCATCGGCGGGTATCTGTACACGATCGGCCACATCAATTACGCAGGCTACTCCGTGAAATACCACCGCGTCGCGCTTGGCACCGATTACGCGCTCTCAAAGAGAACGGATATCTATTTCGGCTTGTTCGCGCAGCAAGCGGGCGGCGCCGCGAAGGGAGCTGATCTCTATCAAGGAGCGGGGACGCAAACGTCGACGACCGATCGTCAGTTCGCCATGCGCACCGCACTTGTCACCCGCTTCTAGATAAGCAACGCACTCCCTATGGGCGTCGGCCGCTTGCTGTCCGCGAGTGACGTCCTGTTGCGGGAGAAAGGCATTGAGCAGCTAAATGAGGATCTTGAAGATGAAGCGACCAGTTTCTTGCTTTGCAGTCGGCGCCGCCTTGATGGTTGCCGCGACGTCGGCCATGGCGGTGGCGTGCACTCCAGCGCACAAGTTCAGCACGGTTAGTCCTGGTTCTTTGACGGTCGCCACGAGCACGCTCCCCCCGTTCGACTCGCTCGACGTGTCCGGGAATTTCTCTGGCATTGAGGCTGACCTGATCCGGTATATCGCCGCCAGGGAATGCCTTCGCGTCCAACCGGCAATGGTGGATCCAACTGGCCAAACGCAATACGTTATGGCGGGGCGCGCGGATCTCGGCGCCTTTGGCTGGTACCGAAGCGAGGCGCGCTCGACGGTACTGAACCTGAGTGCACCCTTGCTCGTCGAGCGTCTTGCCATTTACTCCAAAGATGGCAGCGATTCTATCGAGTCCTTGAAGGGGCGAAGGGTTGGCACAGTACAGGGGTATCTCTGGGTTCCCGACCTGCGGGCGGTGCTGGGAGATTCAGTCAAGCTGTACCCAACCCCGGTTGCGCTAGCGCAGGACCTTGCTGCAGGTCGGATTGATGCTGCGATTGACAGCTATACCAAAGGCGCATATGCGCAGACTCATTCAAATGGCTATCCGAACCTGAAGATCAAGCCGGCGAAGCCGGATAACCGGGTGCGTGCATCCGTATCCCCCGCACAGACGGCATTCCTCATGCCGAAATCGAATGATGCCTTGGCGAAAGCGATAGACGAGGATATCGCCGAGGCGAGGGCTAGCGGCGAGTTCTCTCGCATTCTGAAGCACTACGGCGTGGAGTCATCGAGTGCAGACGCTGGCGCTCCGCGGTTCGTGAAGTAATCGACACGGCGTTGCGTCAGGCTCGATATGAACTTCAACGGTGCCATGCGCGCCGGTGAAGCCGCGCCTTGATCCGTTCGTGAAAGGTTTTTTAGTTGGTATCTCAACAAACCGGAGTGGTTATGAAACGTATGATTTCCTGGCTTCTAGCTGCCGCCGTCGCAGGCGGCGCGTGCAACACCGTTTTTGCGGGTGATGATGGAATGATCAAGTGGAAGCGCGGGCAGGGTTGGGGTTGGGTTTGGGGCAAGGACGACCAGGTAGGGGCCTTGAATGAAATGACCGATGCGACGCGTCTCGCCGCAATGAAACAGATTACGACAGGGCGGGTCTTCGATCTCGGCTTGCCGATGGATCGAAATTCCTACCACTGGGACGGCCACGGTCCTCTTGAACTCATGATGTTCCGCACACCGCACGGGATCAAGACGATGAAGGATTTTGACTTCATGACTCCGGAGGGCGGCAACACTTCCGGCACGGCGTGGCAAAGCGCGCAGTTGTTCATGAGCGATAACACCGGGACAAAGTTTGACGGACTCGGACACGTAACAGTTGGTCCGGATGACCACTTTTACAACGGGTTCAAATCCGCGGACGCGGTGGGTGATTTTGGGATGCGTAAGTGCGACGCAACGACGATTCCGCCGGTTATCGCGCGTGGGGTGCTGATCGACGTCGCCACGTATAAAGGCGTTGATTCCTTGCCGTCGGGATACGAGATAACGGTCGACGATCTCAAGGGGGCGTTGTCTGCAGAGCATGCGTCGATAAAGCCCGGCGATGTAGTGCTCGTGCGCATGGGCATGAATCGCTACTGGGGTGAGGCGGGACACGACCACAAGGCACTTGAAGACCACAATTACGCCGGGCTCGGCATGGCCGCAGCGAAGTGGCTTATCGCAGATCAGGGTGCGATGGTGATTGGGGGCGATACGACAGGTGTGGAGGTTTATCCGCCGAAGAAGCCCGGCAGCAGCGATCCGATGCACGTATATGCGCTCATCGAACAGGGCGTGCACATCATCGAGATGATGAATCTCGAGCCGCTGTCGACCGCCAAGGTGTATGCGTTCACGTTCATGCTGGTCCCGAACGACGTTCGCGGTTCGATCGGCGGCTTCGATCTCCGCCCGATCGCAATCCAGTAAGGGTGAACTAAGTCGACCTGTCGGTCGCCGTTTCTGAATTTCGATCTGCCCAACCCCATCGGAAGCATCGAAGGGCGACCGACCTTAACGTAGTCCGAATGTCCACTTCGCACTGGTCGATTGATCGCGTAGGAGTGCGTATAAAGTAAGTAAACCCTGAGAAGAACGAATACTTGATTGGCGTATGCCAGTCCATTGGGAGATCAGCAATGAGAAGAACGATATTAGCGCTCGCAGCGATTGGAGCGATGGGTTTCAGTTTGTCCAGCTACGCACAGAGTACGGTGACGTTGTACGGCGTGATCGATGAGGGCTTTAACTTCACGACGAACGCCGGCGGCCACCGGGGCTATCAGATGGTTAGCGGGGATACCGCAGGAAGTCGCTGGGGCATGAAAGGATCGGAGGACCTCGGCGCCGGTCTGAAGGCCATCTTTCAGCTCGAGAGCGGCTTCAACACGAACACCGGTACGATGGGTCAGGGCTCGCGTCTGTTCGGCCGGCAAGCGTATGTTGGCTTCTCTTCCGATCAGTACGGGACGCTGACATTTGGACGTCAGTACGATCCGACAATTGACATGTGGAGCGGCTTTACGTCGCCGGGCAACTGGGCGGGCGACCTCGGCGCGCACCCATATGATAACGACAACTCCGATTGGGATTTCCGTATCCAGAATGGCGCAAAATACGTGTCACCAACGATCGCCGGGTTTACCGGTGAGGCGCTCTACGGCTTCAGCAACGAAGCAGGTGGCTTCGCCCAGAACCGCGTATATAGCGCCGCATTGCAGTATCAAATGGGAGCCCTGTCGGCGGCGGTCGCGTACCTGAAAGCGAGCGCGCCAGGTCTCAACAGCAGTGGGGCCATTACTGCGAGCGAAGCAGTCTTCGTGGCTTCGTCGCAGCAGAATATCGACGCGGGCGTATCCTACAAATTTAATGAACGGTTCACCGCTTCGGTCGCGTACTCACATGTCGACGTCTACGATCCGACCTCGAATGGCTACTTTGTCAATCAGCCGGCTGCGGGCCAGAATTCTTGGAAATTCGATAACGTCGACGTCAACGGCCAGTATTTCTTCCAGCCAGATCTTTGGCTCGGTGCTGGCTACATCTACACGCACGTACACATTTCAACGACGGCCGGAAGTGCATCGGCAAACTGGCACCAACTCGCGTTGATGCTTGACTACGATCTCAGCAAGCGTACGTCTGTCTACGTTCAGGGGGCATATCAGCACGCCACGGGGTCGACTGGTACAGATTTCGACGTGGCCAACATTGTTGGTTCCGCGGCACCATCGTCCGGGCGTAATCAGATGGTCTATCGCGTAGCGATGTTGCACCACTTCTGATCGACGACGCACTGTTGGGTGGCTGTACCTCTCGTGATGTGGTAGTTCGCCATCGTTATCGGAGCGTTGTCAGGCTCCGTGGAGGCGTTCGGGCTGTGGGCACATCACGAGACGGGCGGGTTCCTCTTGGCGGGAGCGCACGATCGGCTCCCGCACACACTTTGTCACGCAGTTCGGATCTACGGAACTGCGTGATGCGTACGCGAGCGAATGAGCCTCGATGAAAGCATTTGGAATTACAAAAACCATCTCTGGAAAGTTGAGCTTGCTGCTCGGCGCGTCGCTGATCATTACCGTTTCCGTAGTCACAGCATTCGCGACGATTCATGAACGCAAGCTGGCCCGAGAGGGCTTTATCAATGTCAGTCTGGGTCAAATTCAGCAGCTCGATCAGAGCTTGCAGAATACCTTCCAGCAAATGGCAAACAACGAAACGTTTCTGACGACGTTGCCTACACTCAAGTCCGTTGATGGGTCCGTCACATCGTACGTTCATGCCGGTGGCGTGATGGATCCCGAGTCGAAAGGGTCGGTGGAGAGCGAAATTTATCGGACACTCCGGAGCGTGGGTGAAACTCATCCTGACGTTCGTTACGCGTACGTCGGAACAGAATGGGGGGGATTTGTTCAATGGCCCAAGGAGAACTTTCACAGCGCTTATGATCCCCGGACGCGACCGTGGTACCGCACTGCTGTGGACGCGAACGGCCAAACTGCGCGAACCGCTTCCTTTTCAGGAGTCGGCACTGGTACGGGGGAGACTGTCGTCAGCTTCGTCCGCGAGATTAGAGACTCTGCTGGCAAGCGTGTTGGCGTGGTAGCCACGGATATATCGTTGAAGCAACTGACAACTATCGTGTCGAAAGTGCGCTTCGAAAAGAGTGGCTATCTGATGCTAGTGGAGGATACCGGCAAGGTCATAGCCGACCCAAGCGATCCGTCAAAGAACTTTAAGCCACTCGCTTCGCTGGGGGAGGGATACGGGGAGATCGCCAACGTATCAGGAGGACTCCACTCAGTCGTCATCGGGAATGAGGCGTTTGATTGTATTGTATATACGTCGCCGCAACTGGGTTGGAAGTTCGTTGGACTGGTGCCGCATCGCGAGATGATATCGGCCGCCGATCGATTGACAGCGACATTGATTGCCGCTGCCTCGATGGTTGCAGCAGTAACCATGGCGCTTGCGTTAGTGATCGGGCGACGGATGACGCGACCGCTGCATATCGTCGCGCGCGGCATGGAAAACATCGCCTCGGGGGAAGGTGACCTGACTCAGCGTCTGCAGATTGCAAGCGAGGATGAGGTGGGGATAGTCGCGGCACATTTCAACCGGTTTGTCGAGAAGCTGAGTGGCGTTATTCATCGAGTGCGCGACAACAGTCGCGAACTCGGTTTGGCAGCCGGCGAAATAGCGACGGGAAACGCGGATCTTTCCGCACGCACTGAACAACAGGCGGCAGCGCTTCAGGAAACTGCCGCGAGTCTCGAGCAGCTCACTGCGGCCGTAAAGGAAAACGCACAAAATGCACAAGCGGCGAGCCACCTTACCAGCGGTGCTTCAGACGCAGTGACCCGCGCAAACGAGGTGGTCCGCGATCTCCTGGAGACGTTCGCCACCATCAGCGGCGAATCGGGACGCGTGGGCGAGATAACCGGACTAATCGAGGGCATCGCGTTTCAAACCAACATCCTGGCGCTCAATGCGGCTGTTGAAGCGGCGAGGGCTGGCGAGCAGGGTCGCGGATTCGCAGTGGTCGCCAGCGAGGTGCGTGGTCTTGCACAACGCTCGGGAGCGGCCGCAAAGGATATCAAGGCGCTGATTCAGGCGTCAGCGTATCGGATCGAGCACGGCGCGCAGTTGGCGAACCGGGTAAGCATCACGATTTCAGAAGTCACATCTTCTGTTGAGAAAATGACGGAAATCGTCAACGAGATCACTGTGGCCTCGCAAGAGCAGAGCCGCGGGATAGCCGAGATCAATCGTGCCGTCGCTCAGATAGACGACGTAACTCAGCAAAATGCGGCGCTGGTTGAAGAGGCCGCGGCGGCCGCACGTGCGCTGCAGGACCAGGGTAGCCAACTCGACGAGGTAGTCGGTGAATTCAGGCTTACTGAATCGATTAAGTCCTAGATCTGGTTATTACCGCTGGGTGCTACCTCGTGCGGATACGTAACGTCCTGCGGTAGCGCCCTCCACATCGCGTATGCACGTCGACTTCGGGAGTAAGGGGTCCGGGCATTGTAAAAAGCCACGGCTAATAACGGAGAACGCCGACTGGGTGCGCGCAGCGAGGTGGCATACGGTAGATAGGCTCACGGTTTTGCGATCTGGAATCCGAAGATCTTTCGCGCGGTCAGTCACTGGAGACTTTGACATAGCACATTGAAATACCGAACATTCGGTCGTGGTTCGCCACGGCCGGAATTTATTTGGTTTCCGACTGGTGACCGTCGCTGCTATGTAGATAGTGTTCGCAGTTGTCCGCATTGCCACTGTCCCCGCGCCGCCAGATTCAATGGAGCAAATTCTCCCACATCGCGCTTTCCGCGAGCGTCGCGTGCATCGTCGTCGTTGCGACGGATCACCAGGTCGCACCTAAGTACGACACCAATCTCGCCGTAGGAGGGGCATCGTTGTCTCCTCGCTTGACGGACGACAGTGCGGTGCTAGCGGATGAGTGCCCCGGTGGTAACCGTGTCCTGACCGCAACTGGCGTCTCATCGGAATTCTCCAAAGAAGACGGGCCGTGGCGCGGAAGCGCCACGGCCCGTCCCTGCGACCAGCTGGATTGTCAGTTGTCGCTGAGGATTACCTTCGCTGCGTTGTGGCCAGGAACGCCCGTTACGCCTCCACCGGGATGCATCGAGGCTCCACACTGATAGAGGCCCGTGATCGGTGACCGATAGTCGGCATAGTGAGCAATCGGGCGCCGGAAGAAGGTCTGGTCGATGGTGAGTTCACCCTGATGCACGTGGCCGCCGGGGAGGTTGAAAATTGCCTCGATATCGGGCGGCACGAGGATCTGTTTATGCAGGACCTCGTTGCGGAAACCCGGTGCGTACCTCTCGATACGCGTCATGATGATATCGAAGAGCTTCTCGTGTGCCGCCTCGTCCCACGGACCGCTTTTGAGCTTGTACGGTACGTGGCCGCCCATGATATTCATGGTGTGGAAACCTGCGGGAGCTACCGTGGAGTCGAACGCACTCGGCGTGACGATCCACATGTAAGGGTTTTCGCACATTTCGCCGCGCTCGACCGCCTCGAAATTAGCCTGGAGCTCGTCCATACTTTCGGCCAGCGTGATCGATCCCGGATTGAAGTCGAGCCCACGCGCCTCAAGCGCTGTCCACTTCGGAAGATTTCGAAGTGCGAGATTGATCTTGAAGACCGACGAGTCGGTCTTGATGCGGCGCGCTGCATCGACAACTTCAGCAGGTACGTCCTTGCGGTCAATCAGTTCGGTGAACAGGAGCTTGGATGCCGCGTTGCTCACAACGATGTTTGCGCTAATCGTCTCGCCAGACGCAAGGCGCACGCCCTTTGCCTTACCGTTCTCAACCAGCACCTTTTCGACCGTGGCGTTGAGCTTGATCTGCACACCCTGCTTTTGCGCAATCCTGGCGAGTGCCTGGGTGATGCTGCCCATGCCACCCTGAACGAGTCCACCGGGGCCAGCCGCAGTAGACGAATCGCGGATGAATGGGCGCGCCAGGACGTACGCCGTGCCAGGGACTTTAGGTCCGAAAAAGCTGCTTGCGCCGGAGACATAGGAGCCAAAAGCGGCGAGGACTTGCGGACTGACAAACCAGCGTCGCAGGAAGTCCTGAGCGCTGAGCGTCAGCAGGTCCCACAGGTCATAGAACCGCGGGCCGATCGCCTTGAAGCGCCACGCAAATGCGAGCGCCTTCGCGACGTCCTTGAAACGGCCTGTCGTCGGATCAACAGGAACCTCGAAGAGCAATTTGCGCAGGTGAACGACAAGGCCTTCCATGTGTTTCACAAACCGCGGATAGGCCTCGGCGTCCTCGGGCGAAAACTGGCGGATCTCGTCGCAGGTTCGCTTGGCATCATCCCAGTAGACCAGCACCCGGCCGTCGCTAAACGGCTGAATGCCAGGGGCGGTGGGCAGGACCTTGACACCGTTGGCCACCAGATCGAGGTCGATCATGATCTTCGGCTGCATGAGCGACATCCAGTAGGATGCGACCGACAGACGAAAGCCGGGCCACAGTTCCTCAGTCACCGCTGCGCCGCCGATGATGTTGCGGCGTTCGAGAACACACACCTTCTTGCCTGCTTTGGCGAGGTAGTTCGCACAGACAAGTCCGTTGTGGCCACCGCCGATAATCACTGCGTCGAAATCAGCCATTTTCAGTTTCAACCGATGCGAGTCTTGGACGGGAGGACGGCGATGCCATCGACTTCCACCAGTACTGCCTTATCGTACAACTGTACGACGGGAATAAGTGCCGCGGAGGGGGGCGCGTCATTGTTGATGAACTCCGCACGAACCTTGCGCAGGATCGGCAGCAGCGAAGGATCGAACTCGGAGACGTAGTGTGTCATACGAGCGACCGCTTCGAAACCGACGCCGGCGACCGCGAGCGTTGCCTTGAGGTTATTGTAGGTCGCACGCAGTTGGCCTTCGAAACCGCCTTCGACCAGATTGCCGTTTTCATCGGTACCGACGTGGCCGCTGAGGATGAGCAGATCTCCGCCGGAGATCTGCATGGCCTGCGAAACGCCGGGGAATGCGCCACCGGGGGCATTGACTGGAGTGAGCATGTGAGCACCTCAAGTAGGGTTGAAAAAACCAAGTGTATTAAAAAACTGACCACCAAGTATATAACGCCAAATTTTGGGAACGCAAGAAGAGAAAAGGCGCGGGTGCCTTGGCCAGGGAAAACCCGTCCGGGGAAAATATACGGTTGGGTACTCTTGCTTTCGTGTGTCATACTGACCGGGCAGTCTATTTTTTACCCTGCTCGGTTTGTGTCATTGCGCGGGGGGTGAGCGGGGCGGGGACACGTGCGTCCGGGCATTTGAGGGCGGCGCGGTGGCATGGGACCGCACTCCCGCCCCTGGGGAGGAAATCAGCTTTGAATTCCGGGCGAAGGTTCCAGACAGCCTCTCATTGGGGGGCTTACACGGTCGAGGTTGCTGGAGGCCGGATTGTAGGAGTTGAGCCGTTTAAGGATGACCCGCATCCAAGTGCGCTGATCGCGGGACTTGTCGAAATGGTTCATAGTCCCTTACGTGTCACATGCCCCCACATCAGGCGTGGTTATTTGCAGCGCCGCAAGGCCTCACGAGGTGCGCGAGGAACAGAACCGTTTGTACCTGTGAGTTGGGATGTTGCGCTAAGCCTCGTCGAAGAGGGGTTGCGCGAAGCGATTTCGCTGCATGGCAACGAATCGATCTATGGCGGTTCATATGGGTGGGCAAGCGCTGGGCGGTTGCATCACGCCCCAAGCGTTCTTAAGCGCTTCCTCGGTCTGATCGGTGGATACGTGGACAAGCGAGGCAATCACAGCTTCGGCGCCGCCATGCATATTGCACCCTATGTGATTGGAAGAAGCGACATCACCTCGCTGGTCATGCCGTGGAGGGCTATCGCTGATCACGCTCAGCAGGTCGTCCTTTTCGGTGGAATGCATGAAAAGAACATGCAGGTGGACGCAGGCGGCGCGGTATTGCATGAAAGCAGCGAGTGGATTTCACGGGCCGCACGCCGAAGCGTTCGATTTGTGAATGTAAGCCCGGCGCGTGAAGACACGCCGGCAGCGCTGGATCCTGAGTGGCTTCCCATTGTTCCGAATACGGATGTGGCGATGATGCTTGGTCTCGCTCACACGCTGATCGACGAGGGACTGCACTGCGTCGAATTTCTCCAGCGCTATTGCGTGGGCTTTGATGCACTCCGCGACTATCTCGTAGGCCTGGAGGACGGCATCGTTAAAGACGCCAATTGGGCGTCGAGCATCTGCGGAGTCGACAGTCAAACGATCCGGCAGCTAGCAAGATCCATGGCGACGAAGCGGACGCTGATTTGTGTCTCGTGGTCCGTCCAGCGCGCCGAACACGGCGAGCAGCCCATCTGGATGGCGATTGCGCTCGCGAGCATGCTTGGCCAGATCGGACGTCCTGGTTGCGGATTCAGCATAGGAATCGGTGCCGTGAACGGCAACGCCGTTGAGCGTCCAGCAAGGATTCCTCGACCGACTATGCCGCTGGGCGACAACCCTGTGAAAATCGCCGTACCCATTGGACGGGTGGCTGACATGCTGCTCCACCCAGGCGCTGTCATCGAATATGACGGCGCACAGCTCACCCTCCCTGACATCAAGATCGTGTATTCGGCGGGCGGAAATCCATTTCATCACAACGCGAACCTGAATCGCTTCGTTGAAGCCTGGCGGCGCCCGGACCTCGTCGTGGTCAACGAACCGTGGTGGAATCCAGCAGCGCGGTTTGCGGACATCGTGCTGCCATCGACGACAACCCTCGAGCGCAACGATATTCTCGCGGCGGACATGCAGAGGCACTACCTCGCGATGTATCAGGCACTTCCGCCGTTCGCGCATGCGCGCAACGACTACGATATCTTTTTGGAACTCGCGGACCGATTCGGTTGTGGCGATGCATACACCGAGGGCAGGAGCGAAATGCAGTGGCTGTGCAAGATGTACACGGATGCCCGGGCGAGGGCGATCGAACGAGGCTACGCGCCACCGGAGTTCGACGAGTTCTGGGAGGTCGGAAGGTATGCGTTCCCGAACGACGCATGCTGCGACGCCCCGTTGATGTTCGAGGAATTTCGGCGCGATCCGGCGGCGCATCGACTTGGGACGCCATCAGGCAAGATCGAACTGTATTCGGCCACCATAGAGAAGTATGCCTATCCGGACTGCCCGCCGCATCCCTCGTGGCTCGAACCAACGGAATGGCGTGGGGCCGAAATCGCCGGCCGCTTTCCTCTACACCTGCTCTCACATCAGCCCGCAACCCGTTTGCACAGTCAGCTCGATCCCTCGAGTCTGAGTCGTGCCTCCAAACGGGACGGTAGGGAGGTGCTGACCATGCACCCACGGGATGCGATTTCGCGTCAGCTCGCTGACGGGGACCTGGTGGTGGCGTTCAATGAGCGAGGCTCGTTTGTCGCCTCATTGAGGATATCGGATCACCTTCGCGCCGGCGTAGTGCAGATCGCGACAGGCGCCTGGTTTGATCCCGCCGAACCGGGATCTCCCCGGTCGCTGGAAAAACACGGCAATCCGAACGCAGTGACATCCGACAGAGGGGCGTCACGGCTGTCTCAGTCGTCGACCTCGCAAACAGTGCTGGTCGACGTCGTACGTTGCGAGGTGCCGCCGCCGGTAACGGCATTCTGTCCGCCGCGATTCGCCGATGGCTCCGCCGACTTGACATTCCATTGAACGCATGCGGGCGTCGGCGCGCAATCCCACAGGGGAGAACTTGTCCGAAATGAATGAACGCGAATATATCCAGTATGACGCCGTAGACCTCGCCGGTCTGTTGGCATCCGGTCAGGTCACGCCCGTTGAGTTGATGGAGTGCGCGATTCGTCTCGCGAGCAGCGTTGGTGCCATGTACAACGCTATCTGTCTCCCGGAATACGACGCGGCTCGCTCGTTTGCGCGGCAGTGGAAACAGACGGGTCCATTCTCCGGCATTCCGTTCCTTCTCAAGGACTCCGGTTTGCCATCGCGGCGGTTGAAATCGAACATTGGATCGAACCTGTTTGCAGGTATCGAACATGAGATTGATGCGACCTTGTGCCAGCGTTTTGAGACCGCTGGTTTGCTGGCGTTTGCTCGTACTACGGTGCCGGAACTATGCATGGCGCCCACAACGGAGGCAAAGGCTAACGGTGGCCCCACGCTGAACCCCTATGACCGTACACGCTCGTCGGGTGGTTCGAGCGGAGGCGCTGCAGTGGCCGTTGCAGCGGGGATCGTGCCAGTGGCGCACGCCAGTGATGGCGGCGGCTCGATCAGAATCCCGGCTTCGTGCTGCGGTGTATTCGGTCTCAAATCCTCGCGTGGGCGCATTCCGATGGGGCCGCTACGTGGGGAGGGTTGGGGTGGCCTCGCGACTGACGGCGTTCTTAGCCGAACGGTGCGCGACACGGCGACCGCGCTCGATGCAGTCGGCGGGTACGAACCCGGTGCGCCGTATGCGTCACCCGTTGGCGCTCCGCTAACCGGATTCGTTCTGCGCCCGTTCGACCGACCGCTGCGCATCAAGGTTTGGCGCGATCCCTTGACAGCTGTCGAACTTGCGCCGGAGTGTGTCGGTGCGCTTGAGAAAGCGACTCAACTTTTCGCCTCCCTCGGTCACGTGGTTGAGTCAGCGCGCGCGCCGGCCGAACTGCAATACGAGCGGTTCGTCGCGGCGCACACGCGTGTTCTCGCGGCGAATCTCGCCCTAACCGTGGACGGCCGACTGGCGGTGCAGAAAAGGGCACTTACCTCGGACGATCTCGAAGAGGCAATGCTTGACGGCTACGAAGTCGGGCAAGCCATCACGGCAAAGCAATATGCCGCGGATATCGCGACGTTTCACTCGATTGGCAGAGCGCTTGACCGGTGTTTCGTCGACTGCGACCTTATCCTCACTTCGACCCTGACCCGGCCGGCCGCCCCGCATGGGGAACTTGCAATGAGAGGGAGCTTTGTCGATTTCCGGGAGTCGGTAGCGAGGTATTCCACGCACCTCGCGATCGTCAATGCGTCGGGGCAACCCGCGGCGAACCTGCCGTTACACTGGACGGAAGCCGGTCTGCCGGTGGGAGTCCAGGTCATTGCACCGTTTGGCAGGGAGGATCTTCTCGTTCAATTCGCATCGCAGGTCGAAGCGACAGGGGTATGGCAGCCCTCAGTCCTAAAGCCGTAAATCTTGAGGGCGAGCGCTGCCTACCGCAAGACGGCAGGCAGCGCTCCCTTGCGTCAAGCGATGCGCGAAGCGATTGCACCGCCCACATCCGAAGTGCTGGCCGCGCCACCAAGATCGTGCGTACGCGGTCCCTGGCGCAACGTAGCTTCGATTGCGGCGACGATGGCGTTAGCTGCGTCGTGCTCGGCGCCAGCCCCGTTTCCGAGGAAGTCCAGCATCATTGCCGCAGACCAGATCATGCCGATCGGATTCGCAACGTTCTTACCTGCAATGTCGGGTGCCGATCCGTGAACTGGCTCGAACAACGAAGGGAAAGTGCGCTCGGGATTCAGGTTGCCTGACGGCGCGATGCCGATCGTGCCCGTACACGCGGGGCCAAGATCGGAAAGGATGTCACCGAAAAGATTGGTCGCGACCACGACATCGAAGCGGTCGGGCGACAGGACAAAGCGTGCGGAAAGAATATCAATGTGCTGCTTGTCCCATTTCACGTCGGGGTGGCGCGCGGCGGCCTCGGCTGCGCGTTGATCCCACCACGGCATGCTGACGGCCACGCCGTTGCTCTTCGTCGCAACGGTGATCTTTTTCTTGCGCCGCTGGGCGAGCTTGAATGCGAAGTCGAGCACGCGTTCGCTGCCGTGCCGGGTAAAGATCGCTTCCTGTGTGACGAATTCGCGAGCTGTACCTTCGAACATGACGCCACCCACGGCCGTATATTCGCCCTCGGTGTTTTCGCGGACGATCATGAAGTCGATATCGCCGACCTTGCGTCCCGCGAGGGGAGACGGAACCCCATCAAAGAGGCGAGCGGGGCGCAGGTTGATGTACTGATCGAATTCGCGACGGAACTTCAACAGCGATCCCCACAGGGAGATGTGATCGGGCACCTTCTCAGGCCAGCCGACCGCACCAAAAAGGATAGCGTCGCACTGCAGCAGTTGTTCCTTCCAGTCCACAGGCATCATCGTGCCGTGCACGAGATAGTAGTCGCAGCTCGCCCACTCCTTGTTGTGGTACTCGAGTTCGATACCGAAACGCTGACTAACTGCGTCGAGCGCCCGAATTGCTTCGGGCATCACTTCGACTCCGATTCCATCGCCAGGAATCACTGCAATATGGTATTTCTTGCCCATTGGATACACCTTGGAAGAGATTTATCGAAAGAGGTAACCCTGCGCCTCGATATGTGACGTCACGCCATCGGCACGGTGACGCCAGCGCCCGCTGGGGTCAGGATGTCATCAGAGGGCGATTCACACGGCAGCCGGGCGGTGAACCGATATCTCCCGTGACCATCCATGAACCGGTCGAGTTTGCCACTGCGCCATAGCATG
Organism: Paraburkholderia acidiphila; assembly: GCF_009789655.1. Taxonomy (GTDB): domain Bacteria; phylum Pseudomonadota; class Gammaproteobacteria; order Burkholderiales; family Burkholderiaceae; genus Paraburkholderia; species Paraburkholderia acidiphila. The sequence continues at coordinate 224,794 of NZ_CP046910.1, forward strand.
TGCAGGTGCGCGATTGCCTCGCCCATCGCGAAGGCCGACTGATGTGCGTCGAGCTTTCGCTTGAAGAGGATGGGTACAAGCTCAGCCGCAGTTCGTGCGTGCTGGCAACACGCAGCGAAAGCCTCGTCAAGGCGCGCGGCGTGATGGTCTCTAAGCTGTTTGATGCGCGTTTGCAAACCGCGGAACGGCTTTCCGTGTGCGGGCAGCACGAGAGACCTTTCCGGCATGCCCGCGTAGCGCTCGAGGGACGTGAGGTACAGCGCGAGCGGATCAGCGTCGGGCTCCATGTCGAAGACGGAGACGTTCGTTGAAATCCGCGGGAGGATCATGTCTCCGGAGATCAGCAACTCATCAGCGGCACAGTAAAAAGCGGCGTGTTCGGGGGAGTGGCCGAATCCAGTCACGACTTCCCACTTCCGCCGGCCGATCGAAATAACTTCCCCGTCGCAAACGCGCCGATAGGCCGGAGGAATCACAGGCACAAGATCCGGGTAGTAGCTCGAGCGCTCGCGGATCTGGCGCAGAAGCCCCTCGTCATCGAGGCCATTTCTAGCGAAATGCAGCGCCGCGCCAGGCCCTGCTACGTTCGAACTTGCGCCGCCAAGGAGCGTGCGCCCAAACAGATATTCTCCCTGCGTGGTCCACAGCGAGGCATTCCAGCGCGCATGGTTGCCGCCGGCAACCAGCCATTGCGCGAGCCCCAGATGATCAGGGTGGCAATGCGTTACCAGAACGCGCAGAACGGGCAAGCCGTTAAGAGCCGTAGTGAACAGGTGTTCCCAGAGTGCCTTTGTCGTGTCCGTCGCGACGCCGCAGTCGACGACGGACCAGCCCGGGCGCCCATCGATCTCGTCCCTCAGTAACCAGAGATTGATGTGATCAAGGGCAAACGGAAGCGGCATGCGGAGCCAGAAGACGTCGTCGGCGACCTCAAGCAGCTTGCCGCCAGAAGGGAGGTTGTCCCCAAAGGGATACTCCAGTTGATGTTCCAATGTGTTCATTTCGTCCCGCGCTTACGGTGTGAATACGGGAGGCACAGTGCCCACGGTCCCCTATCCACAGTGGTGGCAAATTTGAACTGACCGAAGAGTATGCTTTTTAGTCTTATTGGTCAATATCGCGCATGACACAGTCCGCTTTTGTAAGCCGTTACTGAGGATTGGCTCTGCGGCGACGGTGCTTTCCTCTATGCCAGTGCGTCAGGGAAAGTCCCAGGCGCCCGCAAGATCAACAGTCCGTGATCTCGTCCGGTCGCGGAAAGCCTTGCCAGACCTGGGTCCTGACGTTTCGAGCGGGTGTTCGCGGGCGCAGCGCTCACTAAAAAAACTTTTTTGACCTCGATCTGAATTCGTGCATACTGACTCAACGGTCGAATTTTATGGGTTGGGAGTATTCAAATTTCTCAAACCACTATTCCGGCCAGTCTCTTCAGGTGTGCGGCCCTCAGACGGATCGTGTTCGTGTGCTGCGAACCTCAGGGCGCGTTGACTCATCATCGATAGAAGCGGTGACCATGACTGATCTTTCGGCAATTGGTATGAAACAGCCAAACACCGGGCGTGTTGGGGCGCCACTCATGCAACTGGACGGCGTCAAGAAGTCCTTCGGAGAGCATCAGGTGCTCTGCGGCGTGGACCTCCAGATGGCTGCAGGTGAAGTTCTCGCGATCATCGGACCTAGCGGCTCCGGTAAAAGCACGCTGTTGCGTTGCATCAATCAACTGGAGCCGCCGACAGAAGGTAGCGTGACAGTTGACGGCGTGACAATTCGTGCTGGACAGAAGACCTCACGTACGGATATGAACCACTTCCGCCGCACGCTCGGCATGGTGTTTCAATCGTTCAACCTGTTTCCCCATCTCACGGTGCTGCAGAACGTGAGCCTGGCGCAGCAGCGCGTGCTGGGTCGCAACAAGCGGGACGCCGACGCCAGATCGATGCAGTTGCTGGAGCGCGTGGGCCTGGCGAGCAAGGCGGCCCAATACCCGGCGCGATGTTCGGGCGGGCAGCAGCAACGTATCGCGATCTCGCGGGCTCTCGCACTCGATCCGAAGATCATGCTGTTCGACGAGCCTACCTCAGCGCTCGACCCCGAAGTCGGTCTCGAGGTTCTCGCCGTGATGCGGGAGCTTGCGGACGACGGCATGACAATGATTGTCGTGACTCACGAAATGCGCTTTGCAGAGAACGTCTCGGATCGCGTCATTGTGATGGCCGACGGCGTCATTCTCGAAGAGGGTGCCAGCGATCAGGTGATGAACCACCCGCGTCACGAACGTGTGGCGAAGTTTCTTTCCGCAGTGAGGGACCGGTAATGTTCGAACTTGTTCGCACGATCGCGATCGCGATGGTCGACGCAATCCCTTGGACCATCGCCTTGACAGTATTCTCATTTCTCGCGGGAGCGGTTCTCGCAATTCCGCTTTGTGCCCTGCGAGTTTCCCGTTTTGGCATTGTCCGCACGGTTGGCCTTTCCATCATCCTGATTCTGAGATCGATCCCGCCAATCGTCTGGCTGTTCTTCATCTTTTTCGGCATCGGAAGCGGTCTGCTGCATCTGAGCCCGTTTGTCTCGGGCGTGCTGGGCCTTGCCCTCATCACTGCAGGCAACGTCGCCGAAATCTATCGCGGGGCGCTGAAATCGGTACCGGCGGGTCAGTATGAAGCGGCAAAGGTCCTGGGCCTCTCTCCGCTCCGCCAATACGTCGACGTCCTCGGCCCCCAAATCTTTCGCGTGGCCCTGCCGTCATCTGCGACCTATGCGATTGGTCTGCTGAAGGACACGGCCGTGGCATCCACGATTGGCGTGCCGGAACTCGCATCCGCGGCGTATCACGTTTCGATGGACACATTCAGGGGTATTGAGGTTTATGCGACGGCTGGCGTTATGTACTTCTGCATCAGCATTGTGATGGCGTTGGGTACACGCACGCTTGACAATCGACTTCGAGTACGGGTGGCGCGATGAACGAGATTCTTCAACTTTGGGTGGAGTGGCTGCCGAGCTTGCTGGCCGGGTTACGCATCAGCATTGAAGTCACCGTTGCATGTCTCGTCCTTGGAATTCCGCTTGGTCTTGTGCTCGCCGTTGGCGTTAGTGCTCCATCGCGATTCGTCCGCTATGTTTCGATCGTCTTGATCGAGCTCGGTCGTGGTGCGCCAGCGTTGATCTTGCTTCAGTTCCTGTATTTTGGTCTTCCGACGACAGGGTTGACATTGTCGTCGTTCGCGTCATCGGTTCTTGCGCTCGCGCTGAACGCTGGCGCTTACACAAGCGAGATCATCCGGGCCGGCCTTCAGTCGGTTCCTTTCGGGCAGCGTGAGGCGGCGTTCGCAATAGGGCTGAGCACGCGCGACAGCTTCCGCCTGATTGTGTTACCCCAAGGCTTGCGCGTCGCCATCCCTCCGCTTCTCGGCTATAGCCTGCTGATGCTGCAAGCAACCTCGCTGTGCTTCACCGTCGCTCTTCCCGAACTGGTGAGTCGAGCAAATGACATCGGCTCAAGCACGTTCCGCTACATGCCGGTGCTCATCCTTACCGGGTTGCTGTACGCGTGTATCTGTGTTCCTTCGACGCTGATGATTGGCCGGATGGAGCGCCATTTCTCCAGGCATGAGTAGGAAGATCGGAGAATTTTATTTAGTAGTTGAAACCTGGTTCGACAATAGACGAGGAGCACCAAAATGAAGTCCCATTTTATGCGCGTTTCCTACGTAGCACTGGTAATCTCTGGAGTCCTTACCGGCGAGATGGCGTTTGCCGCCGACTGCAAGCCGGCGCACAAGTTCGACACGGTGACGCCCGGCGTGTTGACTGTCTCGACGATTACTTACCCGCCGTTCGACAGCGTCGACAAGGACGGAAAATTCGTTGGCGTGGACGCCGACATTCTGAAGCGCTTTGCCGACAAGGAATGCTTGACGATCAAGGCTACGTCTGCCGACGACGCAGCATCGCTGCAGTATGTCGTTTCGGGGCGCGCCGACATCTCGTCGGCTTCGTGGTATCGCACCGAGAAGCGATCACAGGTGATGGGTGTATCGGACCCGCTGTATCTCGAACTCATGGGGATCTATACGCATGACGGCACCAAGAAGCTGAGCGACCTCAAGGGGCGCTCCGTTGGCACGGTTCAGGGGTATCTCTGGGTGCCTGAACTGCAGGCGATCTTCGGGGATAAGCTCAAGTTGTATCCCAACCCCGTTGCAATGGCGCAGGATCTCCAGACAGGCCGGCTCGACGCGGCGGTGGATACCTATACCGCCGGCATTGAGGCGCAAAAGAAGGGCGGCTTCAAGGGCATCAAGATTGAAATCGCCGATCCGGATGAGCGTGTACGTTCGTCCGTGAAGCCGGCACAAACGGGGTACTTGTACAACAAGAGCAATCAGGCCCTGGGGGCGGCGCTCAACGCGTCGATCGACGAGATGCACAAAAACGGCGAAATCACGCAAATCCTCAAGGGAGCTGGCCTCAGCCCCGAGGCTGCGAAGGTCGGCGATCCGCGCTTCGCGGACGCGAAATAAGGCGAAGCCCCGGCGCTCCGAACATGGCGTCGGGATATTCGGGACATACAGAGACAGGCCACGGCCGGTATATTTAAAGGGATTGATCCAATGAGCGAGCAAGCAGAAGTGGCTACCGGTATCGGCCCGAATGCGAAGTTCTACGAGGAACTCGAAGAGGGTACGGAGTGGAATTCGCCGCGTCGCACGATCACCGAAGCGGACATCGTGATGTTCACGGCGCTCACGGGCGACAACAACCCGGTGCACACGGACGAAGAGTTCGCGCGCAACACGATCTTCGGCGGCCGTATCCTGCACGGTCCGGCCGCGTTCGCGATCGCGACGGGCCTGGAGAGCCGCCTGGGGATCAAGGAGGGCACGGCGGTGGCGTTCCTCGGGATGACGTGGGACATGCGCGGTCCGGTGAAGATTGGCGACACGATCCACGTGTACGAGAAGGTGCTCGCCAAGCGCGAGACGAAGAAGCCGGGCACGGGTATCGTGACGTTCTACGTGGCCATCCGCAACCAGCGTAACGAGGTGGTTCAGGAAGGCGAATGGAAGGTCATGATGCACCGGAAGGCGCAACCGGCGTGACAGCGCCGCGGAGTGCGCTGAGACGACGTCTCTGCACTCCAGCGCGGCTGTCGCGACGTACGCGAAGTAGCCCAGAGAACCTCTGTAGTTTGTCTAAATCAGGAATTGTATGGCCAGGAAAATTAACTTCATCAATCCGTTCGGCACTCATGCCTACGACGAGATCATCGAGAAGACGCTTTCGCACTATGCTGCAGAAGGCACTGAACTTGTAATCTCACACCTCGAAGGTGCAACGGCAGATCCGGACTACTTCTACCCCAAGCATCTGATGGAGATGTCGCTGTTCGAGGCGATCCAGCGCTCGGAGGAGGCAGGGTTTGATGCAGTGATCTCCGGTTGCTGCTACGACCCGGGCGTTCGGGTCGGCCGCGAGCTGGTTGACATACCGGTGATCGGACCGATGGAAGCGTCGCTGCAGATGGCGCCGTACTTCGGCCGCTCGGTCGCCATCGTGACCGATCATCGGAAAGCGTGTGAATACATGCAGGATCACGCAAAGATCACCGGTCTGGACGGCAACATCCGGGGTTTTGAAGTGATCGACTGGTACATCCGCGACATGATCAAGGATCCGGACGGCGTGGGCCGTGACGTGCTCGAAGTTGCCCGGCGCACGGTTGAAAAGACGGGGGCAGAGGCGATTATCCTGAACTGCACGATCATCGCGGCTTGCTACCAGACGTACCTGATCAACGGTGGAACGCCGGCGGAAGTGCCGGTAATCAATCCAAATCTGATGGCGCTGAAGGTTGCGGAGCCGCTCGCGGATCTGCGTCGTGCGAACGCTTACCAGATCTCGCGAGCCGGCTATTACCAACAGCCGAAGCAGGACTATTACAAGTCGGTCACGGCCAATACGCGCAAGGCATGGATCAAGGCGCAAGCAGAAATTGACAAGACATTCGAGTAAACACGTCCCTCGACTGGGGCGTGCGGAGTAAGAAGAATTCGGTCCGTTGGGCGCGCGCGAACCTGAGCTCTGAACACACTGCTCTGGTTCGCCCTGATTTGACTTGTTGGTCAAAAAAACGGACAATTTAGACATATTAAATTTGCAGCCTGCTCTGACCAATGCAAACATATCGAGGCGTCGTCTATCCTGCGCAATCCGACGCGATGGGCCACATGACGGTCCAGTACTACGTGGCGGCATTCGATCAGGCAATGTGGCATCTCGTCGAATCAATTGGATATGACCCGGCGTGGCGCACCGACCGGCACGAAGGCTGGGCCGATGTTCGATACGAGATCGATTTTCGCGCGGAGTTGCGCGTCGGAGATCTGTTCAAGGTTGAGAGTCGTGTGACGGGAGTGGGCAACAGTTCACTCAAGACGCACCATGTCCTTTCGGGTCCCCAGGGAGCAGTGGCCGCGGAAGTGCACATGACCTCGGTTTATTTTGATCTGGAGGCGCGTCGGAGCAAGCCTATCCCCGAAGCAGTCAAGGTGACCGCGCAGGAACGCGTAGGCGAACGGGCCGCCGACGCAATGCAGGCGCCCTGACGAGCCGGCTCGTCAACACGAAGAGTAAAAGACATGACCAGTGACCGACGCCAGGAGCTCAAGGCCCGCAAGCAGGCTTACGTACAGGAAGAGATTCTGCTATCTGCAGTGAGTCTATTTGCTCGGCGCGGATTCAGGGCTGTAACGATTGACGATATCGCGTCGAATCTGGGCTATTCGAAGTCGGTCGTCTACTACTATTTCAAAAGCAAGAGTGAGATCCTTTGGCAGATCTTCGCTCGCTGCTTTGACGACTATTTCCGCATGATCTCGACGGTTGCGAGCCTGAACCTTGGGCCGCGTGAGACCTTGTCGAGGCTCATCATTGAGCATGCTCAGCATGTCATGCAGCGGCCGGAGTGGAATGCGATCTACTACCGCGACGAAAGCGAGCTCGACGACGCGCAGCGCCGACAGATAGCGATGCGCAAGCGCGAATACGATGCCAAGCTCGAGTTGCTCTATGCGCAAGGCGTGGCGAACGGCGACTTCAAGGACATCCCACCCGGTGTCGCGGTGCGTGCGATTCTCGGCATGTGCAATTCCCTTTATACCTGGTTCAAACCCGAAGGTGCACTGCCGGCCACGACGATCGCGAAACACTACGTGTCGATGCTCATGGACGGATTCACGCAAGCGAACGGCGCTTCCGTCGGCAGGCAGCCGCAAGCCGGCCAGTTGCTGGCAGGCGCATGAAGGCACCGGAAGGCGCTCGCTGGTCTGTGAGCGCGCATTCCCCTAAAGTCCAGATCTAACCTCTTTCTGCGCCCCTGAGCCGCCATGCGGCTCAGGGGCGATTGCGCACGTCTGTGTGCGATGCGTTTGCCTGCCTACGATCTTCCCCCGAATGCCGGGCGGAAATGCCCCCCTTGCGCCCCGTTACGCTTGCCTTTCCTGGTGTCGGCGCGTCGCCGTGCGGCCCGCGCACGCGTGGGATGCTCAACCGTCAGAAAATGTTTTTGACTTTGCGGCGAAATGGTTCATACTGACCACCGGGTCGAATTTTTCTATTGCTCGGTTTTTTCTGCTGTATCAGGTTGACACGTTCGACGCCCAAGGACGCGAATCAGCGCCAGGCGACTGCAATTTATGGAGGCTATGTCAATGTTTGATCTTTCCGGTCGTGTTGCGGTAATCACAGGGGGCGAAAGCGGTATCGGCCTTGCGATCTCGCGCACGCTAGCTAAATCCGGCGCAAAGGTAGTCATCGGTGGCATTCTCGCAGACGAGGGTGCGAACGTAGCTGAATCGCTGCGCGCCGACGGTGGCGACGTGTACTTCGTCAAGACGGACGTACGCGTCGAAGAACAGGTCGACAATCTCGTCGATGAGGCGGTCAAACGCTTCGGTCGACTGGACATCATGATCAACAACGCGGGTGTGTTCGACGGTTTCGCCAATATTCTCGATACGACCACCGCGCTCTGGGATCAGATCGTCGACATCAACCTGAAGGGCTGCTTCTTCGGCTGCAAGTCCGCGCTCAAGCGCATGCTCGCTCAAGGCGGCGGCGGTCGGATCATCAATACGTCCTCGGTTGGCGGCCTACGTGGCGCTGCGGACGGCGCGTCGTACACGGCAGCAAAGTTCGGCGTTGTCGGTCTCACCCGTCAGCTCGCCTGCGATTACTCGGAGCAAGGCATCACGGTGAATGCCGTCTGCCCGGGTTCAATCCAGACTGATGTGCGAAAGAATTCGGGCACGATCCTCGGTGCCGATGCGGTGCCGATGGATCGCGGTGTGGGTGCTGATCCCGACGCGTGGAAGCGCATGATTCCGGCGCGCCGCCGTGGCTTGCCGCAAGAAGTCGCCGACGTTGCGGTATTCCTCGTCTCCGATGCGGCGAGCTACGTTACGGGACAGGCAATCGCAGTTGATGGCGGATGGACGGCAACCTAAATGAGCACTTTTAACTTTACCGACGACGAAAACCAGATCGTCGAAGCGGTTCGCCGCTTCGTTTCGAAGGAAGTGCGACCGCAGGTCGCCAAACTCGAACGTGAGCAGACGTTCCCGACAGAGCTGCTCGCCGGCATCAAGGAGCTGGGCCTGTTTGGGCTGGCCGTGCCGGAGGCATATGGCGGCCTTCAACTACGCGTGCCCGTCTTCGCAGCGGTCATGGAGGTGCTCGCAGCGGGTTGGACGACGCTGGCAGCATACGTCAACAGCCACGCTACCGTTGCTTACGTGATCGCAACGCACGGCACGGAGGAACAGAAGCAGCGCTACCTGCCGACGATGGCCACCGGCGAGGACCGCGGCGCGCTGTGTCTGACGGAACCGGGTGCGGGCTCTGATCTTCAGTCGATCACGACTGTTGCGACCCGAGACGGCGACAATTTCCGACTTCGCGGCGACAAGATCTTCGTGACCAACGGCGAGAAAGCGACCGTGATGCTCACGCTGACGCGCACCGGCAAGGACGAGACGACTGGCAAGCCGCGCCTTAGTCTTTTCCTGGTCGAGAAGAAGGCCCCGGGTGTGTCCGTTGGCAGCACGTTCCACAAGATGGGCTTCGGCCTCGTCGACACGGTCGAGATTCGCCTGGAGGACGCGCAGGTACCGGCAGCCTCCATGGTCGGTCTTCAGGAGGGGGCGGGCATGCGTCAGCTGCTCGACGGTCTTGAAATCGGCCGGATCGCGATTGCGTCGAGTGCAGTCGGTCTCGCTGCCAATGCACTGGACGAAGCGAAGCGCTATGCAAGCGAACGCAAGACCTTTGGCGTGACCATCGACCGGCACCAGGCAATCCAGTTGCGTCTGGCCGACATGGCGACGAAGCTCGTCGCCGCGCGTCTTCTGACTGCGGAGGCCGCCCGCAAGAAGGAAGCCGGAGAACGTGCCGACATGCTCGGTGCAATGGCGAAGCTCTATGCGAGCGAAGTCGCGGCAGAAGTTGTGCAGGACGCGCTGCGTGTGCACGGCGGATACGGGTACATCAGCGAATTCACGATCGAACGCCTCTATCGCGAAGCACCCCTCTACCTCGTCGGTGAGGGTACCAACGACATCAACAAGCTCGTCATCGCGCGCCGCATGCTGGATGGCAGCGAGGCCGACACGTTGGGGCTGCCATCATGACGACCGTTTGCCTGACGTTCGACTTCGACGCAGTATCGATCTGGCTGAGCACTTTCAAACAGGTCTCACCCACGCCGATCTCGCGAGGCGAGTATGGCGTGCGTGTCGGCCTCCCGCGGATTCTCGCGATGCTGGCGCGCCGTGACGTGAAGGCGACGTTTTTCACCCCTGCACACACGGCGCGTAGCTTTCCGGGAGCGGTGAAAGCGCTGGTAAATAGTGGCCACGAAATCGGTTTGCATGGCCTCGTTCACGAATCCCCGGTCGGACTGCCGGTGGATGAAGAGCGTGACCTCCTCAAGCGTAGCGCGGAAGTCCTCGAGCAGGTCACTGGCGTGCGACCGGTCGGCTACCGCTCGCCTGCGTGGGACCTGAGCGAAAGCACGATCTCGCTGCTCGAGGAGATGGGCCTGCAGTACGACAGCAGCCTGATGGCTTCGGACTTTCACCCGTACCGCGCGCGTAAGCGTGACGAACTGAACGAAGATGGTTTCGTCACCGGAACGGAAAGCTCGATCGTTGAGTTTCCGGTGGCTTGGGAACTGGACGATTTTCCGTACTTCCAGTTCCTCTCCCGTCCCATCAATCCGGCGCTGCGGGACGTGGATGACGTCTACAAGGCGTGGAAGGCTGAGTTCGACTGTGCGCATGAGGAAGGCGGCGTTTTCACGCTGACGTGTCACCCGGAGATCATCGGACGTGGCCCCCGCGTGAAGATGCTGGAAAAGTTGATCGAGCACATGCAGGCGCAGGAAGGTGTGACCTTCGCCACGATGGGCGACGCCGTTAAAGCATATCGATAAGCCGGCTACGGACAAGAAGCCAGCCGGTTCAGTTTCGAATCAAGGAAAAGCAATGACTGTTATTGAACAGACCAGAGAGCAAGTGGGTATCGGCCCGAACGCGAAGTTCTACGAGGAACTCGAAGAGGGTACGGAGTGGAACTCGCCGCGTCGCACGATCACCGAAGCGGACATCGTGATGTTCACGGCGCTCACGGGCGACAACAACCCGGTGCACACGGACGAAGAGTTCGCGCGTAACACGATCTTCGGCGGCCGTATCCTGCACGGTCCGGCCGCGTTCGCGATCGCGACGGGCCTGGAGAGCCGCCTGGGGATCAAGGAGGGCACGGCGGTGGCGTTCCTCGGGATGACGTGGGACATGCGCGGTCCGGTGAAGATTGGCGACACGATCCACGTGTACGAGAAGGTGCTCGCCAAGCGCGAGACGAAGAAGCCGGGCACGGGTATCGTGACGTTCTACGTGGCCATCCGCAACCAGCGTAACGAGGTGGTTCAGGAAGGCGAATGGAAGGTCATGATGCACCGCGATCCGGCAGCATTGGGCAACAACTGAGCGGACAGGGTCGGAAGGAACGTCTTCTATGCTGAACACAGATATCGGGGCGAATGCCCTGCGTGATGGTGCTCACACGGCACTCTCCAGTGCCCAGGGGGAGCTTGCCTACACTGATCTCGTGCGGGAGGTCGGCCGCACGGTCGGTCGGCTCCGCAAACTGGGTTTCGACGGTAGCAAACCGGTGGCCGTGTTGTGCGAGAACCGCATTGAAATCATGTTGTTCTACTATGCGATCGCACGGCTTGGCGGGGTCTTCCTGCCGGTCAACGCGAGCCTGAGCTCGTCAGAAGTCGCCTACATCCTCGATCACTCGGAGGCGGCGGTCCTCGTGTATGACGAGCGTATGGCCCCGATAGCAACCGAGGCGCTCGCGGCCGGCGGATCGCCCCCCGGGATGACCCTTTCCGACTTCCTCGCGGTCGAGGCCGTAGAGGATCGCGTAGAAGCGACGGCCGCCCCCGAAAAAACGTTCTTGATGGTGTACACATCCGGATCCACTGGCAAACCGAAGGGGGTTGCGCTTTCGCAAGCCCATGAGGTCGCGGGCAATGCATCGCTAATCGAGATGTGGGGAATGGGTCCGGACGATGTGAACGTCGTCGGGCTGCCGATGGGCTATCACTACGGATTGACCACCGCGACATCGGCAACGCTGCAGTCGGGAGGGAAGGCGGTTCTCATGCGCCGCTTCCACCCGCGCGAAATTCTTGATGCGCTCGTCCAGCATCGTGCGACAGTGTTTCAGGGCGTGCCCACCATGTTCGCGATGATGCTCGAGTACGCGGAGCAGAACGACGTCGATCTCGATCTCTCCTTCATGCGGCTGCTGATATCTGCCGGCGCACCACTAGCCACCGAACTGCGCGAGCGGTTCGAGCGGCGATTCAAGAAGCGCATTGACGATTACTACGCGCTGACGGAATCACGACCGATCTTCGGCCGCTATTGGAACGATCCCGCCCCTGTGCCGCCACGCGCAATCGGCAAGGCGGCGCCCGGCGTGATCGTGAAGATCGTTGATACGCACGGCAACGAGGTGCCGGACGGCGTGGAAGGAGAGTTTTACGTTCGCGGCCCGTCGGTGACTCTCGGATATCTCAAAAACGAGGCTCAGACGCGCGAACTCTTTCACGACGGTCTGATTAGAACCGGCGATCTTGGTCAGCGCGACAGTGAAGGCTTCTATTACATCACAGGACGTAGCAAAGACCTGATCATCCGCGGCGGCGCGAATATTGCGCCGGCCGAGGTCGAACAGGTTATTGCTCAGCATGAGTCCGTCCAGGATGTCGCGGTGATCGGAGTTCCGGACGAGAAGTTCGGGCAGCTGGTCGCAGCGTATGTTGTGCCGCGCAATGGTCGCCAGCCTGCTGAAGATGAGCTGAAGCACTGGTGCCATGGCCGGCTCGCAGAATTCAAGATTCCCGCGTTTATTGTCGAGGCGGCTTCGTTGCCGCTGGGGAATACCGGGAAGGTGGACAAGAAAGCGCTCCTGGCGCAATGGATGGAGAGCAGGAAGTGACAAACGAACTCAAGGTTTCGATTGCATCGTTCGGCACGCGTCGTTACCCGACGCTCGCCGCATTCGGCGAGCACGTGCGCGATCTGGTGCAGGATGCGAAGCAAAGCGGCAGTACCGCGATTCTTCTGCCGGAACTCACGTGTATCGGTCTGTTGTGGATCGATCCCGCAGCAGAAGCTGTGGACAATAAGGGGGTTGCCGACTTCTATCGCCGCGTGCTGACGCCCTTGTTGCCCGACTACTGCCGGATTCTTTCCGGGATCGCAGAACAAAGCGGCATCACCATTATCGGTGCTTCGTTCTGGCACGAGGAAGACGGGATCGGGCGCAACAGCGCCTTCGTTTTCCGTCCGAACGGCGAAACGCTGCGTCAGGACAAGCTCCACATGACGCGCGCCGAGCGCGCAATCAAGACGTCGGGCGGTGACGCGCTCATGCCGTTCGAACTCGACGGGGTCAAGTGCGGGCTGTTTGTCTGCTACGACGTTCAGTACCCGGAATTGACCCAATATCTCGTCAAGCAAGGCATCGAAGTGTTGTTTGTGCCCTCGCTGACGGACGCACGCGGCACGTGGCGGGTCTGGCACAGCGCTCACGCGCGTGCGCTGGAAAACCAGCTGTATGTCTGTGTCTCCACGCTGGTCGGTCCGCTGGACATCCCGGTGGACTATCAAACGACCGCAAGCGGCCGCGCGTTTGTGGCTTGCCCGATCGACAACCGCTTCAAGGTCGAAGACGGTACCTATGCCGTCGGCAACGAGGGCGAGGATCTACTGTCCGCAACCCTGAATCTGGAGACGCTGCGCGCCTCCCGCGAAAAGGCTGAGGTCCGTCAGTTGAGCGATCGGCGCCCGGCGCTATACGAGGCACTTCAGACGAATGTCTGAGACACAGGCAAACGGTCTGCCGTTTGCCTGATCGGCGGCAACGAGACATCTGTTTCGTTGCCGCTTTTTTTTGTCGGTGCGCCAGCCTCTCCCGCGATCAGGGGCGGGAAGTACGCCGTCAGATTCACCGAGACGACTGCAAACAAAAACCGCCCAGTACGGGCGGTTGGATGCGATGCTGTCTCAGATGCAGTCAGTGTTCGTCCCGGGCGAAATGGGGCCTTCGAACTCAGACGCCTTTACCAGCCAGCCGAGCTAAGGTCTGCGTCCAGTTCGCGTCGGGTACGGTCGTATGCTACGTCGTGGTCCGGAATCGTCCGGATGCGCGTTTGACTCCTGAGCTCTTCCGACACGTGTGCAACCACACCGGGCATCGTCGAGATAAGTGCGAGGCCGGTCATCTCGGCTGGCGTGAACTCCATCTGACTCAGGATGGCAGCCAGCATACCGACCTCATTGATGACGAGATCGGGTTTGTTGGCCTGCTTGATGAACGCTGCGTGGATGGCCTCATACCAGTCGCAGACTTCGCCCCATACGCCGTTCTCCTGAGCAATGCGCTTGAGCTTCTGTGCTCGTGGGTCGGTAAAGCGGAAATTCGGATGACCCAAACCGGGTACACGCTGCTTGTTCGCGCGAAGTTCGCTAACGACGCGTTCCGCCGCGCTGGACATCGGTTCATCCGAGTTCTTGAACGTTGCGTAGGTCGCTGCGATGAACGCGCCGCCGGAATCCGGCGCAAGCGTGTATTCGCCAGCCGAAAGGACAGCTGTGGCGAGGCCCGCGACCATCGACGGGTTCCCGGAAACGCAGAAACGTGCGGCCGCCGTTCCCGGCTTCTTGAGTGAGTAATCGAGGACAGAACAGAGGACGGCATCCATGATGCGCGACTCGCCAGGGGTCGGCAGTTTTCCGCGGATCAGGAGATATGTCGCTGATGCAAAGGAGAGCTTGCCAATAATCTGGCCCAGATCGTACCCTCGAATGAAAACGCTGGCCTCCTCGACGTCACTTACAGACGTTTGCCAGTACCGGTTCTGTTCGGTAGTCATGTTTGATTCCAGTTGGTTGTTGATACAGGGCAGGTGCGAGAGACACCGCACCACTCGGTATCAAAAATGTACTTGCTAGACGAAATTTTGTCCAGCGGGTCAAACTACGGGATGTTGATGTTCACGTTCAAAATACTGACCGATGCCTTGTTTAGTTCAGATAAGTTGACTTCACGGTCTGAAAAAAAGACAATGGGACGCATGTTGGCCCCTTGGATACTTATTGGTGGCTGGCCTGAGCGCTCCATGATCGGGCGCCGCGAAGTCTGCTTTCAGAGGCAGGCCAAAACTTTTCCATCGGAGCGCAGAGGGTGAAACAGGATCGACGTGAAGAACTGAAGGCCAAAAAGCAGGCCTACGTGCAGGACGAAATCCTTTCGTCGGCTGTGACTTTGTTCGCCGCCCGCGGCTTCCGGGCCGTGACGATCGACGATATCGCGTCAAACCTCGGTTACACGAAGTCGGTCGTGTACTACTACTTCCGCAGCAAGAACGAGATCCTGTGGAAGGTGTTTTCCCGGATATATGACGCATACTTCGAAGGCATCCAGGCGGTCGAGACCGAACACCTCGAGCCGGCGGACGCGCTTGCGCGGATCATCCGTGCGCACGCCATGCACGTCATGGAGCGCAAAGACTGGAACGCGATCTACTACCGTGACGAGAGCGAACTGACCGACAAACAGCAAAAGCTGATTCTCCAGCGGAAGCGGGAGTACGACGCCATCATTGAGTCTGCCTATCAGGCAGGCGTTGACAAGGGGGTGTTCAGAAGCGACGTCCCAACGGCCGTTGCAGTCCGCGGCATTCTGGGTATGTGCAATTGGCTGTACACCTGGTACAAGGAAGATGGCCCGCTGTCCGCTGAGGAAATTGCCAACCACTACGTCTCACTGTTGATGCAGGGCTACGTTGTGCCCGTCAAGGCGCACCGGGCATCCGGCGGGCGTAGTTCCTCGAAAGTGGTAAAAGCGGCATCTCGCTGACCAGATCCAAATTGGGCGCCATGGGCGCCCAATTTATTTGCGACACGGCTCGTCGGGATAGAGCCGTTCGGAACCGGTTAGTCGCGCGTCACTCCAAAATCAGGCGTTCATGCGCTCCGTACGTCGCCTGGAATCACTTGGGCACGCTGCACATCCCGCAGCTTGAGCGCCCCTCAGCGGGGACCATCGCTCTGCCTCCCGATCCTGCGTCAATTCTTCCCTCAATTCAATTCCATTGCTACAGCCGGGCGACAAGTCGCGTTTTTGCTCCAGACGCGCTTGCCGCCTTCTTTTTTATCGTTATATACTAGGTGGTCAGTTTTTTAATACCGTGAGTACATGCGAAGGGGCTGACCCGAACACGCACTCACGAGACGACAGGATCGGATATGAAAGTTTTGGTCGCGGTAAAGCGAGTCGTTGACTACAACGTGAAGGTCCGCGTCAAGGCGGATTGCACCGCGGTCGACATCGCGAATGTGAAGATGTCGATGAACCCCTTCGATGAAATCGCGGTGGAGGAAGCGGTCAGACTCCGAGAATCCGATGCGTCGGTGGAGGTCATTGCGGTCTCCGTTGGTCCTGCAGTGTGCCAGGAGACGCTTCGGACTGCCTTGGCGATCGGCGCGGATCGCGGGATTCTCGTTGAGGCCGAAGGTGACGTGCAGCCACTCGCAGTTGCGAAATTGTTGGCGGCCTTGATCGAGGAGGAACGGCCGGATCTGATCCTGCTTGGGAAGCAGGCAATCGATGACGACTCGAATCAGACCGGACAGATGGTTGCGGCGCTGGCCGGGCTGCCGCAGGCTACGTTTGCCGCGCACCTTCTTGTCGCCAACGGGAAGATCACGGTCGCGCGGGAGGTCGACGGCGGAACCGAAACGATCTTGCTCCAGCTTCCGGCCGTGGTGACTACAGACCTGCGCCTGAACGAACCGCGCTACGTGACGTTGCCGAACATCATGAAGGCAAAGAAGAAGCCGATCGCGATCATTAAGGCAGAGGAACTCGGCGTCGACATCAAACCGCGCCTGAGGACCTTGAAGGTTGTTGAACCGCCTGCGCGCAGTGCTGGCGTGAAGGTTTCCGGTGTCCCCGAGCTGGTCGAGAAGATCAAAGCTGTCGCAAAGATTGCGTAACAGATTCAGAAAGAGGCGCAGAAATGACAACGTTGGTAATTGCGGAGCACGACAATAGCTCCATCAAGCCCGCTACTCTCAGCGCCGTAACCGCGGCCCTGCAGCTCGGCGGAGAGATCCATCTCCTGGTTGCGGGATTCAAGGCGGAAGCGGCGGCGAAGGCCGCGGCCGGCATCCAGGGACTGTCGAAAGTCCTGCACGCTGACGCGCAGCATCTCGAGGGTGGGTTGGCCGAAAATCTCGAGGCGACTGTACTGTCCATTGCGAGCGCGTACTCGCACATCCTCGCTCCAGCGACGGCATACGGCAAGAACGTCGCACCGCGCATCGCTGCGAAGCTCGATGTTGCGCAGATCAGCGAAATCACCGCGATCGTCGCGCCCGATACGTTTGAGCGCCCGATTTACGCGGGAAATGCGACTGCCACTGTTCAATCCATTGACCCCGTCAAGGTCGTAACAGTGCGCGCGACGGCATTCGATCCGGCTGCGCACACGGGCGGCGCGGCGTCAGTCGAGTCGCTCGACGTGCCTGCAGATCGTGGCGTTTCGCAATTCATCAGCAGCCATGTAACGAAGCTAGCCCGGCCGGAGCTCACCAACGCTGCGGTCGTGGTTTCGGGTGGGCGGGGGCTGGGCAGCGGAGAGAATTACGCCAAGGTTCTCGAGCCGCTCGCGGATCGCCTGAACGCCGCGCTGGGCGCCTCGCGTGCGGCTGTCGACGCAGGCTTCGTCCCGAACGACTACCAGGTCGGCCAGACTGGCAAGATCGTCGCGCCGCAGCTCTACATTGCCGTGGGCATCTCGGGCGCGATTCAGCATCTCGCGGGCATGAAGGATTCGAAGGTCATCGTCGCGATCAACAAGGACGAGGACGCCCCGATATTCAGCGTGGCCGACTATGGTCTCGTAGGCGACCTGTTCACTGTCGTGCCGGAAGTGGTAAGCGCGCTTGGGGTCCAGGCGTAATTGCAGCGCACGAAGGTAGAGATGCAGGGTTTGGTCGTGGTTGATGCAAGTCGTTGTCGTGTCGCCGGGAGAATCCGATGAATTGCCGGGAAAGGTCGTTGCGCGTACTCGTGGAGAAGTGGCTTGGGCGCGAGGACGCGAAATCCGCGCGGGTGACGCGCTTCAGCCACGGTGCGCGCTGGCGTCGGCGTTACGTGCGTGTCGAAACGCAACGACCGGCGGGCGCGTTCTCCATCGTTTTCTTCCGCCATGACGATGGCTCGTGGTGTGTCTTTCCGCCATCGAGCCCGCGCCCGGTGCTGGCAATGACAGGGAGCTTGCACGCGCACGCCTACGCATGACGCGCAATACACGCCGTATGGTGTAACGCGCGCAATGTTCGACCAACAAGTGGAGAAGCAGGGCAGTGGCAATTCAGACGAACATTGAAGGCGACTTTGCGCGCGAACGCGAGTCGATGGAATACGACGTCGTGATCGTCGGCGGCGGCCCCGCCGGGCTGTCCGCCGCGATCCGCCTGAAGCAGCTGGCCGCGGAAAAAGGCACCGAAATCGGCGTTTGCGTGCTGGAAAAAGGCTCGGAAATCGGGGCGCATATCCTCTCGGGCGCGGTCATGGATCCGCGCGCCTTGAACGAGCTGATTCCGGACTGGAAAGAGCAAGGCGCACCGCTGAACGTGCCGGTGACCGAAGACAAGTTCCTCTTCCTTACGGAGACCGGCGCGAAGGGCGTGCCGAACTGGGCACTGCCCGACAACTTCAAGAACCACGGCAACTACGTCATCAGCCTCGCCAACGTCACGCGCTGGCTGGGCCAGCAGGCCGAGGCGCTGGGCGTGGAAATCTTCCCCGGCTTTCCGGCTGCGGAAGTGCTCTATAACGACGATGGCTCGGTCAAGGGCGTTGCCACCGGCAACATGGGTGTCGGCAAGGACGGCGAGCCCACCGAGAACTTCCAGCTGGGCATGGAGCTGCATGCCAAGTACACGCTGTTCTGCGAAGGCTGCCGCGGGCACCTGGGCCGCCAGCTGAACGAGAAGTTCAAGCTGGGCAAGGACTCGGACCCGCAGGTCTACGGCATCGGCATCAAGGAACTGTGGGAAATCGATCCCGCGAAGCACCAGCCGGGCCTCGTGATCCACACGGCTGGCTGGCCGCTCGAGTCCGACACCTATGGCGGCTCGTTCCTGTACCACATCGACAACAACCAGGTGATGGTGGGCTTTGTCGTCGGTCTCGCGTACCAGAATCCGTATCTCTCGCCGTTCGAGGAATTCCAGCGCTACAAGACGCACCCGGAAATCCGCAAGTACCTCGAAGGCGGCAAGCGCGTGTCGTATGGCGCGCGTGCGATCACGGCGGGTGGCCTGATGTCGCTGCCGAAGCTCGTATTCCCGGGTGGCGCGCTCGTGGGCGACGACGCGGGCTTCCTGAACGCCTCGCGCATCAAAGGCAGCCACGCCGCGATCAAGACCGGCATGCTCGCGGCCGATGCGGCATTCGAAGCCGTGCAGGCCGGCCGCCAGAGCGATGAACTCGCGGCCTACCCGGAAGCGTTCAAGCAGTCGTGGCTTTACACCGAACTGTACAAGGCGCGCAACTTCAAGCAGTGGATGAGCAAGGGCCTGTATCTGGGCACGCTGATGGTGGGCATCGAGCAGAAGCTGCTGGGCGGCAACGTGCCGTGGACGCTGCATCACCAGCATCGCGATCACGAGATGCTGAAACCGGCTTCGCAGTGCAAGCCGATCGAGTATCCGAAGCCTGACGGCAAGCTCACGTTCGACCGGCTCTCCTCGGTGTTCATCTCGAACACGAACCACGAAGAGAATCAGCCCGCGCACTTGACGCTCAAGGATGCGAGCGTGCCCGTGAACGTGAACCTGCGCACCTACGCGGGCCCGGAAGCACGCTTCTGCCCGGCCGCGGTGTACGAGTTCATGAAGAACGACGACGGCAGCGACCGTCTGCAGATCAACGCGCAGAACTGCGTGCACTGCAAAACCTGCGACATCAAGGACCCGACGCAGAACATCGTGTGGGTCACGCCGGAAGGTGGCGGCGGTCCGAACTATCCAAACATGTAGGGCGGGTGGGTGTCTGGGACTACTTCGTATACGTTTGTGGTACGAAGGATTCCGGAGTGTTGGGCTGGCAGATTCTCCAGGTCTGCCAGCCTTTTTTTTACCGCGCAGGGTACTGGGCCGTATCAATCGACGTACGCGAAAAAGCGTACCCACATTCGCGTTAGTGTGTCCGACATGCGCCCTGGACTGTCGAAACGCCGACGCGAATACGGCCGATATTGCTGCGTGTTTGCGAGTGATTCCGAGATGGGTGCTGTTTGCAGGCCACGATGTTATCTACGGCCGAGAACCTCGAGCAGGAGTGGAGCGATATGCTTGAATTCGTCCGCCACGACGGCTCCCGCCTCACGAAGTGCGTGGACCTTGCTTTCATAGCCGCCAGTACCTTTCCGAACGATGGCATTGGCGTGGCCGATCTGCTGACCAACCTTGAGTGACTTCCCGGCAACATGGGCGACGACCGGCTTGCGCATCGCAGATGCAATCGTGCGAGCTGCATTCTCCTCGTCTTCCCCTCCCACTTCGCCGAGAAGCAGGATCACGTCGGTTGCGGGATCCTGTTCGAAGTGCTGCAGTATCTCGGCACAGTCAGCGCCTTTTACGCGGTCCGGCCCGACTGAAACGATCGTGCTTACGCCTAGCTGCTGAAGTTTCATTTCCATCAGGATGCCATATGCGATGGATCCGCCTTTGGTAACGATTCCGACGTTGCCAGGCATACACAGTTCATCACAGAAGTAGCCGGCTTTCGCAACACCGGGGGACAGAACGCCACTTGAGTTGGGGCCGATCAGCATGGCCCCCGCGTCCAGAGCTGCGTTGCGCATAGTGAGGGCGTCGTGCACCGGGACGTACTCAGTCAGACATACAACCGTCTTGATCCCCGCATCGATTGCAGCCAACACGGAATACTTCACGACGTCGGGAGGATCGAAAAACAGGGCGACATCGATTGCGGCAGACTCGACGGCGGTTTTGAAATTCGGTAACGAGAGTGTCGCGCCACGCAAGACGTGCCCGGAAATGTTATCTGGGTCAATGATGCCGATGAGGTTCGTTCCGTGCTCGAGCATCTCCCTGGACTGATGCAGCGCCATCGAACTGCCCGCACCATGAACCACGATTGCACTCGTCCTGTCGATGATTATGCTCATTGGTCAGACTCACTGAAGATATTGCAATGTTGTGTCGATCGCATCACGCACGCCACGGCAGTTCGGGAAGTTGGCCCGATCCAGCAGTGCCTTGGCAGTGGCGCCATGGTTTCCGTGGAGATTCAGTACGATCGGAATTTTGGCGTGACCGAGACGCCTTGATTCGAGCACGGGAACGAGCGCATCCACGATCTGGTCAATCCGCTTGCCGCTCGCGGTGATGTTGACCAGGACGACCTTGATTCTCTGGTCGCATTCGATCTGATCGAGGACGGAGGCAAATGCTTCGCCGGTACGTTCGTGCGCAATTGCGTGATCCATATCGATTGCGGCGCCGAGAGAATGGCCCTCTGCGGCGAGCCAGTCGGATACGCAAAGTGCCATGCCCCCGCCATATCCAACCAGGGCAACCGCACCGTCACCGGACAGCCGCCGCAAAACAGACTGTTGAGCCCCATCGCCGTCGTCGGCCATGCCCAGTAACTCGCGGATTCTGGGCTGTCGGTAGAGCGCCGAATCGTCGACTTCAATACGGGCATCAAGGGCAAGGAGCGTTCCGTCGGAAAGCTCCGCGAGCGGATTGATCTCCGCCATGACCAGATCTGAAGACGAAACAGTTGTCGCGAGGCGATGGCAAAGTCCAAGATAGGTGTCCCACAGATGCCCGGGCAGTCCGATCGTTTCAAACGCAGTCAGGAACGGTTCGTTCGCGTTTGTCTGTTCTGGCCGAAGAGGAACGATTGCGATGGATCCTGGATCGCTAACCGAGGTTTCTTCAATCTCAACGCCGCCGGTTCGTCCGATCATGAACTGGAGACCTTGATCTTTGACGACCATGCCAACGTATCGCTCATGCGCGAGGTCGGCCCTTTGTTCGACGAGAACAGCTGAGACCTGATGGCCTTTGATGGTCGAACCAATCATCAAACGAAAGTGTGCGATTGCTTCCGCCTCCGAGTTTGCGAGCTTCACGCCTCCGCTTTTGCCGCGTCCACCGACTGGGATTTGGACTTTCAGCACCAGCGGGAGTCCGATAGCCTCAATTGCGGCCGTTAGCTCGACTTCATTTGTGACGCGGCGGCCCAGCGGAGATGGAATACCATGTTCGCGCAGCAGGCTTTTTCCTTCACTTTCGTTCAGCAACATCTCTCCTCCGTGTATCTGACAAGGCGATAGCAGAACGCGTCGATCCGGCACGCAGTTCGACCTTTCAACGCGCAAACGATGAGCCATGGCCGTCGTTCCCCGACCGGTCCTGTCTCCATCTAGTGCTGACAAGCAGTACCACGACGGCAGTACGGCTGTCGTGCCCGGGCTCCTGAACTCCGTTTCGATGACGCGAAACGACCGTCCGGTGGTGGATAGGTTGTCAATACTGACCGGTCAGTATAATCAATTAATTGGTCAATGCAAGTGTGC
Source organism: Paraburkholderia acidiphila (assembly GCF_009789655.1). Taxonomy (GTDB): domain Bacteria; phylum Pseudomonadota; class Gammaproteobacteria; order Burkholderiales; family Burkholderiaceae; genus Paraburkholderia; species Paraburkholderia acidiphila. The sequence goes on from NZ_CP046910.1 coordinate 247,061, forward strand.
GCGAACCTTCTTTAGCCTATGCAGGACCTGGTGAATGTCCTGGCTCAGATTAGACGTGATAGTCATTGATTCTGACTTATTGGTATGTTGTGATCGCAACCATCGACGAGGAGACCAGTCCTGCTGCAGCGCGGGCATTTCACAGGCCACGTAGGGGCGGATCTGTCTCGCGATTCGTTCACCCAATCATCATCGGGTGTGCGATTTCTTGCATACGTCGCTTGTGACATAGGAGGATTCATGAAAGCTGCACTGATTCTCGGACTCTGCTGTTCCCTGGTCGCGTCTGCGGCGACGGCACAGTCGAAGGACTGCAAGCCGGTTCACAGTTTTAAAACCATTACGCCGGGCGAAATCACGGTCTTCTACAATCAATACCCTCCGTTCGCGTATCAGGACAGTGGAGGTCAGCTAAAAGGCATCGATGTAGATATCCTTCAGCGGATTGCGAGCGACAACTGCGTAAAGATCAACGCGATGGTCGTTGATAACGCCGCCGTCGTTCAGGGCGTTGTCGCTGGCAAGGCCGATCTTGCGATAGGCGGCTGGTACCGTTCTGAGGCTCGTTCGAAGGTGCTGGGATTGTCTGAGCCTGTGACGCTTGACTTGATGGGAGTCGCGTCGAAGGACGGAGTAAGCGACGTTTCGCAGATGGCGAATCGGAAGGTCGGTACGGTTACCGGGTTTCTCTGGGTCTCGGATCTGAAGAGGCTGTTCGGGGATAATTTGCAGCTTTACCCTACATCAGTCGCGCTTGCGCAGGATCTCGCCTCCGGCCGGTTGGATGTTGGTATCGATAGCTACATACTTCAGTCCTACGGACAGAAGCTGGGCTCGTATCGGGGCCTGAAAGTAGAAGTCGCCAAACCGAACCAGCAAATCCCGTCATCGGTTCAACCAGCACAGACGGGTTTCCTCTACACGAAGGACAACAAGGGCTTTGGGGAGGCGATTGACGATACGATCGACAAGATGCGGAAGGACGGGGCTATTCTGAAGATCGTCGAAACGTATGGCCAAAGTCCCACGATCGCTGACGTCGGACCGCCACGGCTCGCAAAGTAAATCGCCGCTAGCGTGCGACGGGGATAGGGGTGTCATGCGTGGTCGTTGGCGCTATCTGGAATGTGCTCGACACCTGATGCAAAGCTGCGCATGCTTCAATCGAGCTGCGCCGTGCGGTCGCACGGCGTGATAATTTTCCTATTCCTCGGTGGCGAGTGTCGTGGCGTCTAAGCACGGTGGCCTGCGGTTACGCTAACGCCTTGGTGCGACGGGTCATGTGTTTGCCGCTGATGTTGGCGATGAAGTTTTAACTGTGGTCGTAGCCTTTTCGCACGTTGAGCTGCAGGGGCTGTTCTCCTTGTCTCAGGCCGCCCACAGTAGCTGCGGCCATAGCGGCCTGTTCAGGAACTCGTCGCCATTGCCCTGATCCACGAGCATCTGCGGGCGTTCGCTCGTGTTGCCGATCGCTACCACGGCATCATACGGTATCCGCCCCCGCGGGCCTCACATGGCTAGGCGGCTAGCGTCTGCTCTTCCCATCGCGCCTGGCTGGGCGCGACCGGGAGATCGCCGAACGCGCTTTCGCGACGACGGATTTTAGAGGCTTACCGTCCGACCTAAACGCATCTACTAGATCGACTACGTTACCAATGAGGATCGAGAATAGTGTGTCCGCATGGATGCTTCCCAAACAAACATGCAAAATCTCGGTTTCTCATCTATAGATTGAGGGTCGGTAGATTGTCACGTCCGGAAAATCTTTCAAGCGACCATTCGATAAACGCTTTGAGCTTCGTTGGCTGCGAGCGGCGATCGATACATAATAGGTGCATCGGTCGCAACGGCCCTTTGAAGTTTTGAAAAAGGCGAACGAGCCGACCCGCAGCAATTGATAATTTAACGTTCGGTTCTCCCGCCATGACAATGCCTGCCCCGGATTCTGCAGCACATATGAGGCCCCTTCCGTCGTTAATGCGAAGTCGCCTGATGGGATCCACAGTCACAGAGCTTTTCCCATCAGTGAAGACCCAAGCCATTTGATTCCGATATTCATCCGAAACATAATCTAAGCACAAGTGTTGGCTTAGCTCTCGGGGATGGATCGGCTGGCCGTGCATCTTGAGGTAACCGGGGGACGCACACGCGACAAGTTGATAAGGTGCCAGCGGTCTTGCGACTAAGCTCGAGTCCGCCAGTTCTCCGATCCGAAACGCCACATCAAACCCGTCCTGAAGCAGATCGACTTGGCGATCCGTGAGCACCAGTTCAACCGTCACCTCAGGATAACGCGAGAGAAAAGATTCGATCTCATGCGCCAATCGGAAGCTCCCAAATGCAACTGGCGCTGTAATGCGCAACACCCCCCTTGGATGAGCGATCTGCGATTGCGCAATTGCGTCCGCCGCCGACATCTCATCCAAGACTCGCCTGCAAGCGTCTACGTACTCTCGCCCCGCCTCCGTGAGCAAGTGCGCACGAGTTGATCGATGTAACAGGCGTACGCCGAGGCGCGTTTCTAGCGAGTCGACATGCTTGCCCGCCATCTGTGGCGTCATTCCCAGTGCACGCGCCGCGGCGGCGAACGACCCTGTGTCTGCGGTCTTTACGAAGACCTCCATGCTCTCGAGCTTGTCCATTGATTAGAAACGACCGGTTTCGATCGTCGATAAAATAACAGAGATTTTCACCAAAAAAAAGCAGCCCTAGAATCAGTCAACGCATCACCGAGCAGATAGTTCGAGAACGTCGATTGCTTGGGCAGTGCCTTTTCTCAAGGGCCACGACAACGTCTCAGGAAAGATGCGTTTCCTGGACAACGACACTCCACCACGCTGAAGGGGGAATCATGCGCAGAACCGGCAATCTAGTGAAGTTCGCATTCGCCTCGGTTTACCTGTCTATAGCAATGAATGTGTCACTCGCATCCGCCGGAGAGTGCACACCGAAACATGCGTTGAAAACCATTACACCGGGAACCCTGACAATCGTCACCCAGCTCTTTCCCCCTTTCGACGTTCTCGACGGGGATCATTCTCTTGCCGGCGTTGAAGGTGACATACTGATGCCGTTCGCCAAGCAAGAGTGCTTAAAGGTAGTTACGGTCGTGGTCGATGGATCGTCTGCGATTCAATATATCCTGACTGGTCGCGGAGACATCGCAGCCGCATCGTGGTTTCGTACTGCTGCGCGCGCCAAAGTCGTGGGCATCTCCGACCCGCTATATCTCGATCAGATGGCGATTTACTCCAAGGATGGGTTGACGAGAGTCTCGCAGTTGGAAGGAAAAAGTGTCGGTTCTGTGCAAGGATATAACTGGGTCGGCGACTTGCAGAAAGTCCTCGGCGACAATTTGAAGCTCTATCCTAATCCCGTGGCTTTAGCCAATGACCTTGCCGCAGGGCGCGTCTCCATTGGAGTAGACAGCTACGGGACGGGCTTGTTCGCGCAGAAAAAGGGCGGCTACGCTGGCCTGCAAATCAAGGTTAGTGAACCAGATCAACGTGTCAGGGCTACGGTCAATTCAGCACAGATTGGCTTCCTCTATTCGAAAGATAACGAAGATTTGGGAAAGGCGCTTAACGAGTACATCCAGAACATGCATCTAAGCGGAGCGATTAAGCGAATCTTCACTGAGCACGGCCTCGATCCTCAGGGAGCGGTCCCGGGGCCCTCGCGGCTTATTCAGTGAAGGCGCTTATCCGCGCTCTGTTCCGCCGCATGCGCTCACCACATCACTGCATCCGCCGCGGTGCCTGCGCTCCTCGAGCGCGTTTTAAAAATAGAGGGGGTTAACTGCTTTGAATGATGATAACAAGAGAGTCGCGATGGTCACCGCCGCAGGACGAGGAATTGGGGCCAAAATAGCGCGGCATCTCGCATCGATCGGATACTCGGTCTCGCTGCTCTCACCGTCTGGCGCTGCGATCGACCTGGCGAAGGAACTCCGTGGCGTGGGCATGAAAGGATCCGTTACCTCGGTCACAGATCTTCAGTCGTTTTTTGAAATGACCATGCAAACGTATGGGCGAGTTGACGCCGTCGTAAATAACACCGGCAACCTCCCGTTCGGTGATGTACTGGTTCAAAAGGACGAAGCATGGCAAGAAGGCTTTGAGATGGTCATCTTGAACGTCATTCGGTTGCTACGATTTGTAGTGCCTGTTTTTCAGAAGCAAGGCTATGGTTCGGTCGTCAACATTTCGTCCTATGGAGGGGTCTCCCCGGAACGAAACCTGGCAGTTTCCTCTTCGTTGCGGGCCGCACTGCACGCGCTGACCAGGCTCTATGCCGAAAGGCTTGCGTGCGAAAATATCAGGGTCAACGCGGTCTTGCCGGGCTATGTCGATAGTTGGGATGCGCCGCAAGAGATCATCGACCGAATTCCGATTGGTCGAGTTGCGACTACGCAGGAGATTGCGAAAGTAGTCGCCTTCCTTCTTTCTGACGATTCGAGCTATATCACCGGGCAAAGTCTTTTAATCGATGGTGGGTTAGTCAGTGGCATTTGAACACTGACTTACCCGGACCCACGCGAGCGGTAATACGTTTGAGCTTCGATGCATGGGGCTTACTTGCGGTGCCACATCGACAGAGGGAGTAGGCAATGAAAAGCAAAGCGGCGATTTTGGTCGGCTTTGGGAGGCCGTTAGAGATTGAAGAGATTGACGTTGCTGAACCACGGGAGAATGAAGTTCGAATCAAAGTCGCAGCAAGCGGAGTCTGTCATTCCGATTTGCACGCTGCGCATGGCGTATATGGCGGAAACCTACCAGCGATCCTCGGTCATGAGGGGGCAGGGATCGTCGAATCCGTGGGGAACGGGGTCTCAAATGTGGCTGCTGGTGACCACGTCATTATCTCGTGGAAGCCTGCGTGCGGCCATTGTCGGAGCTGCTTGCGAGGGCGGCCCAATCTATGTGAAGGCGCTGCATGGGCTGACTGCGGCCGGATGAAGGACGGAACGACCAGATATAGCTCTAACGGAAGCGACGTTCTTCACTTTGGTGGTGTCTCCACATTTACTGAATATACCGTGGTTCCGGCAGAGTGTGCAGTCAAGATCGGCAGGGACCTGCCGCTCGTTCCGATGTCTTTGGTTGGATGCGCGGTCACCACTGGGGTAGGCGCGGCAATCAACACTGCTCGCATTGTTGCTGGCGATTCAGTCGCCATCATAGGGTGCGGCGGGGTTGGCTTAAGCAGCCTGCAAGGCGCGCGTATTGCGGGAGCAAAGACCATTATTGCGGTCGATCAGTCGGATGCGGCCTTGTCTCTGGCCCGCTCATTGGGAGCTACACATACAATTAATTCTAGATGTGACGATCCCAAACGGTCCATTGTGGAAATCGGCAATGGGGGAGTGGACTGGAGCATTGAGGCTGTCGGACGCCAAGAGACGATGGACCTCGCCGTATCAATCCTCAACCGTGGTGGTCAGGCAGTGTTGGCCGGCGTCGCCCGGGCAGAGACGATGGTCAGCTTCAAGCCCTTTGTCTTGGTTCGACAAGAGAATGCTATCCTTGGTAGCTACTACGGGTCAGCAAGGCCACATACCGATTTTCCGCGCTTTGCGAACTATTACAGGCAAGGCATGCTCGACCTGGACTCGATGGTCACCCCGCGCAAGCTCGAAGAAATCAATGAAATCCTTACAGACTTGGAGTCTGGCGCGAATGGGAGGAGTGTGATCGTCTTCTGACGAATACCCCCAGAGCGCACGCTGGTCGGGCGGCGACTGGCTCGACACGGGCGACCTGGGCTATCTCGATGCGGACCTGGCTTTGGAGCGCGGGCTGCTCCAAAAACCTCATCATTCGCGGCGGACACAACATTGCGGCGCAGATGGTGGAAGAGGCCTTGTTCGGTCACCCGTACATCCGAGGTGCCGCGGTGGTCGGTGTGCCGGATGCACACGCAACCGCAATTACAGATGCTGTCTGCATTCTCGACTCAGTAATCAGTACTCCGACTCAGGCTCGGCGACTGATGGCGCCTCCTTTTTCCGCCGGAACGCAAACTACCTCCAGGAGGATATGTGCGCGCCCGCGCACACGTCGAAGCGCAGGATATTCTCCACTTCGTCAGCGGGCCGTGGAAAAGTAATCATTGGCGGAGAGGAATACTGCGTGGAGCCTGGTATGAGCTTCTACGTTGGGCCGGACGCATTCGCACCTTGGTCAGCGACGGCGATTATGATTTTCGCTGGTTCTGGGTCTTTCAGCCCGCAGGTCTCGAAACGTTCTTCCGCACGATCGGGCGCAGACGAGATTCTTCGGCAGCGGACCATGAGCCTTGCGGACGTCCTGAGAATGTCGATGAACTCGAGGCGCGCACCGGCTTCACATTTTTGGCCAGACAGCCGGGGTAGTGCGTCTCACCTCGCGCCGAATTCATTGCGTGCGCGAGACGCGGTTAGTCCATTTGCGACGCTTGTCTAGGAATATTCTGACGCATTTTCAGGATTGTTCCTACATGAACGCGCGCATGTGCTATGCCAAACTTGGTTAAGTCTGCCAGGCAGCGTGCAATGGCGGCTTCCCGGCCCCTCTACCAGTTCGCGCCGTGTATGCGAAGTGCACCTAAAGGCCACGCGATTCGGTGCCCACGCTTTCCTGGTTCATGAACGATCCGCTTCACACGGCTTGCGGATATCACCAGGAGACGTCACGCCATGAAATACATACAGGCCGAATACGCCAACGGCATTCTCGTCCTCAAGCTGAATCGTCCGGAGAAGAAGAACGCACTCACGCAGAACATGTATCTGCGGCTCGCGCTGGCGCTCGAAGACGCCAACCACGACGACAACATTCGCGCCATCCTGCTTCAGGGTACGTCGGCCACTTTCACGAGCGGCAACGATATTCAAGACTTTGCCGACGACGGCAGCGAGACGGAAAAGCGTGCATCGGAGCGCTTCATGCAGGCAGTGACGCAACTCGACAAGCCGCTCGTGGCGGGCGTATGCGGACACGCAATCGGTATCGGCGCGACCGTGCTGTTGCATTGCGATTATGTCGTCGTTTCCGAAGACGCGCGTATCCGCTTTCCTTTCATCGACCTTGGGTTGTGCCCGGAATTCGCGTCCACGATGCTGCTGCCCCTCACCGTGGGGCGAGCAAAGGCGAATGAATGGATGCTGATTGGCGCGACCGTGCTGGCCGACGAGGCGCTGCGCGCGGGCATGGTGAACCAGGTCTTGCCCAATGACCAGGTGCTCGACGACGCACGGCGCGTGGCATGTGTACTGGCGAAAAAGCCGCATGATGCCCTCGTGCAAACGCGGCGTTTGTTGAAGTCGGCGCAGCGTGAATTCGTCGCGGCACGTATCGACGCGGAACGGCAGGTGTTTCGCACGCTGCGCGATTCTGAGGACGCGCAGCGCATTTTTCGCGACTTCCTTTCGCGCGTGCGTTGAGCGTATTTCACATCGTTTTCCAACATCGACGAAAAGGCGCCGATGCGGTGCATTGGCGCTTCCGTTTCAGGAGACTAAAGGATGAAAGAAGTATCGACCCTGGCTGAACTTGAAGGTCTGATTGGAAAAACGCTGCAAAGCGACGACTGGTTCCCGGTCGAGCAGAACGATATCGACCTGTTCGCGCGCGCGACGGGCGATCATCAATGGATACATACCGACCCGGAGCGGGCGCGTCGCGAGTCGCCGTTCGGCGTGGCGGTCGCGCATGGCTTTCTCACGCTTTCGCTGTTGCCGGTGCTCATGTCCAGGACGATCAAGGTGCATGGCGTACGCATGGGCGTGAACTACGGCCTGAACCGCGTGCGCTTTACGGCCCCGGTGCCGGTGGCGTCGCGCGTTCGATTGCAGGCCGCGCTGCGCGAAGTCAAAATCGACGAATCCCCGGCGGGGAAGAGCGCGACGTTGACCTGGTCGGTGACGATGGAGATGCAAGGAGCGGAGAAGCCCGTGTGCGTCGCGGAAACACTGAGCCGTTTGTACTTCTAATGACGTGAAGTGACAGCGAGGTTATCCGGCGGACCGGACACCTCGCGAAACCACGCAACGCAGCGATCAAGCGCTCTGTTCTGAACAGTTGCCGCTACGTGCGGCCTGGGATTGGAACAGCCGCTCGGCGTTGGGGAGCAGGCGCGCCGCCTTGAAGTAAAAGATGAGCGACGCCGGAATGAGCACCAGCGCGCCCAGCATGCCAACGCGAAGATCACCGGTCACATCGCCCACGAGACCGACGCAATACGGTCCGATACCCAGCCCGATGAGATTGACGACCAGCCATTGCACCGCGATTGCCGTTCCGCGCAGCCGCGGCGCGACAAGTCCCTGAACCGTGGCCGAGGCCGCGCCGAACCATACCGTGCCGGTCATTTGTGCGCCGAAGAACGCGGCGAAAAACGTCGTCTTGTCGGGGGCGCAGAGTTGCAGCGCGTACAGCGCGCCGCTACAGAGTGCAGCGGCCATCGCGAGCCACAACCGGCCCGCGGCGCTACGCCGTGCGAGAAAATCCGCGCCGATGCCGCCGAGCGTCGTGCCGAGAAAGCCCGAAAGCGCGATGATCAGGCCGAGCGCAAACGCGTCGCGCGCGCCGAGTCCGAAGTGGCCCACACCATAGAGGAAGGTGAAACCGGTGACGGCATAATTGACCGTGTTTTGCAGCGCCGCCGCGAGTACCGTTGCGCGCACAACAGGAGAGCGCAGAATCTGCTTGCTCGCGAGCGTGTCGCGCTGCGTGAGCCGATGCAGCCAGCACCAGGCTGCGTAGGCGCCAAACGCGAGCGCGGACCACTGGATGAGATTGGTTGTGACCGTCACCGGGCCGATGTGGCCGAATCCGGCGTGCTGGTGCACTGTGGCGAGGCTGTCCGTAATGGCAGTGAGCGTGGCCGCCGCCGCCACACAAAGCGCGAGCACGAGCAGATTCTGGAGAACGCCGCGGCGCGTGCGTGCGCCGCGCCATGCGGCCGCAATACTGAAGGGCGGCGTCATGGAGGCGACGTCGCCGCCCACCGCGCGCATGACCGACGAGAACGACACCATGCGGGCGGCGCCGTGCTGGCGTGCACGCCGCGGCTCGCGGACGGTGAACAGAAGCACGAGCGCGAGCACGATACCCGGCAAGCCCAGCGAGAGAAATGTGATTTTCCACGCGGGAAACGCGAGCGGCGCGGAGCCCGATGCCTGCAAACCGCGCCACCAGCCGATCGTGAGCGCGGCGACGGCCCCGGCGAGTCCCGAGCCGATGAAGATGCCGCTCGAATACACGGCGATCGCGGTGGCGCGGCGCTTGTCGGAGAAGTAGTCCTGCAAGAGCGAGAAAGCGCTTGGCGTCGCGCTCGCTTCGCCCACGCCCACGCCGATGCGTGCGAGTGCAAGGCCTGCAAAACCCGAGGCCAGGCCGGAAAGTCCCGTCATCAGCGACCAGACGGCCAGCCCGAGCGACAAGGTCCGAACGCGGTCCCAGTTGTCGGCGAAGCGCGCGAGCGGCAGACCCATGACCGCATAGAAAAGCGCGAAGCAGGTGCCGTAGAGCAGGCCGATCTGCGCGTCGCCGATATGCAGGTCGGCCTTGATATACGGCGCGAGGATCGTGAGTATCTGCCGGTCGAGAAAGTTGAAGACGTAGACGACCGTGAGGATGCCCAGTACATACAGCCTGCGCTGTCGTGTATATATCAGGTCTCCGAAGCGTTCTTGCGCGAGCGGCTCGGCAACGGACGAGGATTCAGAACTCATGCGGTGTCTCCGTGTTGGATTGTTTGGCGTCTGTTGCGGGGTTCCTTGCCGATACGGGTCTGGAACCTGTCGGCTTCCTGCAAGGAAACCGGATTTAGTCTATGACGCGCAATTTCCGGAGCCTGTCGTCGTTGTCTTGAGTTCTTGTCGGATATTTCCTATTTGATGATTTAATGGCAATACAGCGCGATTGGCGCCGATGAATCGATCATCGATGCGCGCCCGCGCCTTCGCGGCTCAGTTGTCTTCGTTGAGCGCGAGCAGTTGCCGCTTCGCGGCGGCAAGCACTGCGTCGGAACGCTTCTCGTCGACCATCACCCTCGACACCACCAGCGCGCCGATCAGCGCGCTGACGGCGAACAGGGCCTTGTCTGCGTCTTCTTGATTCATCGATGCGCCGAGGTTCACCGCGAACTGTTCGATACGGCTCGACATGGCTTCGCGCGAAGCCTCGTCGGCACGCGCGACATCGCCCGCGAGCGCGGCGATCGCACAGCCCGAGGCCCGCGCGTCGCGATGCTTGCGGCTCAGATAGCCGCGCACCGTCGCGCAGTAATCGTGCGGTCCCGTGCCGTTCTTTGCCTCGAAGGCGGCGCGCCCGTCGTCGAGCGCACGCTCCAGCGCGTGCAGCAGCAGCTCGGAGCGCGAAGCGAAGTGGCCGTAAAAGCCGCCGTGCGTGAGTTTGGCGCTGCTCATCAGCTTGCTGACGCTCACCGACTCCAGCCCCATTTCCCTGACCTGACCGGCCGCCTGTTCCAGAATGCGTTCCCTGCTGCGCGCCTTGTCCGCCTGCGAATGCCCCATGGTCATGTCCGGGTTTGATCTATTGACATTCTGGATTATGGTCGTCATTCTTGTGGATGACAATCATCATGTAGAAATGACCGACTCTACCTTCGACCTTGACGACTACGAGATCCCTTTCAAGGGCATCGTGGAGCAATCCATCGCCGGCATCTACATCCTTCAGGATGGGCGGTTTCGCTACGTCAACGAGACGTTCGCGCACATGTGCGGCCTCAAGCGAGAGCAACTGCTGGGCGCGCGGCTGAGAGATGTCGCCAACCCGGCGCAACTGGCTGCGCTGATGTCGCAGTACGAGCGCAAGATCACGGGCACCGGGCCCTCGGAGCGCTTCACGATCCGGCGCACGCTGTCGAGCCGGCCGGGTTGCTTCGAGATTCACGGCACACGTGTGATCTTTCACGGCCGCCCGGCGATTGTGGGCGTGGGCATCGACATCACGGAGCAGGAGCGTCAGCGCAGGGAACTGGTCGAGGCGAGCGAGCGTTTGCAGGAACTGGTCGCGAGTGCCAACAACGTGCGGGAGAACGAGCGCAATCGCGTGGCGCGCGAACTGCACGACGTGATTGGCGGCATGCTCACGGCGATCAAGTTCGATCTTTCGCGGCTCGCGCGCGGCATCGAGGCCGTGGACCGTGCGTTCGAGCGCGACGCGAAGCCTGCGCAGGCAAGTCCGCCGGAGCTGGCCGCGCTCGCCATGACGGCAACTCAGGCGCTTCAGCTCACGCAGGAAACCATTCAGGCGGTACGCGGGATTTCAGAAGGGTTGCGGCCCGGCGCGCTCGATCATCTCGGTCTTTCCGACACGCTTTCGCTGGACCTGAAACGCTTCGAGCAGCGCTACGGCATTGCCACGTGGTTTCAGACCACGGGTCTCGCGTTTGCGCTGGACCGCAACACGGAAATCGGCATCTACCGCATTTTCCAGGAAGCGATGACCAACGTCGCGCGCCATGCGAAAGCCACCGAAGTCACAGTCGATCTCGCGTGGCAGCCGGGCGGTCTCATGCTGGAGATCGCGGACAACGGCCTCGGCTTCGAGTCGGACGCCGTTGCCGCGGAAGGGCATCTTGGCCTGCTCGGCATGAAGGAGCGCGCGAGAGAACTGCAAGGCGCCTTGCAACTCGGCACCGGACCCCGCTCGGGCGCATGCGTGAAGCTCAGCGTACCGGTGCGGCGGGGCGGCATACAGGAGGAGAACAGGCCATGATTCGTCTCATGCTGGTCGATGACCACACGATCTTTCGCGAGGGGCTCAAGCGCCTGCTCGCGGAGCAACGCGAATTCGACGTTGTGGCGGAGGCGAGCGACGCGTCCGAGGCCCTTGGCCGGCTGCGCGAACAGCAGGTGGATGTGGCGTTGCTGGACGTGAACATGCCGGGGCGCAGCGGCCTCGACATGCTGCCTTCGCTACGCGCCGAATGGCCCGCGATGCCGGTGATCGTGCTGAGCATGTATCCTGCGGAACAATACGCCATGCGGGCATTTCAGGCGGGCGCTTCCGGCTATGTCACCAAGGACATGGACGCGATGGAGTTGGTCGATTCCATCCGCAGCGTGGCCCGGGGCGGCCGCTACGTGACGCCCGCGGTGGCGAACTGCCTGCTCGATGGTTTCGAGCGCGGTACGAAAAGCGCGCTGCATCAGCAACTGTCTTCGCGCGAATACGAAATCATGCTGCTGATCGTGCGCGGCATCCGCTTGACCGAGATCGGCCGCCAGATGTATTTGAGCGTGAAGACCGTGAGCACCTATCGCACGCGCATTCTCAAGAAGATCGGTGTTTCGAGCAACGCCGAGCTTGCCCGCTACGCCGTCGAACATCGGTTGATCGATTGATGATCGACGGATGCCGTCCTGAAGTTGGCGCTCAACTCGGCAACTTCAGAAAACGCTGACAAATCTCAGAGCCACTTCCGACAGCCAGAATCGCCAGAAACGTCCACACTGTTTCCTCATGAAGCGACTCAATCAGTCGTACTGAAGGAGAGAGCGATGGGCGCGGAAGTGGGGGTACGTCTGGACGAAGGCGTGCTGGTCGTGACGATCGACCGGCCAGCGAAAAAGAATGCGCTCACGGCGCAGATGTACGTGGCGCTCGCCGAGGCGATTGCCGAGGCCGACCGGCGCGACGACGTGCGCGCCGTCCTTCTGCGTGGCGAAGGCGGCAATTTCAGCAGCGGTAACGATATCGGCATGTTCGTGACGGGCGACGCGGCCGCGCATCGCGAACTGTCTGCCGCGACTTTCCTGCATGCGATGACGTCGCTGCGCAAGCCGGCGGTGGCATGCGTATGCGGGCACGCCGTCGGCATCGGCGCGACGGTGCTGCTGCATTGCGATTACGTCGTCGCCTCCGACGACGCGCGCGTGCGCTTTCCGTTCGTCGACCTGGGCCTGTGCCCCGAGTTCGCTTCGACCTTGCTGCTTCAGCACGTGGTGGGTCGCAACAAGGCCGCCGAATGGCTCCTGCTCGGCGCGCCCATTCCCGCGGCGGAAGCGCACCTCGCGGGGCTCGTGAACCGCATCGTGCCGCTCGACATGGTCGAAGAAGAAGCGCTTTCCGTTGCGAAGCGCCTCGCGGTGAAGCCACGCGAAGCGTTGCTCGCCACGCGCGGGCTGATTCGCGAATCGACCGTCGAACTCGTCGAGGCCCGCTTGCAGCGCGAGGGCATCGTGTTCGACACGCTGCGCCGCTCACGCGAGGCGCAGGACATCTTCCAGCAATTCCTCCAGCGCGAGCCCGCCGCGGCGTCGAGCCGCGTTTGAGCCTATGCATCTGTCTCCCACCGGAAAAGGACATTCCATGAGCACCGAATACACCGTCGTCGTCGACGTCGCGGTCATCACGATCGCCAATCCACCGGTCAACGGGCTGGGCTACGCCGTGCGCGTGGGCATCATCGACGGCCTCGAGCGTGCGCTTGCCGATGCCAACGTGAAGGCCATCGTGCTCACCGGCGCAGGCAAGGCCTTTTCGGGCGGCGCCGACATGCGCGAATTCAATTCACCGAAGACGGGTCGCGAGCCGGGGCTCAACACCGTGCTTGCCGCGATCGAGAACAGCCGCAAGCCCGTGGTCGCCGCCGTGCATTCGGTGGCGATGGGCGGCGGCCTCGAACTGGCGCTCGCCTGCCACTACCGGGTGGCCGCGCCGAAAGCGCGCATCGCGTTGTCCGAGGTCACGATGGGTCTCTTGCCCGGCGCGGGCGGCACGCAGCGTCTGCCGCGCCTCATCGGCCTGGAAGCGGCGACGAACATGATCGTGCACGGCGCTTCGGTTGCATCGGAAGCGCTCGCGGATTCCGGGTTGTTCGATCAGATCGCGCACGGTGAGCTGTTGCCGGCCGCGCTCGCGTTCGCGAGAGAGGCCGCGCAACGCAGCGGGCCGCATCCGCGCGTGCGCGACATGACCGTGCGGCACCCGAATCCGGAAGGCTATCTGGCCGTGGCGCGCGCCGCCATTGCCGCGAGGTTCGCGCATCTCCCCGCGCCCGCGCGCTGTCTCGACGCCATCGAGGCGAGCGTGAAGTTGCCGTTCGACGAGGGGCTGGGGCTGGAGCGGCGCTTCTTCCTCGAACTCATGAACGGGCCGGTTTCGAAGTCGCTGCGTCACGCGTTCTTTGCCGAGCGCACGGCGAGCAAACTGGTGGACGTGCCGGAGAGCACTCAGGCGCGTCCCGTCAACCGGGTGGCTGTGGTGGGCGCGGGCCTGATGGGCAGCGGCATCGCCATGAATTTTCTCAATGCGGGCATGCCGGTGGTCTTGCTCGATGTGTCGGAGCCCGCGGTGCAAAAGGGCGTCGACGCGATACGCCGCAACTACGAGGCGAGCGTGAAGAAAGGCAAGCTCGCGAACGCAGACATGGAGGCGCGCATGGCGTTGCTCCAGCCCGGCGTTTCGCCCGAACGGATCGCGGACTGCGACCTCGTGATTGAAGCCGTGTACGAGGAGATGGACCTCAAGCTGCGAACCTTCCGTGCGCTCGACGAAGTGGCTCGCCCAGGCGCGATTCTCGCCACCAACACTTCCACGCTGGATGTGGACCGCATCGCGGCCGAAACGAAGCGGCCCCAGGATGTGATCGGCCTGCACTTCTTTAGTCCGGCGAACGTCATGCGCCTGCTCGAAGTCGTGCGCGGCGCGGCCACCGCGCCGGACGTGCTGCAAACCGCCATTGGGCTCGCGCGCCGTATCGGCAAGGTGGCCGTGGTGTCGGGCGTGTGCGACGGCTTCATTGGCAATCGCATGGTGGCCCGCTATGCGCGGCGCGCTGGCGAGTTGCTGGAGCAAGGCGCGTTGCCGGAGCAGGTGGACCAGGCGGTCGAACGCTTCGGCATGGCGATGGGGCCGTTCCGCATGGCCGACCTGGCGGGCAACGACATCGGCTGGGCGATTCGCAAGCGCCGTTATGCCGAAGACCCATCGATGCCGCGCTTCGAACTCGCCGACCGGCTTTGCGAGGCCGGACACTTTGGCCAGAAAACGGGCGCGGGATGGTACGACTATGCGCCCGGCGAGCGGAAGGCGAAGCCTTCGGTGCGCACGCGCGACATGCTTCAGACGTGGTGGCGGGAAAAGGGTGTGACGCCCAAACGCTTCTCCGACGCGGAAATCGTCGAGCGCTTGATCTACGCGCTGGTCAACGAGGGCGCCGCCATTCTGGAAGAAGGCATCGCGGTGCGCGCATCCGATGTTGACGCCGTGTACCTGCACGGTTACGGCTTCCCGGCCTGGCGCGGCGGCCCGATGTTCTATGCCGACACAGTGGGCGTCTACAACGTGCGCCGCGCGTTGCGCGAATTCGCCGCCGCCGACACGAGCTGGAAACCCGCGTCGCTGATCGATCGACTCGCCGACGAAGGCGGCGCCTTCAACGCCTGATTTTTCACCCACTCTCACGGAACGACATCATGAACGAGGCCGTCATCGTATCGACCGCCCGCACCGCGCTGGCCAAAAGCTGGAAGGGCGCCTTCAACATGACACACGGCGCGACGCTTGGCGCGCATGCGGTCAAACACGCCGTGGAACGCTCCCGGCTCGATCCTGGCGAGTTCGAGGATTGCATCATGGGGGGCACGTTCGGCGAAGGCACGACGGGCGGCAACATCGCCCGTGCCATCGCCTTACGCGCCGGGTTGCCCGTGACCACGGGCGGCGTGAGCGTCAACCGCTTCTGCTCGTCGGGACTTCAGGCCATCGCCATGGCCGCGCAGCGCGTGATGGTAGAAGGCGCGAGCGCGATTGTCGCGGGCGGCGTGGAGTCCATCTCCTGCGTGCAGAACCAGGCGAACACCCACATGCGGCGCGACCCCTGGCTAGTCGAGCACAAGCCGGAGATCTACTGGAGCATGTTGCAGACGGCGGAGCAGGTGGCGAGCCGCTACGGCATCAGCAAGGAGGATCAGGATGCCTATGGAGTGCGCAGCCAGCAACGCGCCGCCGCCGCGCAGGCGGCTGGGAAATTCGCCGACGAAATCGTCGCCATGGCCACCACGATGGGCGTGGTGGATGCGGCGGGGCGCGTCGTGACCCGCGAGGTGACGATCGCACACGACGAAGGCATTCGCCCGGACACCACGCTGGAAGGCGTGGCGCGCATCCGCTCGGCGTTGCCGGGCGGCGTCGTGACGGCAGGCAACGCGAGCCAGTTCTCCGATGGTTCCTCGGCATGCGTGGTGATGAACGCAAAGCTCGCGGAACAGCGGGGTATCGAACCGCTGGGCCTCTTCCGCGGATTCGCGATCGCCGGATGCGAGCCGGACGAGATGGGTATCGGTCCCGTGTTCGCCGTTCCCCGGTTGCTGGAGCGGGCGGGCGTGAAGCTCGAAGACGTCGGCCTGTGGGAGTTGAACGAGGCGTTTGCCTGTCAGGTGCTGTATTGCCGCGACAAGCTTGGCATTCCTGATGAACACCTGAACGTCAATGGCGGCGCGATCGCGGTAGGACATCCTTACGGCGTCACCGGTTCGCGCTTGACCGGTCACGCGCTCATCGAAGGCAAACGCCGGGGCGCGAAGTATGTCGTCGTGACCATGTGCATCGGCGGCGGCCAGGGGGCCGCAGGCCTGTTCGAAGTTCTTTAGACAAGGAGATGGAAATGACTGCTGTGGCAAAGCTCTTCGACCTGAAGGGACGCACCGCGCTGGTAACGGGCGGCTCGAGCGGCCTCGGCCTGCAAATTGCCGAGGCGCTGGGCACCCAGGGCGCGCGCGTGGTGATTTCCGCGCGCAAGGCGGACTCGCTACAGGCGGCGCAGGAGCATCTGGCGGCGCTCGGCGTGGACGCGAGCTGGATCGCCGCCGACAGCGCGGCGGAGGAGGATGTCGAGCGCCTCGCCAACGAGGCCATGCAGCGCCTGGGGCGGGTGGACATTCTCGTGAACAACGCGGGCGCGACCTGGGGTTCGACGACCGTGGATCATCCGCTGGCCGCCTGGGACAAGGTCATGAACCTGAACGTGCGCTCGATCTTTTTGCTCACGCAGAAGATCGGCAAGCTTTCGATGATTCCCAATCGCCACGGGCGTGTGATCAATCTCGCCTCCATCGCGGGGCTCAAAGGCAACGGGCCGAAGTCGCAAGCCACGCTCGCCTACAACACCAGCAAGGGCGCCGTCGTGAACTTCACGCGCGCGCTCGCGGGCGAGTGGGGGCAGCACGGCGTGACGGTCAATGCGCTGGCGCCGGGCTTCTTTCCTTCGAAGATGACGCGCGGGACCATCGAAAAGATGGGAGTGGAAAAGCTCTCGGAGCGCGCGCCACTCCAGCGCATCGGCGACGACGACGACCTGAAAGGCGCGGCGCTGCTGTTCGCAAGCGACGCCGGCAAACACATCACCGGTCAGATTCTTGCTGTCGACGGCGGTATCACCGCGGTGTAAATCCGCAAGCAATAACCCAATTCGAAACCAAGGAGCACAGCATGAGCCACGACGCAGACACGCCTCAGGTCCGCATGAAGGTGGAAGGCCACATCGCCGTTATTTCACTCGACAATGTCGCCAAGAAAAACGCCATCACGCCAGACTTGATGCAGCAGCTTTCCAGGCGGCTGACCGAATTCGACAACGACGACAACCTCTGGGTTGCGGTGCTCGATCCGGCGGGCGAGCACACCACGGCGGGCCTCGACATGCCGAAGTTCTTCGGCCCGACCGCGACGGCCAAGCCCATTCCCGACGACCAGGTCGATCCGTTCGGCCTGCGCAAGCGCTGCCGCAAGCCGCTGATCTCGGTGGTGCACGGCATTACCTACACGATCGGCATCGAACAGATGCTCGCGTCGGACATCGTGATCGCAGCGGACACCGCGCGCTTTTGCCAGCTCGAATCGAAACGCGGCATCGCGCCGCTCGGTGGCGCGCATTTTCGCTATCTGACCCGCACGGGCTGGGGCAATGCGATGTACCACCTGTTTCTGTGCGACGAATTTTCCGCGCAGGAAGCGTTGCGCTGCGGCTTCGTGCAGGAAGTACTTCCGTACGGCCAGCATCGCGAACGCGCGATGGAGATCGCCCGCCTGATCTGCAAGGTCGCGCCCATCGGGCTGCGCGCGACCAAGGCTGCGGCGCTGACCTATATCGAGCACGGTGAGAAGGCGGCCATTGAAGTCATTCCGCATGTGCGCGATGAGGTGTTCGCCTCAGAAGATTTCAAGGAAGGCATTCAGTCTTTTGTCGAGCGACGTGAGGCCCGCTTCCAGGGGCGTTGAACACGGTTGCGGCGCGCGGGGCAAGCCTGCGCGCCAGCATTGGCTTCCATAACATATGCAGGAACAGGAGACGAGACAAATGGCTTCCGTGTCAACCCGCTTGCCCGCGTACTGGACTTCGGATCTGCTGCTGACAGAGGCCGACGTCGAGCGCTTCGAGCGCGTTCCCCTGGAGGAGCGCGGTCTGCCGGCGTCGACTTATGAAATGCTGATGCACGGGTGCGACATCGACCCGGACAAGGTGGCGATCCAGTTTTTCAGTGACGGCGCGCGGCCGCTGGAGACGGCCGGGCAGGTCACGTTCGCGCAGTTGCGCGCGAAGGTCCATCAAACCGCGAATTTGCTTTCCGATCTGGGAATTGATAAGGATGACGTGGTTTCGGTGATGTTGCCCGCGGTGCCCGAATCGCAGTTCGTGCTGTGGGGCGCGCAGGCGGCCGGCATCGTCAATCCGGCCAACTGGATGTTGGAGCCCGATATCCTGGCACAGATGTTTCGCACGGCGGGCGCGAAGGTGCTCGTCGCCTTCGCGGGCGACGAACATCCGGAAATCTGGGCAAAGGCCGAGGCGATTGTGCGCGGCGTGCCCTCGCTCGTCGCGTTGATTCGCGTGGGCGAGCGCGGAGCGGGGCCCGCGACGGTGAACGGCGTGCCGGTGATCGACTTCGCCGAAGCGATGGCGCGGTTTCCTGCGGACAGGCTGGTGTCGGGCCGTGTGTTTTCCCCCGACGACACGGCGTCGCTCTTTCACACGGGCGGGACGACCGGCGCACCGAAGCTCGCGCGCCATCTGCACCGCAACCAGGTGTTCTGGATCTGGGCTTCGAAGTATCTGACCGGGTTTGGCGCCGACGAGGTGAGACTGGTCGGCGTGCCCGTCTTTCATGTGGCGGGCGCCGTGGTGGGCTGCTATGGCCCGTTGGCGAAGGGCTCGACGGTGGTGCTGATGACCTCGGCCGGATTCCGCAATCCCACCGTGCTGCCCAACATCTGGCGCATCGTGGAGGCGTTCGAGGCCAACATGCTGACCTTCGTGCCGACGCTGGTGAACCAGGTGCTGTCGATCCCGTTGAACGGTGCGGACATATCCACGCTGAGCTATGTGGCGTCGTCCACGGCGCCGCTCTCGAGCACGGTCGCGCAGGCGTTCCACCGCATGACGGGCCAGCGCATTCGCGAGAGTTGGGGCATGACGGAAACCACGGCGGTCACCTGCATCACGCCGCCGGTCGAGGACATCAAGGTGGGGAGTTCCGGCGTGCGACTGCCGTACCAGCAGGTGCGCGTGGTGAGGCTGGATGCACAAGGGCGTTCGGCAACGGACTGCGAGCCGGGCGAGCCCGGCCTCGTGATCGTGCGCGGTCCTTCGGTATTTCCGGGCTATCTGGGCGAAAACCAGAGCGCACACTGGGTGGACGGCGACTGGCTCGATACGGGCGACCTGGGCTACCTCGACGCGGATCGTTGGCTCTGGATCACGGGCCGCTCGAAGGACCTCATCATTCGCGGTGGCCACAACATCGACCCGAAGATGGTGGAGGAGGCCTTGTTCGGCCACCCGTCCATCCAGGACGCGGCGGTGATCGGCGCACCGGACGCGCACGCGGGCGAAGTGCCGGTCGCCTACGTGGTGATCAAGCCCGGCGCGATCGCCGCCGCTCAGGAAGTCTTGCAGTATGCCGCCGAGCACGTGCCCGAGCGCGCCGCCGTCCCGAAGCATTGCTATGTGCTCGAGGAAATGCCCAAGACGTCGGTGGGGAAGATCCAGAAGAACGTGCTGCGTCTCGACGCGATCGAGCGGATGTTTCACGCCGCGCTCGACAAGGCGGGCATGGGCGCGAATGCGTCGGTCCGGGCGACGGACCGGGGAAACGGAGGGTTCTTCGCGGAAGTCAGCGTGAGCGATCCAAACATAAAGGAATCCGAATTGATCGACGCGCTGCGAAGTTTCACCATTCCCTATTCGATCCGGCGCACGAATGTGTGACGCCTTGGCGAAAGAATTGCATCAATCAGGAGAGAATCGCTGTGCCTACGAACTACCAAGCCCCTGTTGCCGACTATCTGTTCCTGCTGTATGACGTGATCGGACCGCACGCGCCCCATGCGACCGGCGAATTGTCGCGTGACGATACGCGCCAGGTACTGGAGCAGGCAGCCCATTTTTTCGAGGAAGTCTGGGCGCCGCTCGATGCTTCCGGCGACGAACAGGGGTGCCGGCTGGAAAACGGTGCGGTCAAGACGCCCTCCGGTTATGCAGAGGGTCACGCGGCTCAGTGCGAGGCCGGCTGGAACAGCGTGTCGGCTCCCGAGGCGTTTGGCGGCGCAGGCCTGCCGGATACGATCGGCCAGGCCGTGCGCGAGTTCTCTGCCTCGGCCTGCAATTCGCTGGGGCTATACACCGGGCTCACGAACGGTGCGCATGCAACGATCCGGCGCACCGGCGACGAGTGGATGCTCAAGCACGTCGTGCCGCCGATGGTCGAAGGGCGCTGGGCCGGGACGATGTGTCTGACCGAGCCGCATTGCGGTACGGACCTGCGCCTGATGAAGACGCGCGCCGTGTCGCAGGCCGATGGCAGTTGGCGCTTGAGCGGAACGAAGATCTTTATTTCCGGCGGCGACCAGGATCTGACCGGCAATGTCATTCACCTGGTGCTCGCCAAGGTGCCCGATGAAAACGGGCGCGTGCTCGACGATTTGTCGACAGTCAGGCTATTCCTCGTGCCCAAGCTGGCTGTCGATCCCGACACGGGCGCTTTGGGCGAGCCGAACGGTGTTAGCGTGACCGGCATCGAGCACAAGATGGGGTTGAAGGGCAGCGCCACCTGCACCCTGGCGTTCGAGAATGCGCGGGCGTTCCCGCTGCAAGAGTCCAGCCAGCCGGGCGCATCGGCGCGGAAGTCGTCGGCGGGCATGAGCGGCATGTTCGACATGATGAATTCCGCGCGTCTCGGCACCGGCTTGCAGGCGCTTTCGTCGGCCAATCGCGCATACGATCACGCCGCCAACTATGCGCGCGAGCGGGTGGCGGGTCGCGCTGCCAACCCGACCGACCGGACAGGCAACGCGGCGGACCCGATCGTGGTTCACCCCGACGTGCGCCGCCTGCTGTTGAAGCAGGCCGCGTTCATCGAAGGCGCGCGAGCGCTCGCGCTCTGCGTGAGAACGCTGCTGGACGAGCCGGACGAATCGTTGCGCGCGAACCGGATTGCGATCGGCAGCCTGCTGACACCGGTCGTTAAGGCGTGGTTCAGCGACCGCTCATTCGAATCGGCCAACGACGCCATGCAACTCATGGGCGGCCACGGCTATATCCGCGAGAACGGCGTCGAACAACTCGTGCGCGACTGCCGAATCTTCCAGCTTTACGAAGGGGCCAATGGAGTTCAGGCGCTGGACCTCGTGCTTCGGAAGTTGCCGGCCGCCGAAGGGCAGTCGCTGGCCGGTTTCGTTGAGCTCGCCGAAACCACGGCGCGAGAGGCGGGGCGGCGGGAAGCGCTGCGGGCCCACGCCGACGCGTTGCGCGAGGCAACCGGTGAAATCAGGTCGTGCGCGAACTGGTTGCGCGACGCGGCGCGCAATCCTTACGACGCTGGTGGCTCGTCGCACGACTTTCTGACGATGGTGGGCGTCGTTGCCTGCGCATGGATGTGGCTGCGCATCGCGGATACCGCGCTGGCCTTGTTGCCGGAAGCGGCAGATCCCGCGTTCCTGGATCGCAAGCTCGCGCTCGCGCGCTACTGGTTCGAACGCGAACTACCGGTGGTGGCTGCACTGGGGCGGCGCGTGAAAACGGGTGCGGCGTGCCTGATGAGTCTCCCCGCGGACCAATTCTGATTCGCGCGGGCTTTGGCCAACGGTTGAGAGGAAATGATTCGTGAAAACACAACTTACTGAACTCTTCGGGATCGAGCATCCGATCATTCAGGGCGGCATGCACTACGTCGGGTTCGCCGAGCTGGCTTCCGCCGTATCGAACGCCGGGGGACTCGGTATCGTCACGGCGCTGACCCAGCCGACACCTGAGGCACTGGCGCGCGAAATCGAACGTTGCCGCGAGATGACCGACAAGCCGTTCGGCGTGAACCTCACGTTCCTGCCCGCGCGCAATCCGCCCGACTACGCGGGCTACGTGCGAGCCATCATCGCGGGCGGCGTGAGGGTTGTCGAAACCGCCGGGAATAATCCGCAAAAGTGGCTGCCCGTGCTCCACGACGCCGGAATCAAGGTGATCCACAAGTGCACTTCGGTTCGACACGCGCTAAAGGCACAAGCCATTGGCTGCGATGCCGTGAGCGTGGACGGTTTCGAGTGTGGTGGACATCCCGGCGAGGACGATGTGCCCAACTTCATTCTGCTGCCGCGCGCCGCAGACGAACTCGACATTCCGTTCGCGGCCTCGGGCGGCATGGCCGACGGTCGCCGCGCTGGCGATGGGTGCGGCGGGCATCAACATGGGCACACGCTTTGTCGCGACGCGTGAGGCGCCGGTCCATCAAAAGGTCAAGGGCGCGATCGTTTCGGCATCGGAACTCGACACCCGGCTTGTGATGCGTCCATTGCGCAACACGGAGCGCGTCTTGAATAATCGGGGCGTTGAACGGTTGCTGGAGAAGGAGCAGCGGCGTGGGCAGGAGATTACCTTTGCCGATATCGCGGATGAAGTCGGCGGCGTCTATCCACGCGTGATGCAAGAGGGCGATCTGGACGCCGGCGCGTGGTCGTGCGGGATGGTCGCGGGTCTCATCCACTATATTCCGACCGTCAAGGAACTCATCGATCGCATCATGGTTCAGGCCACGCAAATTATCCGGCAGCGTCTTCACGAAGCGCTTGCGATAGGGAATTGATCACTTCGACACTTGGATGAATACAAAGCCGCGCTCGTCGCAGATTTTGTATTCAAAACGCGTCGGTGCAAGTCATTTTGTTAACGCCAGACGGCTGGAATTTCGCGGCTGCCACGACCACCGAGAATAAAATTGCTTGCAAACAGTTCAAGGTAATTTGTTCCTTCGGCAGGCAGTTCAGGCGATTTTGTATCCTTTTCGTCACTGTGGCCGATCTTTGCCCTGCATTACTGAGAACGACACCCTATGGTTTTATAGGCATCTATCCCTTGGCTATGGCCATTGCTGTTCCACCAGGACGACGGGACACCTCGCAGTAGGCCGCTGATCGCCCACAGCGCAGAATTGGCTCACGGATGGCTGCTCCGCTTAGTGCCTCCGCCTCCCGGTTGGTTTGGCTAGTTTCTCGCAGAGTTCCGCCACAACGTCAGTTACCCAAACCAGGTCCTCTTCGCCAAGCTTTGTCAAATGCTCATTCAAGGTGTTTGCGGCATCAAGAGCCCTTGGGGAACTCGTTCCTATCAGTTTCGTGAGCGGAACTGCATAGATATTTGCAAGGGCAATTAGACGAGGCAGTGTTGGCCAGTTGGTTCCTCGCTCGAATCGACTAATGGTCTCTGAAAATACGCCCAACTTTGCGGCAACCTGCTCCTGCGTTAGACCAGCTTCGGTTCTGGCCAAAGCCAACGCGCGGCCCAACCGCCGGGCAAATTTTTCTTCATCGATTGTCGCCACAGGGGCATCACCTCATGTTGGAAGTCAACATGAATCGTCTACTTGGCGGCTGCTTCTGGTAACATCGCAAAATGTTGAGTGTCAACATATGGTGTTGATTTTCTCGACTAATGTTGCCCGTAGGTGGTCCGACTAGGCAAACGAGAGCTCAGATGCCCTTGCATCAAGTGATCCTCTGTCGTCTCAATTGCGTCGCGTTGCTAGGACTAGGTAATCTGCGTGCGCCCTGTTGCACGGGCGCGAGGGCGAATGGAGAGGCCGGAATGGGTTTCGTTGTGGGCTGCCTGTGGATTCCTTTTCGTCGAACTTTGCAGCGAGATTGGGTGCCCTCCGGGCAGTTCGGTGGTAATGAAAGCGTTTGAGGTAGTTGGCTGTATGTTTGTGACGAGTGAAATTAACCGTGTGCCCGCGCTGAACGTGCCTTTAGGCGGGTTGCCGGGCAGGGGGGTATGGTCAGCGGTCCAGCAGCTGCTACCGCGGGACGTCCTGATTGTCAGGGTTTCGCGGGCGCGCTCGCGGGCCGTCCCGACAATCGTGATGCTGGACCTGCGCGAGACGGCTGCGACGCTAGAGCAGTTCTTCGAAGGTGAGGTTGTCCTGCGCGACGCGGCCATCCTGAGCACGAAGCTCGCACGGGAGGTCAAACAGTGGACGCTCGAACCGCTTTCCGAGATCCGGGTGGGGGTGACCGAGTACGAGCATCGCGGGACAGGCAAGCTGTTGCTCACGGTAACCCGGTTCACGACGGCAGCGGGGCGCACGTTATCGGTGCCGTACGCCATGGCGGCAAAGCCCGCGCGAGGCAGACAGCTATGGCGCGCGAAGGCGCCGGCCGCAGCGGCCCGTTGCTGACGCGGAGTTGCCGTGGAAGCGCATCCGGACTCGGCGCCTGGCATGGCCATTGACGAGCCGGACATGCTGCCGCGCCGACGGGGCGCCATTGTGCTGTATCTCGATTTCGACGGTGTGCTTCATCCGGAGGATGTCTGGCGACGGCCGGGTTATGGTCCCTATGTCGCCACGCCGCCAGGACATGTGGTGTTCGAACACGCGGCGCTGCTCGCGCGCTGCCTCGAACCGTACCCTGAGCTGCGCATCGTGCTGTCCACGAACTGGGTGCGGGTGTTCCGCAGCGTTCGCAAGACGGCCCGCCGTCTGCCGCCGGAGCTGCGCCGACGCGTGGTCGGCGCGACCCTCCACGGCCGGATGGAGCCGGTGTGGTTCCGGTCCGTGCCGCGTGGCGTGCAGGTCTGGGGCGACGTGTGCCGGCGACGGCCTGCAGCGTGGCTCGCGCTCGACGACGATGATGTGGGCTGGCCGGCAGTGTGCCGGGGGCACCTGGTGCATACCGACCCCGTGCTCGGCATCAGCGATCCGGCGGTCCTCGCGCAACTGGAGGCGCGGCTTGCCGCGATGCATCGTCCTGAAGCGGGCTGGCCGTGATAATCCGCCGCTTATCACGGGAAGCGATGAGTGCGGGGCAAGATGGAATAACGGAACATGACGGATTCAGGCTTTCACGGCGCGTTGCTCTGGCCACTGCCGGGCGAACTGGAGGGTGGCTTGACGAGCCGCTATTTCATCGACACGGAATTTACCGACTTCCGGGTGTGCCAGCTGATCAGTCTCGCCATCGTTGGCGAGAACGGGGACGAGTTCTACGGCGAGCGTACCGACTTCGATCCGGCGTCGTGCAGTGACTTTGTTCGCGCGGTGGTGCTACCGCAGCTCGGCCAGTTTGAGGGGCGCGCGATGCGGTTTGAGCAACTGCGCGCGGCGCTGTCCGCCTGGCTCGTGAGCGTACCGGGCGATGCCGCGCCAGTGCTCTGCTACGACTACGAGACGGACCTGAACCTGTTCCGGTTCCTGCTGGGCGGCCCGCTACCGCGCGGCTGGAGAATCGAGAATATTGCGGGCCGTCGCGACAGGGAACGACGCGCCGCCTATTTCGCCCGGCATGGTGGCGAGCACCACGCACTGCATGACGCGCGGGCCAACGCGTACGCCTGCGCGGGGTGAATGCGGGATGAGGCTGGCAGATCCATTTCACTGTCTTTCGGCCGTGCAGAGGCTTTCCTTTCGTGAAAAAAACAGACGACATGAATGAGGCCGGGATGGCGGGGTTGCGCGAATGGATTCCACGATCCGATGCGCAGCGCGTCGCGCAGCGCCTGCGCGACCGCCGCAGGGCGCTGGGATTGACGCAGGTCGAACTGGCGGCCGCAGTCGGTGTCGCGCCCCCGACCTATGTGCACTGGGAGAGGGGACGGGTGCCCGGCACCATTGCTGCCGGCACCGTGAAGGCGCTGGAGGCTGCGCTGCAGATACCGGATGGCTGGCTTCTCAGTCAGGACGCACCGCTTTTGCCCGATCCAGTCGTCATTGCCGGCAATGTACCACCGTGCAGGGCAGCAGGATCGGCGGCACTCCCCATGCGAATTCCAGTCGCCCGCTGTGAACAGATCGGACCGCACGCGGCGCAACTCCGGAAGGCGCTCGGATTGCCGGCCGCGGAAGTGGCGCGACGCTGTGGCGTATCCAGCGTCACGCTGTCGCAGTGGGAGCGGGGCGTGTTCCCGAAGGCGCTCACCGGGCAACGGCTACGCGCCTGGGAGCGCGCGCTCATGCTTGCGCCAGGGCAACTCCTGGAATCACCAGAAGGAAAGGCGAATGCTTCGAATCACGGTTGAATTGCTGCCCGGCGGACGGGAAAGCGGAAAGCGTGTCATCGCGACGGCGGATATTGCGCGTGTGCGTGACGGGGCGCTCGCCGATTACGCGGTGGTCCTGGACGACGCGGTACTCGGTGATGTCGGAGAGCGGGCGATCGTGCGCAGTTATCCGAGATGGGCCACCAGCGTGTGGGATCTCGTTGCGCGCTGTCTTGCCGCCGGCCTGAATCAGGGTCGCGAAGCGTTACCGCCGCGCCCCGCACAGCCGGAGGTCACGGTTCGCGTGAACGACGCAGGCTTCCGCTATGTTCGTCTTGACGAAATTCCCGAACCCGCCAGAACATTCTTCGACCAGACGCTTTCCGGTTCGGGCATTCCCGATCACGGTTGCGCTTACGCGCACGACTGGTTCGACTTTATTGGCGGGCAACCCCCATCGAAGCTTCCTGTGTGATTCGCGCCCTTGACGGAATTGCCACGGCCCCAGGGAATCAAGGTACGTCTTTCGCGTGAAAAGCAACGGGCTGGGGTGAGCGCAGGAAGCGGCTCGCCGGCCAAAGCCACAGCTGGCCCGGAACGAGGTAACGCTGTCAGACGGTCGCAAGGAGAAGCATTAAGTTGATAGCGACACTCGACGAACAACTGGCTGGGCAGCTGCAGCTTGTGAGGGTTCCGGTTTGAAAGTCCATCGCAGCATCGGTCGGACCGGCAAGAATACGATCGATCCATCGTCGGAGGCCGTCGCAGCGATCATCAATGGAACGGAATGGTTGACGGCGCAAACCGTCGGCAAGCGACACAACCCGGACGCGGCCGTCTTGGCTGATCCTGACCGTGGGTTGGTGAGGAAGACATGCGAATCTTTGTCGATTGCGAATTCACCGATTTCATAGGATGCGACCTGATCAGCATCGGCCTCGCCGCCGAAGACGGCCGCGAGTTCTATGGCGAGCGGTCGGACTATGACGACACTGCTTGCAGCGGGTTCGTGCGCGAGGCCGTCCTGCCGCAGCTTGGCCGGCAGCCCGGCTGCGTATTCACGCGCGAGGATCTGCGGGTGTCCCTGCTCGCGTGGCTCGATCAGTTTGCCGGCGAACCGGAAAGGGCGTTCTGTGTTGACTACGCGGGCGACTGGGACTTGCTGATCGACCTGCTTGGCGAAGTGCCGGAAGGGTGGGAGGGGCTTCACGTGGGCAGTCTGGTCGATCATGGCAGGCTGGAAGCGTACTTTGCCGAACACGGGGGAAGGCATCACGCGCTCGTCGATGCCCGCGCAAACCGCTTTGCCGTCGTGCCAGACAGCGATGGCTACGCGCCCGCAGTGCCGATGGCGCAGGTGAAGACCCCGCGCATTTTCTAGCGGAGTGGCTGAACTCGGCGGGACTTGCCGGGATGGTGGGACGTCGACGTAGATGTGACGGGCGCGTGGAAAACGCGTACGCCCGCTGGATCTGTCATGTCAGCGCGCGAATACGCGCACGGCGTGAGCGTTCCCTGCAGGCAGAGGGGGCCGGCTGGAACTCACCCGCGTGGTGCGTCCGATGGAGCGGCCGCCGAAGGGAAGTGGGGAATGGGCAGAGGTCAGCGACCCTGTCTGGTAGGAGGGGGCGTGCGGGGGGACGTCGATCGCCAGACCTGTCGGCCCGGGTGCTTGTTGCGTGCAATGCAGGTCGTACGCGTTAACGGGTAGGAATACCCAGTCGCCGGGCGCACCTGCTCAACGTGGCCTCTTTACTCCGGCTTCGTCAGCGGCGCCTCCAGCGACGCGTGCATCTTCCAGACTCACGCCTTTGCGATGCCCGGCGTGTGGTGCGTTGGCACCGTGAGCGTGACTTCCGAGACCCCAATGGCACGCATGCATTGATACATGAAGGCCAGCTGGAATGTCCCGCGGCGGATTTTCTGTGCGATGGACGTTTCCGTCTCCTGGACGCCGTGCGCGGTCATCAGGGTGGCCAGCTGGGCGTACGTGATGTTGCGATGCATCAAAATCGTTTTGAGGGCCTGCTTCGCTGTTTCCGTATCGTCAAACGGTGCGCTCACGGGACCATGCGCTGTCGGATCCTGAGCATTGTGTTTCGATCGCATATTATCCCTCTATATACAACGACATGTCGCCAAAAAAATACACTTTAAGTTTTGTTTGGCTGTAAGGTGCCATATATGACATTGTTACGTTGTCAATGCACCCTCGAGTGCGTTGACAACCGAAAGGCGTTGAACATTCAACGACCGCATTTTACGGCGGCCGTTCGGGATGCGATAGCACCGTCCCCGGATGGCGCGGGGACGTCACGTCTCTGCGGGGCGTTGCAGGTTTTGGCCGTGGCAGTTCGCGCAGCCGGTGCTTGGGTGGACCGGTCAAACGCATAGCGAAAGGACCATCTAATCAATATGGAGTTCTGACGAAAGGTGATGCGAAAAAAAGCCGGAAGCCTGGGGGCACCATGAAGTCAGCGTCGCCCACACAGTCTGAAAAACAGCAGAGGGTGTTCCAGAAAGAGCGGCGGGGCACCGGCGACGGGCGCGATTACGTGCCCGGACGCGCCCTGCGGGAAATGGGTGGGGTCGGGCGTCTGCACAGGTTTGCATGCGCGCGTTGCGGTGGTCGTCAGATTGTGCTGCCCTCGGACGCGTCCTTGGCCGTTTTTCTTCAGGAGCACTGGGATCCAGCGACGTGCGAACTCAAGGAATACTACCCGCACCTGGATGTCGCTGAAACACAGAAGATCGCTGTGTCGCTCGATGTGCGTCATCCAAGGCTTACGGATGGCAGTCCAGCCATCCTGATTACCAGTCTGCTTGTCTGCAGGCGGACTGGCGGAAGCTATCAGTGGAATGCTATCGATATCACGTCATCGCGGTCCGCGCCGCGCGCGCCTTCGCCAGCCAGGGCGATCAAGGCCGCGTACTGGCACCGGGCCGGGGTGCCGTATCGAATCGTCCATACGGAGGGTCTCAACAGCCACAGGGCAAAGCATCTCTGGGATCTGTTCAACGTTGCAGAGGGGGTTTTGTCCCGCGGACTTACCGACGCAGAGAAGGAAGCGCAACAAGTGATCATCAGGCGATTTCGTTCCCGGAAGGACGCGACGCTTATCGAGCTTTGCCATGGAGCGGCTGATTCGCACGGGATTGGCCGCGCAGAGTGTGTGGCGGCGATGCGCCGGTTAATCGCACTGCGCATGATCGAGTGCTCGCTCGATGTACCGGTACTGCTTGCCCAACCGCGTCGGGGAGTCCGGATTTGTGTGGCGGAAAAACAGCGTGACAGCCACCCTCCTGCGCCAGCACCTGAAATCAGGTTGGTCAGTGCGCTGGTGCGATGGAAGAAGCAGTTCATGAAAAACGGCTAGCGTAAGCATCGACAGGACTACGCTGTGTTTTCCGATCTATTTAGGAGTTCTATGGATGAATCATCATGGACATGAATTCCCGGCTGTACGTAAACTGTTTAGGGAAGAGCCGGGCGACAAGATATATCGGGTCGTGTATGCCAGTCGACATCAGCAATCTGGTCGTGAGCCCGATGTCGTCCTGTGCCATATTTTTGGCTCAAAACTTGAGATTCAGTTCATACCCATCTCAGAATTTCGCGCCCGATGCATGCAGGACTACACGGGCAAGGGGCGTCTGGTGGCCGTCGACGCGCGTGACGATCCCTACGGACCCTTTCGAAGGAACCATCGAGCCACGCCAGGGAACGAAAGACAAAGTGACCTGAACTGGAAGCGGATCAGAGACTTTGTCAACAATTCCGCTCTTTTCTATCGAGCCCTTCGTAGTGGTTCTGACAGGAAAAACATTCTTCAGGACGTCGCGGACAAGGTCGGCCTCTGCCTGCAGGGCATAAGGAAGCTGCACCGCGAATACCTGCAGAGAGGCATGAGCGCAAGCGCCGTCGCCGCAGAGCTTTGGCGCAGCGGGAGGCGACATCAGCCGCCGCGCTACGTGGAAGGCGGGGATGCCGTGCCGACGACCGTGACGCGAAACTACGTCAACCGACCGGGAAGGAAGCCCTCGCGTGCCGGCAGCCACGCGGTCAGGACAACGGCGCTTGAGCGGCTCTTCGAGCAGTACATCGACATTTACCTCACGAACAGGTTCGGCCCCTGGAGCGTCGATGTCAGTGACGAACTCATGCTTGAAATCCGACGCTTCAACCGAGATGCGATCTTCCCGTCGACGAGGAAGAAATCAGGAAAAAAGGCGGGTCGGAAAAGCAGGAAGCGGTGGCCGAAGTCATCAAAAAATCAGGCCGGAAAGCGACGGCGATTGACCTGGCAGGACCTCGTAGATCATCTGAATTATGTCTGTCGCTGCGTTCACATTGCGCGCGATCCGACCGGCCAGATTATCGAACTCGAACTGGCACCGTTTGGCATCGTAAGCCTTCGTCAACTGACTTACTACTACCAGACCCGCGTTCCGATTGAAGTCAGGAAGATGCGCGATATGGGGGCGAAGCAATACGCCGGACACGGGCGGCCGATACACGGCCATGCCTTGCAGCACTCGGTTGGACCCGGCAACGAGTACATGATCGATGCAACCATCGCGGATATCTACCTTGTGGCTGCATACGACCGCACCGTTGTGGTCAAGCGCCCAACCGTCTATCTCGCGATGGACGTCTGGAGTCGGATGATAGTGGGATTTCATGTCAGCTTCGATCCACCATCGTTCGATAGCGTCGCCTTGATGCTGGAAAACATTGCGTTGCCCAAGAACGAACTGTGTGCCAGATATGGAATCCAGATTGACCCCAGTCTTTGGCCTTGTAATTACCTGCCAACGTCGGGATTCGTCGCCGATCGGGGCAGCGATTTTATGAAGAACCTGGCATGGATGGCCGTCAACAAGCTGCTCTCTATTCCCATCAGCAACGCCCGGGCATGGGATCCGACAATGAGAGCCCTTATTGAGCGGCGGTTCGGAATACTTCCCGCGCACTATCAGAGCGCGAGTTTCGGCGTGGTGGATTTGGATGCAGCGACGCGCGGGGCGCCCCGCTATCTGTGGGAGGCGACTCTGACGATCACGGAATTTATCAAAAGGCTGGTTCGCGCAATCCTGAGGTACAACCAGACCCCTATCGGGCGGCGCAAATCACCGCCGGAGATGGTCGCGTTGGGCCTCGCCGATACGCCACTGAACCGGTGGAACTGGGGATTGGAGACGCTAACCGGGTCGTTGCGAAGTCACTCGATTGATGAAATCCGCTGTGCCACCTGGCCGACGGAATCCGCAAAGCCGACACGACAAGGATTACAGTGGCGCGATATGTACTACACCTCTCCGTTCATCGAGTCCAATCTCATTCATTGCTGGAGGAGAAATTCCAAAAAAATGGTATCGATTCAGTTTAATCCCAATGATCCCTCCCAGATTATCCTGCCAGGCAATGATTCTGTTGAGTACGCGCGACTCGCCGGCACCAACCAGCAGTCACCTGCTGGATGGACGCTTATGGAGTGGGAGCTCTACCGGAACCAGCAAGACCGTCTGGACCGTGAGCAGCATCATGCGCTGCAGGCGCAACGCGTGATGGATCTTCTGAACAACGCGGAAGAAAACCAGAGAGCGAGACAGGAGCAAAAGATCGCGCTGCAGATGGCGGGGCTCGAGCACCCCATGCAGCAGGAGCGCGCTGCGGCCCGGAGGGGAGTCAGGAAGGATGCCGCGCGCGGTCCAGATTTTGGCCATTTCAGGAGGGAGAGGGATGCGTCCGGTAAGGCCGCTGACGATGTGGAGGCGAAGCGCGAAGCCCCCAAAGTCGCAGAGGACCATGGAGAAATCATCGAGAAGGCTCTGGAGAATTCACGCAGGATTCTTGACGGGAACTGACTTCCATTCATTGCAAGGTTTCATTAACCATGTGTAGCAGTGCGATATGTTTTTTGTGATCAGGAGAAACGTTCGTGAAAAAAAGTGGGGCACGTGGGGCGGCCAGTCGGGATGACGACGCTTATAAGCAAGTTCCGGTTAAACCAGGGGATGATCTCATATTGAGCCGGCAATGTCCTTCCGTCGAAGCGCTGTACCACGATGGTTCGCTGGAGCTGCCAGAAAACGCCAACAACGCGCTGATTCTGGCGCTTCCGCCCTTCGAATCGCAGGAACGATTTGCGAAGGCGATGACCGTGAGCTTCGCGGTACCGCATTCGGATGATGCGAGAAAGCTTCCAGCATCACTGCGCCTGCTGGGCATTGAACGCATTTCGCGTGTTCTCGCGCTGACCGATGCTCACCTCCAGCTTCTTGACTGGATCCATATTTCACTTCGTCACCGCTACCGAGGTCTTGTACCCCGTCGATCGTTAGGCAATATCGCACAGCGCAACTACAGGGAGACACAGCGAGGTCGAACGAAGGCCATCTTCACGCCCGACTCCGCACACGCAGACAGCATCTTTGTGCTCGGCATCTCAGGCGCGGGGAAGACGACGGCGGTCAAGATGGTGCTCAGTATGTTTCCCATGATTATCCAGCATACCGAGTTCCGGGGTGTCCGGGCGCATTTCACCCAGGTCGTCTGGATGATGGTTTCCTGTCCTCCGAATGGTTCGGTCTATACCTTGATGAAGGGGATTCTCCATTGGTTCGATGAGAATCTTGGCACGCACTATGTGGAAGAGATACGCAGCAGGTCAAACACAGGAGATCTGATCATGGCGGTTATCGACAAGCTGAAGATGCATCACGTGGGAATGCTGGTGATCGACGAGATCCAGTTTGCGGTCAAGTCTGCCGAGCGTGCTGACCTGATGGGCTTCATCACCAGCCTGCTCAACGATGGCCAATGCCTGTTCGTGCTTGTCGGGACGCCGGACGCAGGCGAACTTATCGAAGGAACGATACGCAATCTGAGACGGGTGGGCAGCCGGGCATACATTCCCTTTGAGCACTTTCCGGCGCCAGCGGACGCCAAGCGGCTTGCAAACAGTATTGTTGCGATCGATTTTCTGCCGGAGAAGCCCGACAACCTTGAGGAAATCGTCAAGACGCTGATTGAGGTTGGTGCGGGCTCGCCAGCCTTCATGAAACTTGCATGGGAGCACACGCAGTACATGGGCGAGCGGGCAGCGGAAAGTAAGGTTACCCCGGCCCTCGTCAGAGCTGCCGTTAAACAGGCCTTTTCCTTGGTCAAGGGACTTCTGGAAGCGCTGCGCAAGAAAGATATGGTGGCGCTCGACAGTTATCGGGACATGGCCGTTGAGCAGATGAATACGATCCGCAAGAAGATCGCCATGGACCGTAAGCGGCGCAACATGAAGATTGCCCCTCGCGTTGACGAAGTATCCGAAAATTTTTCAAAATGCGTCGCAGTGTTGCTCAACGTGGGGTGGCCCGAGACGCAGGCGGAAGAATTTGCAAGAGCAAAGCTGATGTCTGATCCCACGATTACGGTCGAGGGTCTGCTGCGTCTCGCCCTCGAAGGCAAGCCGGGAAATACGTGACCAGACAGAAATAAAAAGCCCTATTGGTCGACCACCATTGTGAATTCTTGCAACGATCGTGGATCGGCAGGGAAGAGATAGTGGAATGGAACTACCGATGCGGCCTGCAAAGGAGAGCGGGTATGGCGGTATATCTCGATGAACCACTGCCGGACGAAATACTGTTCAGTGTCATTGCTCGATACGTCGAGAACGCTGGTATCGAAAATGTTCCGGAATTTTTAAGGATACTGATGGGGGATGGCATGTACCAGCCAGGAAAGGTCGATCCATTCGCCCATCTGGTCGACGAAACATCCCGGGCTTGGGGAATGACTGCGCGCGACATAAGCGAGCGCCTGACGCTCGCTCCGTTCTATGCAGCCATCTTCGCGGGTGAGGGCCGTATGACGGCTGTCGTGAAAAGACTACGCTGCGCGCCGTGGTCCGGATACATCGCTTCTGGCAAGCCCGGTATCCGCTATTGCGAAGCGTGCTGGCGCGAGGACGACGGAAACAACTATCCCCGCTACTGGAGGCGGACACACCAGATCCCGGGTGTCGTGGTATGTCCCTCGCATCGGTGCGTGCTATTTGGCATGGGCTCAACTTATACCCGCACCCTGCTGCGCGCAGCGGCCCAACGCGATGGGGGAACTCCAGTGGTTGCTGGATCGTTGGAGGAGGCCAGGGACTGGTGCACGGTCGCGATCCTTGCCAGGCAGCTGCTCTGCGGTGATGCGCGATGGTCCCGGTTTGGGGGGGAAGGCCCGCACCGTGCTCTGCAACCTTACTCGGACACGTAATCGATGGCGGCGGCCTCCCACGCACCCACCATTCCGATCGGCTTCGAATCGCCGCAGAAGACACATCTCCGTAAATATCCGCAAAGTGACTATCGGCGAGTAATTCCGGATCGTCCTCGATACGGCGCACCAGGGTTGCAGCAGCGACGAATACTACCGCCGCAATAGAACCGACCGCGGTGGCATCCAGATTTCGTCGTAGGCTGACATCCTTAAATCGCCGTTCCCTTCGTATTGCTGGGTGTCGATCCAAGTATTCTCGACCAAACGTTTCCTCAAAAAGTCTCGTCAGGCACTTTTGATAGCGAACTCCTGAAAAATATCGCGACCTTTCTTCTAGGTATGCTCTAAATTGCAAACCAAACAGATCCGCATTGATTCGGACTCTTTGATTCATCAAATCATCTGAAATTTTTGCCATATGCAGGAGCGCCGATTTCTGGCTTGGCGACGGTTCAGCCAGAGCCGGTTTTCCACGAATTGAGCCGGGAGTTACAAAGCCATCCAAGGGCTTTTCGTATTCCCATTCCCAAAGTACCTCCGCATGATGAATGCAAATGACCACACCAGGCAATTGATGGGTGCGCAGCCAATGCAGTGGCTCACCTCTGCGCTCGCTGTCTGACAGACAGACGGGGCAATAACGATATCGATAACGCTCTGCGTCACGCCGATGCACTCCCGGCCTTCTACCGTCTCCCACAACTCGATCGAGCATGTCCTTTGCCCCATCCGTTGAGACAAATGCCGCGAAGTAAGGATACGTCGTCATGCTCTCGGCAATCTCTTTCGCAGACATCCCCCAGCACGCCTGGGTTTCCCTTGCAATCCGATAGGTCCTCGCACTTAGGCTCGCCCTTAACCGGAACGCCGACCCCAAAAGTAGCTCTAGCGCAACAGTCCGCTTTATCATCGGCCCCTGTCGTTCAAGGTACCGTGCTATTACACTAGAAAGTGGCTCGTCATCGAGTGGCTCATCCAGGTAAACTGCCAAGTCAAGCTCCGATGTCAAAAAGGACCATTTGCAGTCGCTCAGGCGCAGTCAGCATCTCAGGTTGACCCACGCTAGCGCTCTCCGCGAACTCTCCGCTGACGACTGAATGCCCTTGCATTCCCTGGTGTCGCAGCGGGCGGAAGAACCTCCGTGAGTTGTCCCAGCGCATGAAAAATATGGGCACCAACTGCATACGCCCTGTCCGGACAGCCAGCACGATCCACCAGTTCAATCCACCGGACAAGCTTGCCAGCCCGCTCTGTTCTACGACTCCACCAGCGAATTCCCACACGTCGTAACCGCATCTCCTCCAGTGCATGCGCTGACACCCCCAGCATGGCTATCACCTTGTGGACAGTGAAGCTTCGCCCCAGGAGTATGGCTGCGGCCAGCGCGACGTCTCCTCCTTCCTGGGTGTACCGCAGAACTGCACCGTCCTTGTCATGTTCGATCACAAACGACAGCCCGCAACTGCAGAGATAGTGCGGCACCCCGTCACGGCTTGGCCATGCCACAACCCGATGTCGGCTATCACATTGCGCACGACTTCCTGGACAGTCAGGAACGGCGGAGATTGACAAACGGTTACCGACATCCGTCAGCAGATAGCCGAGGAGCAGTGCACTCAGCGGGGAGCACGCACGGTCGTCTGGCACGTCAAGCGCGCGCTGCAATTCCACCGCGAGGTCGCGTGACAAGTTGACCGCAACAAGATATCCATTTCCAAGCCGTTCAGACAAGTCACCCGCTAATCTAGCGCTGTCGATTTTGCGTTCAACGACATAGCCACAACGACGGGCCATACTCATGCGCGGGCCACTTCATCGAACATTGGCAACCAAGGAGCGGACTATTCTGCGGGCGATGCAGTTGTGGCATGCAAGTCACATATGATGGAGATGCGCTCCGTATCACGCGATGGAGCGAGGACTATAAGCAGGCAGTGGAGACGCTTGCCGCGACTGGTATGAGCCGTAGGTTGATCGCCTCTCAACTGGATATCAACATACATGCCGTACACAGAGTTATGAGAAGCACTCGAATCGCGCCCGCGCGCGGAAAAGGCAAGAAAGTGCCACCGACTGTCGAGTGTCCTAGCGTTGTGGCGCTTCATGGACGTGGTCACAATGTTGACCATATGCAATGGGAGGACGGCAAGTTTCGGGGGAAATGCTGCTGCGGCGTGAGGATCGCCCTCGATAAGACGCCAGGCGGGGGGGATGTCATTCGAGTCACGAGGTTCGGTCCGCTGTATAGGCAGGAAGTGATTCGGTTGGCAATCCTTGGGATGTCAGGTTGCGCTATTGCCAAGAAACTGGAGATATCTGATGCGACGGTGTGTCTCTATTTGGAGATGTCGGGCACGAGAACCAGAAGGCAGGAGTTGCTTCGACGTACGGTGAAGTGAACCCACCATCGGCGGACGTTTACATGCGGCTGAGCGCATCCCAGACTTTTCCGGGCACTGGAGGCGGGTTATCCAGGATCGGGTCTGGCGATCTCCAATGACCGGCTGTGACTGATCCAGACGTCTGCCAGCGGCGGAGCCTAAGGTGAAGGCCATGCGCTGGAGTCGTGTGCTGCCGCGCTGCGGTTCCCGCCTGACGGTTGCTGTAACTGATCCTGCCGTCGTGAATGCGCCTTCGTATATGAGGCCGGGCAATGCGACTGAGGCATAGGACATATGGCCGCGCATGCGGGCAGGGCGTATCTCGCTCACGTCTCGAGCGCATTGCCGATCACCCGATAAACCGAATCGGGAATCTGCTGCCGTGGAACGTAGCATCGGCGCTGCTGTCCTCCTCTCGCGTCGATCCCACCGGCAGCATTCCTCATCTCCGTCGTTAACGGCCTGAGCGACGTTGCTGATCAGGTGCTTACGTATCATCGGGGGCGCGCTGCAAGATGTACCTCTTTGGCAGGTCAAAGCGGGACGGCGGCTGGCGGCAGCTCAAACTGGACTGTCCAACTGGCCACTGGCCGTCCCTGACGGCCCACTGCGGCTAGCTTTCAGGGTGCAACAGCGTATCTGGCGAAATATCGGGACGAATGCATCGAACTACAGCGAATTTCGGGGGAATCGTGACTGGCGCCAAAAAACTTGGACCTTGTGCAAACAGGTTAGCTTCGGGTAGCTTGGGAGCGAAAAGTGCATGATTTTGCTCTGGACCGATGAAAAGCGCGTCGAAATCTTGTGAATCAAAACCCTGACAATCGAATGTGCCACTAAAGTCAGTCATGTGGGCAATGCGATACAGCCGTTGCTTGACTTTGTCGGGGTCGTGGAATTGAAATTGAGAGAACAGGGTGCAGAGTGCGAACGATATGGCCGTGCAAACTGTGATGATTTGAGTGGGCGTTCTGGCGTAGGGTGGTACGTCGTCGGCGAAGTACTTGTCGAACAGCATCAAAACAGCCATGGTGGCGGAAATAAAGAATCCACCTGTAAATATCCATCGACCCCATGCAAAGATCTGGATAACAGACCCTGCAACGACCGTCATCGGAAGCGCTCCGGCGTCAACGCGAAATATTCCGTTCACTGTATCGATTGCGTTTGCTCTAGCAACGAATGCGATGGCTGCGATTGACGCTGCCCAGCCGGCGCGAGCGATCCCGAACTGCTTGAGTGGCGTCATGAATTTGTATTCAATCAGCCCGAGTACAACACCGATGCCAAAAGTCATTGCGACAAGAGTCATCACAAAAGCTGTGTCGGATGAAATGTATCTTCCATTCATGAGAATCATGATTGCGAATAGAATCACAATCGAAAACATTGAAACGACCGAGAGCGTTTGAATTCTTGATTGGCTTTCTTCTTTCAGGGTGGTTTGTTCTTTGTATGTCATGGTAATCGATAATTAGTCGCCAATTTAATTATAATGTTTATAGATTTTTCGGTTCCGGGCCGGATCTCATTTCACGATTTTCCTTCAGCCTGACCATCTCTCCATAATCGTTTCGCAGCCTACGCGGCGGCGTTGACTTCGTCTTCGGGCAGGTCTGTAAAGTGATGTGGCTCAACTCCGGCGCGCACAATCAGATCGACGGCAATCAGCAATAGCGTCCCGATTACGTCCGGTTCAGCCGGGCGACAATAGCCGAGTTCAGTCAGCCATTCGCGGCCCGTGTGACGCGCGATAAGGCTTGTCACGCTCGCTTGTACCATCGCGCAAAGAATACGATAGTTGGCTTCGTCATGATAGGTTCGTCTCCGGCGCTACAGCAGGTCTTACGTGGAGGCCGACCGTTTGCTTGCCTACTATGAGTTCGAGGCGGGGCCTGCAACGAACAGTGCGCTCACTCCCGTGTTTGCCTTCTTCAGCGTGCTGCATCGAGATGAGGGTCGCTACAGGCGGGACCGGATGGTGACCATGCATTTGCTCCTAATGGCCTCCCTGAATGTGTTCGGCTACAACCGTCAGCAATGCGGAACGGGGGAAATCGCCGCGCGGCGTCCATGGTTCAAAACCCACAAGTGCTCGTCAATCTCATTCGCTGGCTGCCAAAGCACGATCTGGCTACGACCACCGCTGTCCGACAAATGGTGAAGAACATAGCGCGGTATATGCCGGCCGGCTCCTCAACGACGACGCAATACGCCGGTTGACCATCCTCAAGGACACAACTACGCCCGCGGTGAGCGAATTAAGGCGAGCTTGCCTGGTATCGGGCGGCGAAAGCAACGGAATGAAGAGGGGGCGATTGACTGGCACAGATGGTCGAGCGGGCAGGGCGCAAAAGGAGCCTGAAACGCTGCTAGGAAAACGCGCGGTGCAGTCAACGCTACGTGTATGAGGGACGTGGCAGATAAAGGCGATATTTGGTCGTCGCGCTACGACACATAGCAGACTACGTCGCAAAGCCCGAGATGGGCGCGACTCGCGTCTTGCTGATGATGCCCTATTAATTGAAGGCGGCTGGAGGCTTGCCAAGACTGGCGAGTGCGGATATTGGTTCGCCATTCGATGTGGAGGGGCAAGAGGAAGCACGGAAGTTCACGCTTTCAGTCGCGAGAGCACGAGAGTTGGAATCGTCAAACGCCGCGTGTGCTAAGGAAAGTCGAGTGCGTGCTTTTTTGTCGCCCGATATCGGCACACATCGTTCTTTCGCTGATCGCGGCGATCGAAAAAGCGTCGTGACGACTCGGGAGTCTCAGCGCTTTCCCGCGCGCCCCGTCATGCGTCCGAGGATGTCGACACGCTGCACCAGTTGATGGTAGATCACCGCGAGCACATGCCCGGCGATCAGCACGTACGTGAGATACGCCAGCCAGTAGTGAACCTTCGAGCCGAGGTGGCCCAACGCCTTGTCTGCCGGCACGACGGCCGGCACCTGAAACAGCCAGAACCAGTTCACCGGATGGCCGCCGCCATACGAGTTGATATATCCACTGATCGGCATGGCAAAGAGAATCAGATACAGCAAGCCATGACCGATATGCGCGAGCTTCTGCTCGAAGACCGGAATGCGCTGCGGCAGCGGCGGCGCGGTGCCCGAAAGCCGCGTCACCACGCGGATCAGCGTGAGCAGCAGGACGGTCATGCCAATCGACTTGTGGAAATTCACCCAACTGCCGCGCGTCGGGTCGTGACGGTCCATCGTCGTCATGTACCACGCCACCGGGATCACTACGAACATGCACAGCGCGGTTAGCCAATGGAGCACGCGCAGTGTCAGGCCATATGTCGGGGCTGCGAAGGACAACGCGGAAAAGGAGTGCGGAGTGCGGGACATGGTCGGGGCCTTTTAAAGGTCGAATTAACCAAGCCTGCCACAAAAACGCCGCTGCGGAACGTCTCCCGCGAATGCGGTTTTGTTAGGCCTCGTTACAGCGCGCCGGTCGCCAAAATGACATTAGATGATATGTCAACAATAATCGCTCAATGGATTTCCCTTATGTAGACGCCGGTTGGCCTGCCGATAACTGCGAAATGTGATTCGATCGGTCTGCTGCGCCTTAGTCATAAGTTGCATTGTCAATCAGGAGTCGGGAATTCCATGTCCAGCATTTACGCAGAGGCCCCGCTCGGCGCGGCGCACGTCCCAGCCAGTGCAGTCGCCGAGAGCCCGCTCATGAATGCGCGCAAACGCGCCGATCGCGCTTGCGCCCTCGTCAACTGGATTCTTCTGGCGGGCGCTCTGGGTATCGGCTGGCACTTCGAGGCACTGACGCCCGTGCTCGTCGTCGGGCTGCCACTCGCGCTCGTGTCCACGGTACTCGCACTTGCGTTGCCGGGGCAAAAGATCACGAGAATGGGTTCCGCGCTGACCTTCATGGGCGGCGCGGCCCTGTTGATCGACGTGGGAGGCGGGCAGGACGAGTTTCACTTCGTGGTCTTCATCCTGCTTTCGCTGCTGCTCGCCTATCGCGACGTGCAGGTCGTGCTGCTGGCTACGGGCTTCATCTCCGTTCAGCAACTCGCCTTCAACTATTTTCAGGCATGGGGCTGGCCTGTCCGGGTCTTTTCGCAAACGGGCTTCGACGTCGTGGCGCAGCACTGGGCGTTTCTCTGGCTGCAAACCTTGTTTATCGCGGCGATTTCGGCGCGTCAGGAGCGCGACGCCAACATCGCGGGCGAACTCGCGGCCATGTCGGAGGGGATCGGGCAAGCCGCCGGCTACATCACGCTAGGCGAGCAAGCGAGCCGGCCGTCGAGCGACGTGGCCGGCGCATTTCACGCCACGCTCGCCGCCGTGCGCAAAACGCTCCTCCAGGTGCGTCACAGCGTGGGTGAAGTGGCGGAGTCGGTAGCCGGCACCAGCGCGCGCAACGCCGTCCTTTCGGATCGGACCGAACAGCAGCGCCGTTCGCTCGAAAGCATGGTTGCGGCCATGGAGCAACTCAAGCAAAGCGTGCACGAGAGCGTCGATCACGCCATGGCGGCCAGCGCGCTGGCGGGCTCGGCGAGCGAGGTCGCGTCCCGGGGGCGCGGGGCGATCAAGGCGGTGATCGACACGATGGGCGACATTTATCGCTCGTGCGAACGCATTACCGACATCATCGGCGTGATCGACGGCATCGCGTTCCAGACCAACATTCTCGCGCTCAACGCCTCAGTGGAGGCCGCGCGCGCGGGCGATCAGGGTCGGGGGTTCGGGGTGGTGGCGGAGGAAGTCCGCACCCTGGCCCAGCGCAGCGCCGCCGCCGCGAAGGAGATCCGCGCGCTGATCGGCGAGTCGGTCGAGCGCGCACGCACGGGCAATGGTCTCGTCGAAAGCGCGGGCAACACGGTAGGCCAGGTGCTCGAAGGGGTGACGCGCCTGTCGTCGATCGTTCACGAGATGGCGACTGCCGCCGGCGCGCAGCGCGCGGGCATCGACCAGATGGGCGAGAACATCGCCGGCATCGACGCGGCGATACGCGAGAACGCGGCGCACGTCGCCGACACGGTCGAGCAGGTCAGGCAGCAGCATCACCAGACGGAACTGCTCGCCAGCGCGGTCAAGGTATTCAGGCTGGATTGAGTGTCATATCGCGCCGCGATTTCAGGGCGCGACCCGGAGGTGTGACATGCCAGTCTGTCGGACCATTTTGTTACACCTCTTACGGCGTGCGGCCGGTGGCGTTACAAAGACCTTTCACTTTGGCCGCTATACTCGGTTCCGTCTCAAAAACGTAAGAGAACAACTATGTCGAAGAAACTCATCCAGATGGTTGCCGTTGCTGCGCTGACTGCTGCGGCCTCGCTGCCGGCGCTGGCCGGCGATATGAACAACGCACTGGGTGGCGCGCTTGGCGGCGTCGCCGGCGCGGCTTTGGGTGGCGCAGTGGGCGGCAGCACCGGCGCCGTGATCGGCGGCGCGGTGGGCGGCGGCGCGGGTGGCGCGGTCACCTCGAATCGTCGCGAGCGCACGGGCGCCATCATCGGCGGCGCGCTCGGCGGCGGCGCAGGCACGGCGGCGGGCAACGCCATGGGCGGCCGCACGGGCGGCCTGATCGGCGCGGCGGTGGGCGGCGGTGCAGGCTCGGCGCTCGGCGGCAATGTCTCGCGCTCGAACTCCTATGCCGACGACTATTCGCGCGGCTATCACGGCAAGCGCCACAAGCATCGTCACTACGACTAAGCTCGGCTTGCAAGGCGCAGCGCCTGCTGCGCCTCGTTGTTTAGCGCTGCCGCATCCGGCGGCGCTCGCCGGGCCGTTCAGGCCCGCGCGTCACTTCCTCTCTGCTTGAACTTGACGTCGTCCGCATCCGGGTCATGGCGATTTCGCGCCGTTTGATTCGGTATGCCAGGCAATCGTCAAGACTTTAGCGTGCGTTCATCCGCCCGCGGCTTACGTCGCCATGAACCATGCGGCAGCTCCTTGTCGCGCTCGGCAGCAGCGAGCGCGGCGCGCAGTTGCGTGCGGTTCAGCGGAACGCAATAGGCCGGCTTTGCGCGCTCGAAGCGCCAGCTATCGGCGAGCGGACCTGTGTCGAGCGCGTCGAAATCGAGCTGTGCATGCAACGCGGCCACGAGCGCCTTCGCCTCGTCATCGTTGCCCGCGACGGGCAGCGCGCGCCGCCCGCCCTCGACTTGCGGCCGCTCTTCGCGCGGCAAGTCGTACGCGAGAATCGCATTGAACGCCTTGACTACGCGTGCGCCATTCAGTTGCTGCGCAACGTGCTCGCTCGTGGCGGCGCGGTATTCGTCGAGCGCGGCGATGGCGCCGTCGCGCGCGGGGTAGTAGTTCATGGTGTCGATGACGACTTTCCCGGCGAGTGCTTCGACCGGTATTTCGCCGAGCGCCAACAGCGGCAGCGCCACGATCACGATCTCGCCGAACGCAGCGGCTTCCTCCAGCGTGCCGATCCCGCAGCCCAGCGCCTTCGCTTCTTCCGCGCGCGCCTCGGGATGACGCGACGACAGCATCACCTCATGGCCCGCCTGAGCGAGAAGCTTGCCCAGCGTCGAGCCAATCTCGCCCGCGCCGAGAATGCCGACAGTCAATCGATGTTCGTTCATGGGAATCCCCGTGTTTTGCAATGGAGACCCCAGCGTAGCGCCGAAACTCCCATGTGATAATTAGCCATCCGGGTGAAACACTTGAAATGATGGGTTTCTAATCGTGGACAAATTGACCAGCATGACCGTGTTCGTGAAAACAGCGGAATCGGGTTCGTTCACGGCGGCGGCGCGCATGCTCGCGATGACGCCGCAGATGGCGGGCAAGCACGTCGACGCTTTGGAAAAGACGCTAGGCGTGCGCCTGCTCCAGCGCTCGACGCGCAAGCACGCACTCACGGAAGCCGGCCGCGCCTATTTCGAAGCCTGCCGGCGCGTGCTCGAAGAGGCGGCTGCGGCGGACGCCGTCGCGCTCGCGCAAACCGCCCATCCGCAAGGCACGCTGCGCGTGACGGCGCCCGTCTCGTTCGGCGCCTTTCGGTTGGCGCATGAAATCAAGGCCTTTCTCGCGGCGTGCCCGGACGTGAAAGTCGATCTCGTGCTGAGCGACCGGCAGTTCGATCTCTTGCAGGATGGATTCGATGTCGCGTTTCGCATTGGCGCGCTGCCCGACTCGCAACTGGTCGCGCGAGCGCTCGCGCCTTATCGGCTCGTGCCGTGCGCCGCGCCCGCCTATCTCGCCGCACATGGAACGCCGGTGCATCCGCGCGAACTCGCACAGCACGTGTGCCTCGATTACGCGTTCGACAGCTTTCCGGCGCCGCAGACGTGGATCTTCAAGGACGGCGACACGCAGATCGAAATCGAGCCGCGCGGCCAACTGCGCAGCAACGACACGCGCGCGCTGATCGCGGCGGCGGAAGCGGGCGTGGGCATCGTGCTCGCGGGCGAGCCGAACCTGGCGCCTTCGGTGGCGGCGGGGCGGCTCGTGCCGCTGCTCGAGGCGTATGCGGCGCCGGTGCGGCCCATGCACCTGCTTTACGCGGATCGCCGCGCGCAAGCCTCCAAGCAGCGGGCGTTCGTGGCGTGGGCGCTGGCGTGCTTTGGCGAGGCGGCCAACGTCACCGGCGCGCGCGCGCCGGTGTCACCTCGCCTTCGTCGTTCTGCGCGCAAGCCGCGCGGGTAGCACAAATCGCGCACATCGCACACGCAGCGTAGTCAGGTTTTGCTACGGAAAGCGGCGT
Organism: Paraburkholderia acidiphila; assembly: GCF_009789655.1. GTDB lineage: Bacteria > Pseudomonadota > Gammaproteobacteria > Burkholderiales > Burkholderiaceae > Paraburkholderia > Paraburkholderia acidiphila. The sequence goes on from NZ_CP046910.1 coordinate 291,872, forward strand.
TGAGCGTCGCGCCGGGCGCCGCGCCTTCGAAACCGTCGAAACGCCCTTCGGTGAGCCGTTGCGCGGCGTGCAGGAAAGCGCCCCACGCAGTGCGGGCGAGTGCGCCGCCAACGCTCACGCGGCGCACGCCGAGTGCGGCGAGATCGTCCAGCGTGAAGACCGACTTCGCGCCAATCAGCACGTTCACCGGCTTCGGCGCGACGGCGCTCACGACGGCCACGATCTGCTCGCGTGTCTGGATACCGGGCGCGTAGAGGCAATCCGCTCCCGCCGCTGCATACGCCTGCAAGCGCGCGATGGCGTCGTCGAGGTCGGGCACGCCTGCCACGAAGTTCTCCGCTCGGCCAACGAGCACGGTGTCGCCGCCACGCGCGTCGATGGCGCGACGCGCGGCGCGCATGCGCTCGACGGCCACCTCGATCGGCAGCAGCGGCGCGGCGTCGTCGCCGGTCGAATCTTCCACGGAAAGCCCGGCGACACCTGTTTCGACGGCCAGGCCCACGCTTGCTTCGACGCCCGCCGGATCCGCGCCGAAACCGCTTTCGAAGTCGGCGTTCACGGGCAGGTCGGTGGCCGCGACGATCTCGCGCAGGTGCGCGAGGATCGCGTCGCGCGGCAGGGTGTTGTCGGCATGGCCGCGCGACCATGCGAACCCGGAACTGGTGGTCGCGAGCGCCTTGAAGCCGAGGCTCTGGAGATAGCGCGCGCTGCCCACGTCCCAAGGGTTCGGCAGCACGAAGCAACCGGTGGCATGCAGCGCTCGAAACTCAGCGCGTTTCTCGGCAATGGTGCGGGCGGGTCCTGACATGGCAAGTCTCCTCCTGGCTCGTAGGTGGGCGGCGGACGTTTGCGCGGGCATGCGCATTTTGTCGCGCCGCTCTTCGATTGTGACCGAATTCCCGGATTCCCGAATCCAGTGGGGCGCTGCTGCGCGGCGATTTCGTGAAAATATTAGGATCACGAATTAAATGGATGCCTACGAAGGCGGGTGCATTTGAAGGCTCGAAACCAGGGAAAAGAAAGGCACAGCCGTTATGATATGCGTTCTTTTTATTTTGCCTTCCAGCCGCGATGTCCAAAACCAGCGCTCCGAAAGCCACGCCGCCCCGCATGTCGGATGTCGCCCGTCTCGCGGGCGTTTCGAAGATGACGGTGTCCCGCGTGATGGCGGGGCGCAGCGCGTCGGAGGCGACACGCGAGCGTGTGCAGCGCGCTATCGACGAGCTGGGTTACGTGGCCGACGCAGCGGCCGGCGCGCTCTCCTCGGGGCGTTCGTCGTTCGTCGCCGTGCTCGTGCCATCGCTTTCCAGCTCGAACTTCTCGGACACCGTGAGCGGCCTGACCGCCGTGCTCGAGCCACAAGGGCTGGAACTGCTCATAGGCGACACCGACTACTTCCTCGACCGCGAGGAGCGTCTCGTGCGGCAGATGCTGCGCCACCAGCCGCGCTGCATCGCGCTCACGGGCGCGCAGCATACCGACGCCACGCGCACGCTGCTGCAGCGCTCGGGCGTGCCGGTCGTCGAGATGTGGGACTTGCCCGCGGAGCCCATCGACATGGCCGTGGGCTTTTCCAACGTGAGCGCGGCGCGCGAGATGGTGCGCTATCTCGCGGACAAGGGTCATCGCCGCATCGGTTTTCTCGGCGGCGCGGGCGATCTGGACCGGCGCGGCCTCGATCGCCTCAAGGGCTATCAGATGGAGATGAAGGCACTCGGGCTCGACAAGCACCGTGTCGTGCAACTGGGCGGCTCGCCGGTCACGATGAGCCACGGCGCGCCCGCCATGGCCGAGCTGCTCGAGCGCTGGCCCGACACCGAAGCCGTGATGTGCGTGAGCGACATGTCGGCGTTCGGCGCGATCATGGAGTGCCAGCGGCGCGGCCTGAGCGTACCGCGCGATATCGCGGTTGCGGGCTTCGGCAACTTCGAGATCGCGGCGTGCTGCTATCCGGCGATCACCACGATTTCGGTCGATGCCTACGGCATTGGCCAGCGCACGGGCGAGGCGATCGTCGCCGCCCTCGCGGCAGCGGACGGCGCGAGCGCGCAATATCCCGTCAAAACCCGCATTCAATACACCGTCGTGCCGCGCGCGAGCGCTTGAACACGTACGCGTCGTCAAAGCCCCTTGGCGATGCGCTGCGCCATCTCGACCACCGCGATGGCGAGGCGCTTTTCTCGGCGCGCATCCAGCCGCTCCAGCGGCAGACTCGCGCTGACCGCCACGCGCTTGCCTAGCGCCGTCACGCCCACGAACGCCGCGAAGCACGCAATTCCCGCCGTCACTTCTTCGCGCTCGTGCGCGAGGCCGGAGCGGCGTATCGCGGCGAGCGCCGCAAGCAGGTCGGGCTTGCGCGTGATGGTGTTGGCGGTCACGGCGGGCAGCTGGCGCGGCAGGATCGCGCTGACCTCGTCATCGGGAAGGCTGGCGAGCAGCGCCTTGCCCAGTGCGCAGCAGTGCGCGGGCAGCCGCGAGCCGAGATCGGAGATCAGACGCACGGGCCGCGCGGGGTCTTCGCGCGCGAGATAAACGACTTCCGCGCCATCCAGCACGGCAAGTTGAACGACTTCGTTATGCGTTGCGACGAATACGCTCGCTTCCTGGCGGAACACTTCCTGGAGCCGGTCGTGCCGCACGTAGGCGCTGCCGAGTTCGAACAGGGTGAGGCCGACGATATAGCCGTCGGCGCGTTTTTCGATCCAGCGCCGCCGTTCGAGCGAGTCGAGCATCAGGTAGAGCGTGCTGCGCGAGAGACCGGTGGCCTGCGCGATGGCCGCCGCGCGCATCGGGCCGGGCGCGTGCGCGAGCGCGTCGAGAATGTCATGAATGCGCCGCAGCGCCGGGACTTCGTAGGGTGAGGACATGGAGCCGCGCAAACAAGATCTTCCAGCAGGCTGGAAATACTAACACCATGTTGGACACGTACATGAGCACGTCGCCATTTCTCAGCGGCATCGTTCCTTGGTATCGTTGCACACGCGTTGCACGCACGAATCAACAGGAATCAACAGGAACGGTTTGAACGCCCCGGCGCGCCATGCGCGCCGCATGTTCGGGAGAGTCGCGGAAGATGAAGTATTCGAATCTGGTCGAGCGGTTGCAGGGCCGTCGCACGACGGCGTGGGAGATTCATCACGCAGCGGTGCAGGCCGCCGCGCGTGGCGAGGATGTGATCGTGCTGAGCGTGGGCGACCCGGACTTCGGCACGCCCGCGCCCATTGTCGAGCGCGCCGTGGCCGCGCTGCGCGAAGGCGATACGCACTACTCGGCCATCATGGGCCGCGAACCGCTGCGCGAGGCGATTGCGCGCGAGCATGCGCAGCAAAGCGGGCGTGCGGTCGGCGCGCAGAACGTGATTCTCTGCGCGGGTGCGCAGAACGGCCTGTTCGCTTCGTCGCTGTGTTTGCTGGAAGCCGGCGACGAAGTGCTCGTGCCAGAGCCGATGTACCTGACCTACGAGGCCGCGATTCGCGCGTCGGGCGCCACGCTCGTGCCGGTGCCCGTCGATCCCGAGAACGGCTTTCACCTCGACTGCGATGGACTCGAGGCCGCCATCACGCCGTGTACGCGCGCGATTTTCTTCGCGACGCCGTGCAATCCCACCGGCGCGGTGATGCCGCGCGCGCACCTCGAACGCGTCGCGCAGCTGGCGAAGCGCCATGACCTGTGGGTGCTCTCCGACGAGGTCTACGCCGACCTCACGTTCGAGCGCGAGCACGTGAGCATCGCCGCGCTCGACGGCATGGCGGAGCGCACGGTCACGCTCGGCAGCCTCTCGAAGTCGCATGCCATGCCGGGCTGGCGCCTCGGCTGGGTGATCGCGCCGGAAACGATGATCGCGCATCTGGCGCGGCTCGCGCTCTGCATGCTCTACGGGCTGCCCGGCTTCATTCAGGAGGCGGCGATCACGGCGCTCGACCAGCGCGCGCAGATTGTCGCCGAGATGCGCGAGATCTATCGCCGCCGGCGCGACATCGTCTACGAGCGGCTGGCGGGTGTGCCGGGACTCAAGTGCCTGTTGCCGGAAGCGGGCATGTTCATGATGATCGACATTCGCGGCACGGGCCTCGACACGCACGCGTTCACCTGGCAGCTTTTCGAGGCGCAGAAGGTTTCCGTGCTCGACGCGAGCGCGTTTGGGGAAACCGCAAACGGCTACGTGCGGCTTGGTTTCGTCGTGGACGAGGCGAGGCTCGTCGAGGCCTGCGAGCGTATCGCGGCGTTTGTGCGGGAGCGCGCCGCAGCCGCGACGCGCTAGCGAGTTTTGAAGCGGGTTTCGAAGCGGGTTTCGAAGTAGAGGCGGGTGGGCTCGAACAGTTCGGCAGGCAAGGCATCCCGCGTGAACCACGCCCACCGCGCGCACTTGTCGGGCTCGGCAACGATCGGCGTGCCCGGCGCGGCGGCCTCGACGAACAGTGTCACATGGCGCACGCGGCCCGCTTCGAGCCAGCCGCTGGCCCAGCCCGCTGCGTGTGCCTCGATCAGCGCCAGGCCGGTTTCCTCGCGCAGCTCGCGCGCGGCCGCGGCGAGCGGATCTTCGCCGGGGTCGACCTTGCCGCCCGGGAATGCCCACGTGTCGCGTCCCCACGCACTTTTGCGCAGGCCGAGCAGCCACGCGTCGCCGTCGCGTACGACGACGCCCACGCCGAGCACGGTGACGGGAACGCCGATGTCATCAGTCATGTTTCGTGGAAATTAATCTGGAATCCGAATCGTAGATGAAATCGATGGTACGCTGCGCGCTCTTCAAACTTTGCGGGGCGCGCAGCGAACGGGTGCGCAATCAGCGCTCGCCGTCGAGCAGTTCGTTGAGCATCTCGTCGAAGGCGGCCTGGGCGTCTTCCAGTTCCTGGAGCGCCATGTCGAAGGTCTGCAGCGCGAATTGCGACGGACGGCCGTCGCCTTCCGGCGGAAACTGCGACTGCAGCGAGGTGAACGCCGACTTGACGCGCTGGGTCGCAGTCAGCACGCGCTCCATGGCGGCGGCTTCTTCGGCTCGTGCCTGTTCTGGGGTCATCGAAAGCTCCGTTCTTACGTAAATGATGTTGGGTAGGTTCAGGGCAGGGGCAGGCCGCCCTCGGCCTTCACTTCGCGCAGCGACAGCGCCGATTCGACGGACGTGACACCGGGCAGGCTGCGCAACTGGTCGCGCATGAAAGTGCCGTAGTCGTCGAGATCGCGGGCCACCACCTGCAAAATATAGTCCGCCGTGCCGGATACGTTGTGACACGACAGAATGCGCTCGATCGCCAGCACCTCGCGCTCGAAGCGGTCGGCGAGCGCGCGGTCGTGCACCGCAAAGCGCACCGAGACGAATCCCACCACGCCATAGCCGAGCGCGCGACGCGAGAGCATGGCCCGGTAACGCTCGATATAGCCCTCCTGTTCGAGGCGCTTGAGGCGCCGTGCGCAGGGCGTTTCGCTCAGGCCGATCGTTTCGGCGAGCCGCGCGTTCGGCATGCGCCCGTCGGTTTGCAGCGCGCCGAGTATCGCCCGGTCGAGTTTATCGAGGTCGCTCATGGCGGTAGGGGAGTTCTTTTGAAGATTCGGAAATCTTAGCGTATTCCGCTAATCTCTGGCGCGCACGGTATGAAAAACGCCAGAAATCGCTCTTCATGTAGCGGCAAGATAGAGCCTCTTTCAAACGAGGCCAACATGATTTCCGCCCACCTGCTGTTGATGTTCATCGTCGCCCTGATTATTGTCTGCGCGCTGCCCGGCGCCGACATGGCGCTCGTGATGCAGACCAGCATGAGCCGCGGCACGCGCAGCGGCTTCGCGGCGGCCTGCGGCCTCGGGCTCGCGCGCGCGACCCACGTGACGCTTTCCGCCTGTGGCCTCGCGGCCTTGCTGCGCAACGCGCCGTGGCTTTATGAAGTGGTGCGCTACGTGGGCGCGGCTTATCTCACGTGGATCGCCGTGCAGATCTTCCGCGCGCCGGCGTTTGCCATGCCGGAACAGGAGGGCGTAGCCGTGGCGCGGCCACGCCGTGCCGATTTCGCCAAGGGGCTGCTCACGAACCTGCTGAACCCGAAGGCGCTGCTGTTCTGCTCGGTGCTGCTGCCGCAGTTCATCCGGCCAGAGGCGGGCTCGGTCTGGCTACAGGTTTCGGTGCTGGGCGTAGTGCTGGTTGCCGTATGCGCGCTCTTCGACGTGATCTACGTGCTGGGCGCCGCGCGCATTGCTGTGTGGCTGCGCCGTCATCCGCTCGCGCAGACGATTCAGAAGTGGGCGTTCTCGTCCGCGTTGATCGGCTTTGCGCTGCGGCTCTCGCTCGATTGACGCATTAGGCGTACAGGACGGTTGTGTGAAGGCGTGCGGCGCGCAAGGCGCCGCACGTTTTTTTGTGGCTCGCGGTTAAGCGCCTCGCGTTAGCGCGCGCCCAGGTAGTCGAGCTTGCCCAACTCCACGCCGTTGTGACGCAGGATGTCGTAGGCCGTGGTGACATGGAAGAAGAAGTTGGGCAGCACGAAGCCGAGCAGATAGCTCTGGCCCGTGAACTCGATCGGACCGGTGCGCATCTTGAGCGTGATGCTGCGCGCTTCCGTGCCGTCGATCTGCTCCGGTTTGAACGTATTCAGATAGTCGATGGTTTTCTGGATTCGCGCGTGCAACTCGTCGAACGTGACCTCGACATCTTCGAATTTCGGGGGCTCCACGCCGGCGAGGCGCGCAGCGCAGCCCTTTGCCGTGTCGGTGGCGATGTAGATCTGGCGCGTGAGCGGCAGCATGTCGGGGAACAGCCGTGCGCCTGTCAGCACGGAGGGGTCGATCTGCTTTTCCGCCGCGTGTGCCTGCGCCTTGCCGATGATGTTCTGCAGATTGGTGAGGCCGCGCACGAGCACGGGCACCGATGCTTGATACATGGAAATGGACATGGGGTTTCCTCGTTTCTTCGAATGCGCGCGATGCGCTCCGCTTTGGAGCTGACCGGGCGGCCCATTATGCGCTATCGCGTTGCGTGCTGCCATCGGCCGAATGGCCAGGGCCACTTCGCCGGGCGTGTAAATTACCTGGGATTACAGATCAAAAATTCCTTGTGAAATGCCGAAGTTGCGGGCGCTCGCGGGGAGGGCGTGCGGGCCGGCGCGCGATGCGCGACACCGCACGCCGTTTTGCCGATGTGCGCAATTGCCCCGACAAATATTGATTGTGGTCTAATAACCGGGCACTCACCATCCATTCCGCATCGTGCTGCACGATGCGCTCAACCATGAACGCAGAAAAGGCAGCAATACGCCGCATCGCGCGCCGCATGGCAGAAGGCATTGTTTGTCGCACTGGCGCGCCGCGGTGGCGCGCCCGAGTGCTGCGCATTTCGCTGCTGGCGCTCGCAACGGGCAGCGCGGCGCAGGCTGCATCCGCGCAAGATCCACGGCTTCTCGATACGCGTGTCACGCAAGAGTCGGTGACTGACACGATCTGCCGTCCGGGTTATGCCGACACCGTGGCGCCGCCGTTCGACCAGACCATGGCGCTGAAGGATCGCATGCTCGCGGCGCGCGGCATCGACACCGACGATGGCGTGGGCTACGCGCTCGACCGGCACGTGCCGATCGTCCTTGGCGGCTCGCCGGACGCCACGGCCAACTTCGACCTGATCCCGTGGGGGGGCCACGCCGGCGAGCGCCGCAAGTCGCTGCTCACGGTGCGCCTGAAGCGTTGCGTGTGCGCGGGGCGCATGACGCTGGCCCAGGCACAGGCTGCGATCACCGGCAACTGGGTGCACCAGTATGATCGCCTCACTCGCATGGACTGCGGCGGGTCCGCCGACGAGACGACCTCGGCGAGCCGCGACGACGGGTCCTGAGGCGCCGGTTCGCGCGCGCCTCCTCGGGTACGCTGATTGCGTCGCGAGTCAGGCATGCGCGGTGGGCAATCCGTTGCTTATCCGCTGCCAGACAATATGCCGCAGCGCACCGCTCAGCGAATGCGACTATGCTGACATTGATCAACAAAAGGGAGTCACAACAATGCTTACGTCCAGCCTTTTGCTGCTTGGCGTCGCTGCCGTGCTCGGCCAGGTGGCGTGGACCCGTTCGCGCGCTCGCGCGAGCCTGCAGCCGGTACGCGTACGCGCGGCGCAACCCCGCCGGTTCCGCTGAGCGCGGCGCGTCAGTTCCGAATTTCTCGCGAGGTAGGCCGTCATGCACGTGACCGTCTGGAATATTCCCGAAACCTGCAGCGAGCAGGACGTGCGCAGCTTTTTCGAGCGCGAACTCGGCAAGTACGCCAAGGGCATCACCGTTTATGACGCTGGCACGTCCAACGCGCACGCGGACCTCGAACTCGACTCCGACCTGCCCTACGTGGCCGACGCCGTGGCGCACGAATTGCAATCCCGCCGCCTCGCCGGCGTGGCGCTAAAGGTGAGCGCGCCGCCGTTCGAGGACGACGAGCCGGTGAAGCGACGCAACTAAGCGCCCACGCAACCGAGCCCTTCCCGCCGCGCGTCAGCGCATGACGTCGGCGGCGTCGTATGGCGCGTAGGGCAGCGCGCGCTTGTGGCGCGTCGCCTCGTAGAAGCGAAAGATCGTCTCGTACGCGCGTTCGCTTACCGGCTTGCCCTCCAGAAAGTCATCGATCTCGTCATAGCCGATCCCGTAGGCGTCTTCGTCCGGATGCAGCGGGCGCAACGTTTCCAGATCCGCAGTGGGCGTTTTCTCCACCAGCGTGGGCGGTGCGCCGAGCAAGCGCGCGAGCGCGCGCACGCGCCGCTTGTTCAGGCCCGCGAGCGGCAGCACGTCGGCGCCGCCGTCGCCGAACTTCGTGAAAAAGCCCATCAGCGATTCCGCCGCGTGGTCCGTGCCGATTACGAGTCCCGCTCGTGCGCCGGCCACTGCGTACTGCGCGATCATCCGCTCGCGCGCCTTGATGTTGCCGTGAACCTTGTCCTGCGCGCTTTCGTCGGCGAACGCCAGACCGCTCGCCGTGAGCGAGGCGAGCATCGCGTCGGCGGCGGGGCGCATGTCCACGGTCAGGGTTGCGTCCGCGGCGATGAAGGCGAGCGCGGCGGCGGCGTCTGCTTCGTCGCGCTGGGTGCCGTAGGGCAGCCGCATCGCGATGAAACGTGCGGTCGTCTGGCCCTGCGCCCGCAGGCTCTCCACGCTCAGTTGCGCGAGGCGCCCGGCCGTCGCGGAGTCGATGCCGCCGCTGATGCCGAGGACGAGCGTTTGCAGGCCGCTCGCCTGGAGGCGCTGCGCGAGAAAACCGACGCGGCGGCCGATTTCGGCTTGCGCGTCGAAATGCCCGGCGACGTTCAGTTCGGCGATGATGCGTTGCTGGCGGGCGAGGCGGTCGGCATTGGCGTCCGCGGCGTTGGCGTCCAGGTGGGCGGGCATGGGCGGTTCCTTAATTGGCTGCGCACGCGGCATGCGCGTGCAGTCTGCGTTGTCTGGTTTAATGTCGGGTCGTCGTGGCGCTGTCAGCGACGCCGCATAGCACGGCGCCCGACGTATCCGACTTCAGACAAGACGCACAATCGGCCGGACTCACGATGAACGACAATGTTTTGCGGCGCATGGGCGCTCGCGTGCGAGGCGACGCCTCGAACCATCCCCATCATAGGACGCAGTGGATTGGCGCGCAGGCGTACCGCGCAACGCTGGCCGCGCTTTGCGCCTCGTTTTGCGCTTCATGGGCGGCAAGCACCGCTTATGCCGCCGACAGCGTGACGGCCTCCAGCGCGCACGTGGCCTCCGGCGCCTTGCGCAGCGCGCCGGTGCAGGCAGCGTCGAAGCCAGTTGTTCCTGGCGCATCCGCTGCATTGGCTGCGTCGGGTGTGTCTTCGGTTCGGCCAGCTGCCAAGGCAGCTTCCGCCGCTTCGGCTCCAGCGCCTGCGTCGGCGGTCTCAAGCGCCTCGGGGGCGTCGGCCGCTTCCTCGGCCTCCGCCTCCGCCGCATTGGCCGCTTCCGCGCCACCCGCGCTCGTGCTACCCGTCCATCGGGCGCTCTCGCCAGAAGAGGCCGCCGAAGAAACCCGCGGTGCGCTCGAAATGCGCAAGCGCTTCGCACGCGACGTCAACCGGCGTCTGCGTGTGCCGCTCGCCGACCAGCGCGCCTACGGCCAGCGTCTGCAGGCGGCGCTCGATGAGAAAGATCTCGGCGCGCTGTCGGGCGAATTCGTCATCCTCGTCGATCGCAGCGCGAATGTGCAGGCGCTCTTCATCTACTTCCGGGCCATGCCCAACGAGCCGTGGCTCATGATCGGGGCGTCGCCGGTCGCGACCGGACGTCCCGGCGAGTTCGACCACTTCCTCACGCCACTCGGCGTGTTCGAGCACACGCCGCAGAACATGGACTTCCGCGCGGAAGGCACCATGAACCAGAACAACATACGCGGCTACGGCCGGCGCGACATGCGCATCTACGACCTCGGCTGGGTGGACGGCGAACGCGGCTGGGGCAAGGGCGGCTATTCGCAGATGCGCTTCCAGATGCACGCCACCGACCCCGACCGCCTCGAGCCGCTGCTCGGCATCCGCCACTCGAAGGGCTGCGTGCGGATTCCGGCGACGCTCAATGCGTTCATCGACCATAACGGCATCATCGACGCCGAATACCAGGCGCTGGTCGACTCGGGCAAGTCGCTGTGGGTGCTGCACTCGGACCGCGAGATCACGCCGTGGGCGGGACGCTTTATCGTCGTGGTCGATTCGGAGCGCAAGACGCGCCCGGCGTGGTCGCCGGCGCCCGGCGGCAAGGCGCGCGCGAAGGTGCCGGCCGGTGGCGACACAGCCGACTGATCGCGCGATCCGGCGAGGGTGCGGCCACCATTGCTGCCATTCGCCGCGCGCGTTTCGCAGCGCCGGTGCTAGGCGCGTCGCGCAATGAGCACGCCCGCGAGCGCGACGCCGAAGCCCGCCATCTGCATGGGCGTGAGCGTTTCGCCGAACAGCAGCCAGCTTTCGAGCGCCGCGAGCGGCGGCGCGAGAAAGAGCAGCGCGGTGGCGCGCGCGGCGTCGCCGTGGCGCACCATCCACACGAGCAACGTCACGCCCGCGCCCGAAAGCATCGCGATGCCCCACGCCAGCGAGAACCACAGCGTCGGCGTTGCGATCCAGCGCGTCTCGCCGAGCACGAGCGCAAGCACGGCGGCCACGATGGCCGCGCCCAGGTTCTGTACGGCGCTTGCGCTGCGAATGTCGGCTTGCGCGAGCGATGTCTTCTGGTAAAGCGTGCCCGCCGTGATCGATCCGACCGACACCACCGCGACTGCCACGACGAGCAGCGGATTCGCGTGAGCGTGCATGTGCGTGGTAGCGGTAGCCGCAGCGGCGTCGGCGATCGTGCCGCCGGCAGCGTGCATGGTGGCGTACAACTTTGGGCTCAACACGAGCACGACGCCGGCGAGGCCGAGCGACATGCCCGACCAGCGCCGCGGCGGCAGGCGCTCGCCGAACATCCGTGCCGCGATCGCAGCCGTCAGGAGCGGCTGGAGCGCGCCGAGGAGCGCCATCACGCCCGCGCTCAGGCCCTGCGCGACCGCCCAGTAGCCCGCGCCCAGATACACGCCTTGCAAGAGCGCACCCGCGAAGAGATGTTTGCCGATTTCGCGTCCGCGAGGCCAGGGCGCGCGCATTGCCAGCGCGACGATCGCAAACAGCGCTGCCGTGCCTGAGAAACGCGCGAGCAGGAAGAGGTTGGGATCGGCGTAGGGCGCAATGGCACGCGCGACGACGAATCCCGTCGACCAAAGGACGACGAAAAGGGCGGGGGCGAAAGTGGCGAGCATCGGTATCGAAAAGGGCGCGCGCGAACGCTACGCGTGAGAAACACGAAAGGCTCGGAGTATCGCGCAACGCGCAGGTTGCGGTCTTGTTCAGGACTGCACTGGCTCAGTGGCACGCCGCTCGGGTTGCCGAATGCAACTAACTGCCCAGCCCGTTTCCGTTCCGGCAATGCAGACGTCACGAAGCCGGCACACGAGTGGCGGTTTAGCCTGCAAACAACACAGCCGTCACGCCAATCAAGCCGCCGCAGACCGCGCAGGCGAGCAGCAGCGCGCGCGTGCGCCGATGCTCGCGGCGCCACGCATCGAGCAACGCGGCCTGCTGGGTGGCCTGTCCCGTAGCGAGACCGTGCCCGGCTCTCGCGTGGTGCTCGAGGAAACGGAACACCATCTGCGGCACGCGCGGTGCGATTTGCGCGAGGTGTGGCAACTCTTGCGAGAGTCGCCGGATCCAGCCGTGATGGCCGAGATCCCGGCGCGCGATGTCGGCGAGCGTGTGCCGCGCAATGCCCCACGCGTCCACGCCCGGATGAATCGAGCGAGCCAGTTGCTCGGCCTGGCCGAACGCGCGCTGCGCCGCCACGAGGCGCGGCGAGACTTCGCCTCCAAACGGCTGCACGGAATGCAGCAGATGATGGAACAGCGCGCCCGCGCTGCGCTCGTCGGTGTCGCTTGCGAAATGCGCTTCGCTGCGGGTGCGCAATTCCGCCTCGATCTGTTCGGTGCGCGCGTGAGCGGGCACGTGGCCCGCCACGTGATGCAGGGTCGCGAGCCGGCCGTAGTCCTGCTCGAACAACGCTGTTGCGCCGTGCACGAAGAATTCGCGTTCAGGCGAGGAAAGGCTCGTCATCAGCGCGGCGCCCGCGAGCACGAGGCGCCCGCGCGTCTCAGGCTCGACGCTCACCGCGACCCGCCTGGCGTCGAGAGCCGCATGAAAGAAACCGTGTTCGAACGCCTGGCGCGTGACCACTTCGATCAGATGCGCCGCCACCTGCGTGACGTTGATGTGGTGCTCGGCAAGTCCGGCGATATCGGTCGCGCCCACGGTGTCGATGTGCTGCACCGCGATCGTCTGAGGGGTGCAGAGGTCCCAGATCACATCGGGCACGACGATACGCGGGTCGTCACCGAGTTGATGGCCGCTCTGGCTCAGGTTAGCGGCCTGGGCCCGCAGGTCGAAGCGCCGCTGCAGATCCTCGCGCAGCGCCTGTGCGAGCGCGTGCAACTGCAGCCTGCGCGCGGCGCGTGAAAAGCGTTCGATCCAGCGGGCCACGGCGCAGAGAAGCGCGGCGTCATCGTCGACTTCCTGGACCTGTTTCGTGCGCAGCACGCGCAGCGTGATCGTTTGATGACCGTTCACCGGCAGCGCGAGCCGCGCGAGGTGCGTCTGCTCGCACCAGCCGTTGTGGGCCGGCGCGGGGTCGATCCACGTGAGCACCGATTCGGGTGGCTTGCCGAGCGCGGCGTGCAGCGTGGCGTTGAGCGCCTCTCCCGCGAGGGGCTCTTCGAAATGCTCGATTGTGTCGATCGCATCATGCAAGGTCGCGCCCGCGAGTTCGGGGCGCGTAGCCAGCGTTTGCGCGAAGGCGGCGACGAGCGGGGCGAGACGCGGCAGCGATCCATGCAGGCGCGAAGCGAGACGCGGGTCGCCGTGCAGGTTCGAGGCGAGCGTGAGGAACCAGTGCAGCTTGTGATGCTCGGGCGCGGCGAGCCAGATCAGCCTGAAGCCATAACGCAGTGCACAAAACAGCAGACGCAATTGACGAAGTCGTGAACGCATGAATTCCAATGGTCGGCGAAGCGGGCGTCGTGTGAGCGCGCGGTCTCCACGAGATTAGCAGGGATGCTCGCGAGATGGCAGCGCAGGCTCGTTGCGCGCGTGCGTAATACAATACGGCGGCTTTTCCGGATTCGCGTCGATTGCACGCCGGATTCACTTCATTACCCGCGTCTTTATCCACGCACGACCCGCGCCCACCGAGATGCTCGCTGAACAACGTCACCAATACATCCTCTCGCAAGTGAACCGGACGGGCGCGCTTTCCGTGGCGGATCTCGTGCGCGAACTGCGCGTTTCCCGCGAGACGATCCGGCGCGACCTCAATACGCTCGCGGAGCGCGGGCTGCTTGTCACGACCCACGGCGGCGCGCTTTCCAGCGACCGCCGCGAGCCCGATCTCGACGTGCGCGAAGCCGCCAACGCGAGCGCCAAGCGCGCGATCGGCGAACGCGCGGCGGAGTTCGTGCCCGACGGCGCCTCGGTCATCATCGATTCGGGCAGCACCACGCATGCGCTCGCGCGTGCGCTCACCGACCGTCATCGGCTCACGGTCTATACCAACGACTGGCGCATTGCGCTCCTGCTCGGCCGCCGCAACGAGAACCGCGTCACGCTGTTGGGCGGCGAGCTGTCCGACCACGAGGAAGCGACCTTCGGCCTCGACACCGTGCAGCAACTCGCCCAGTACCACGCCGACTTCGCGTTCGTCGGCGCGGGCGGCATCACCGCCGACGGCTGGCTCACCGACTACTCGCGCATGGTCGCCGAGGTGCGCAGCCGCATGCTCGCGGCCACGGCCTGCGCGATCGTCGTCGCCGATCATTCGAAGTTCGGGCGCGTGACGCCCGTGCGCATCAACGGCTTCGAGCAGGCGCGCTACGTCATCACCGAGCTGGCGCCCGAAAAGAGCGTCGCGCGCGCCATCACCGCGCGCGGGCCCGAGCTCGTCATCGCCTGAGTCTTCTGGCGGCGCCGCGTTTGCTTTTGCACATGTAGCAAGTCCATACCCGCCGCCAACGCGCGAGCGGCGGAATCTGCGCGGCTATGTGGCTTGTCGAATATTGGCGAATTGTGGAATTTTTTGACAAACGCCACAATCGTCATGCGCCTGTCATCAAAACCTGTGATTCTTGCGGGGCCCGTCCAGATGGGCCGGTCAGCGAGGCGAGCGGCAACATCGCGCCTTCGCCGGCCCGGCTGGTTCAGGTGGAAAGCGCCGGATTGTAGACAATCTGCAATCCGCGATGCGAGACCACCGAGAGGCGGGCAATGACAGGCGGCGCAGTCCGCCGAAGTTCGGATTGTTCAGCTCAGTTCGATCCATTCAATCACAAACGCATCGGGTATCCCGAGCATCTGGTTTTGCCTTCGGAGAGTGACATGAACCACACGAAAATCCATCGCGCGGGTTTTGCACGCAAGCTGCTGCCGATCGCGGCCGCCGCGGCGCTGCTGGGCGCAGCCGCGAGCGCGCACGCCGCCGACGCCGTCGTGCTGTACACGGCCGACGGCCTTGAAAACCTCTACAAGGACGTGCTGCCGGCCTTCGAAAAGAAGGAAGGCGTGAAGGTCAACATCGTGACGGCGGGCAGCGGCGAAGTCGTGAACCGCGCGAACGTCGAGAAGGACTCGCCGAAGGCCGACGTGATCGTCACGCTGCCGCCGTTCATCCAGCAGGCGCAGCAAAGCGGCCTGCTGCAGCCGTACCAGAGCGTGAACTACAAGAACGTGCCGGCGATCGCGAAGGCGACGGATGGCTCGTGGGCCACGTTCGTGAACAACTACTTTTCGTTCGCGATCAATCCCGATGTCGTGAAGAACGAGCCGAAGACGTTTGCTGACCTGCTGCACCCGGACTACTCGGGCAAGGTCGCGTACTCGAACCCGGCCACGGCTGGCGACGGCATGGCCGTGATCATCCTCACGACCTCGCTGATGGGCGAAGACAAGGCGTTCGACTACCTCAAGAAGCTCGAGCAGAGCGCGAAGTTCCACACCAAGGGCACGGGCTACCTCGACGTGCTGCTCTCGCGTAACGAAATCTCGGTGGCCAACGGCGACCTGCAGATGGATCTCGACGACGCAGCCAACGGCGGCCTCTCGCTCAAGCCGATCTTCCTCGCGGCCGACGCTGGCGGTCATCCCACGACGTTCCAGCTGCCGTACGCAATCGGCCTGATCAAGAGCGGCCCGAACCAGGCTGAAGGCAAGAAGCTGATCGACTACCTGATGTCGACGGAAGTGCAGTCGAAGGTGCCGGACATCTTCGGCATTCCGGGCCGCACGGACGTGGCGCTCACGGGCAAGAACGGCGAAGCGGTCAAGCACGCCATCCAGGGTGTGAAGCTGATTCCGGTGGACTGGAACCAGGTGATGGCGAAGAAGGCCGACTGGACGGCGCGCTGGAAGAGCGAAGTGATCGGCTCGTCGGACAAGCAGCTCGAAGTCGTGAAACCGAAGTAAGCAGCGAGCAAGAGGCTGCAACCGCGGTCGCGAGAGCGGCCGCGGTGCGCCATTTGGCAATGCCTGAGATTGACCAGTGTTACCTGTGCAGCTTTGCATAGGACCAGAGTAAGGGCTTTGCATGGGACCGGAGTAAGTGCTGAAGCACTAGCTCCGGCCGACAGCTGAAGCGCCAACTCTGGCCGATAGTTTTACATGGGATGGCACTAAGCGCTGAAGCGCCAAGTCCCATCGACAGGAGATTAACCCGGTGAATACCGCAAGCCTCGCGCCGGCCGGCATGGCCCGCGCGCTGCCGGATGCGTCCGGACTGACTGACGCCACGGACGCGCCCCGCGCGGCGGGCGTGCAGATCGACCACCTGAGCGTGCGCTTTGGCGCGCGCACTGTCCTCAACGATCTGTCGCTCACGATCCGCCGCGGCGAACTGTTGACCGTGCTGGGCCGCAGCGGCTGCGGCAAGACAACCTTGTTGCGTTTCATCGCCGGCTTTATCGAAGCCGATGGACTCGCGGGCTCGCTCACCGTGGCTGGCCGCGACCTGACCCATGTGCCGCCGCATCAGCGCAACCTGGGTCTGCTGTTCCAGAGCTACGCGCTCTTTCCGCATCTCTCGGTGTTCGAGAACGTCGCGTTCGGGTTGAAGGCGCGCCGCGTGCCGTCGCGCGATATAGCGCGGCGCGTGGCCGACGCCCTCAAGCTCGTGCAGCTCGGCGACGCGGGCCACGTCATGCCCGCGCAGCTCTCGGGCGGCATGCAGCAGCGCGTGGCGCTCGCGCGCGCGCTCGTGATCGAGCCGGACGTGCTCCTGCTCGACGAACCGCTCTCGGCGCTCGACGCCAATCTGCGCGCTTCGGTGCGCTCCGAACTGAAGGCGCTGCACGAGCGTCTGCCCGATCTGACGATCGTGTGCGTGACGCACGATCAGGACGACGCGCTCGTATTGTCCGACCGCACGCTGCTGATGCGCGACGGCCACATCGCGCAGCTCGGTACCCCGCAGGAACTCTACGACACGCCCGACGACGCCTACGTGGCCCGTTATCTGGGCGCGGCGAACCTGCTGCCGCCGAACGTCGCGTTCCCGGTGGGCGACGCGCGCCACGACGTGCGCGACAAGCTTGCGTGTCTGCGTCCTGAGAGTCTGCGCGTCGTGCCGCTCGGCGAAGGCTCGCTGCACGGCACGATCGAATCGGTCGAATGGTATGGCTCCGTGCTGTCGGTGCCGGTGCTGCTCGACGCGATGCCGAACGAACCGGTGCTCGTCACCATGCAGCGCGGCCACGGCATGACGCCGGCGAAAGGCATGCGTGTGTCCCTGCGTTACGAGGCTGACGATGTCGTCCTTATCAACCCCTGATTCCTCCCTGGCGCTGCCCGGCGCCGACGCGCACGCCGCCGCCGTGCGCCGTCGCGAACGGCGCGCGCAATGGCATATCGCGTTTCTGCTCGTGTTCGTCCTCGGGCCGCTCGTCGTCTATCCGCTCGTGCGCCTCGTGCTGCTGAGCCTTTCGGGCGCGCACGGCTTGAGCTTCCACGCGTACGAGACTTTCTTCGGCAATCCCGATTCGCGCGGCGTGATCGCGACGACCTTGTGGATTCTGTTTCTGAGTGCGGGGCTGGCTTCCGTGCTTGGCGTCGCGCTTGCGGCGTTGCTGTTCTTCAAGCCGTTCCCGGGCGCGCAGCTCGTCACGCGCTTTCTGGAACTGTTCGTGGCGTTCCCGTCGTTTCTCGTCGCGTTCACGCTGATCTTTCTGTACGGCTCGCAGGGCTCGGTGAGCATCGGACTGCAACGGCTGTTTCATTTGCAGGCGCCGCCGCTCGACTTCCTGTTCGGCATCGGCGGGGTCGTGCTCGCTGAAGTGGTGTTCTACGCGCCCTTCGTCGTGCGCCCGACGCTCGCCGCGTTCGCGCTGCTCGACATGCGCCTGATCGAAGCCGCCCGCAGTCTCGGTGCGAACACCCGGATGGTCGCGCTGCGCGTGATCCTGCCGCTCGCGTGGCCGGGTATCGCCGCGGGTACGATCCTGTGCTTTCTGCTGACGTTCAACGAGTTCGGCATTCTGCTCGTGCTCGGCAGCGCGCACCTGATCACGCTGCCGGTGGCGATCTACAGCTCGGCCACGGTCGACCTCGATCTGCCGACGGCCGCGGCTGGCGCCGTGGTCATGCTTGCCATGTCGCTTTCCCTGTATGCGCTGTATCGGCGCGTGAATCGCCGCAGTCATGGAGGCGCGCGCAATGTCAACTAATCCTGTCGCCGGTTCCGACCGCATCGCGCTGCCGCCCAAGCATCTTCGTGCGCGGCCGGTGGAGCGCAGCCTCTTTGCGCGCTTTGCCAGCGCGGCATTGCTTGGCTTCGCGGCGTTGCTGTGCTTCTGGCTTTTCGTGTTGCCGGTGATCGTCGTCGCGTTGTCGAGCGTCGCGTCGCACTGGTCGGGCACGATCCTGCCCGATGGTTTCAGCACGCGCTGGTTCGAGCGCCTCGGCTCCTCCGACTTCGATGCGCTCGCAACGAGTCTCGAGATCGGCTTCGGCGTCGCAGTGCTCGGTACGGCGCTCGGCCTCTGGCTCGCACTCGCGCTCGAAGGGCGCGACCGGCGTGGTCTGGGCGCGGTCGTCGACACGCTCGCGATGGTGCCCAACGGCGTGCCGAGCGTCGTGCTCGGCCTCGCGGTGCTGATCGCGTATCACAAGGCGCCTGTGGATCTGTCGAGCTCGGCTGCCATCGTCGTGTTCGTGCAGCTCGCGCTCGTACTGCCGTTTTGCTATCGATGTGCGGCCGCAGCGCTGCGGCCCGAGCTGACCGTGCTGCGCGAAGCGGCAGCGAGTCTCGGCGCGCCGCCTTCGATGGTGCTGCGTCGCGTGGTGCTGCCGCAACTCGTGCCGGCCATCCGCGCGAGTCTCGCGCTCGGTTTCGCGTTGTCGCTCGGTGAACTGGGCGCGACGCTCACGGTGTATCCGCCGGGCTTCGCAACGGTGCCGATCGTCGTGGTGGGCGCGGTCGAGCGTGGGTACTACCTGCCGGCTTCGGCGCTCTCGCTGGTCCTGTTGCTCGTCTCGCTGGCGGCGCTGCTGCTGATCGCGGCGCGTGCGCCGCGCCGGCGGGCGGACTAGGTGGATGGATGCCATGCGGTTCGATGCGCCGCAGGCGCGTAACAGACAGGCAAGGCGGGACGTGCAAGATTCGATGACCGAAGGGGAGGCGAGCGGGGCTGCGGGCGATATGGGTCGCGATCCTGAGGCGTTGTCCGATACGACGCCGCTTGCCATGGTGCGCCAGCATTCGCTCACTGCACTCGTGCGCGACGAGATCGAGCGGCGCATCGCGGCGGGCGTGCTGGCGCCCGGCGACAAGCTCAACGAAGCCGACTGGGCGGCTCGTCTGGCCGTGTCGCGCGGACCCGTGCGCGAGGCGTTTCGCGCGCTGGAGCAGGCGGGCCTCGTGCGCAACGAGAAACATCGGGGCGTATTCGTGCGCAGCGTCGGCGCGGCGGAGGCCCACGAGTTGGGTGAAGTGTGTGCGGCATTGCGCGAAGCGGCGTGCCGGATGCTGGCGCCGCGCATCGACGCGGCGCAGGTCGCCGAGTTGCGCGAGCACCTGAATGCGATGCGGGACGCAGTGGTCGCCGAGAAGGCGGCGGCCTTCCTGCAAGCGCGCGACGCGTTTCGCGCGTCGCTCGTCGCGGCCGCTGGCAACGTCAGGTTGCGCGAGACCTATGAGCGGACCGTGAGCGAATTGCGGCTCTCGTTGCAGTGTGCCGCGCCGGCGCACAGCGCAATGGACGGATCGTACGCGGGGCATCGGGCGCTGTTGAGTGCGCTCGCCTCGCGCGACGCCGATGCATCGGCCAATCGCATGCGCGAATCGTGCGGTGACTGAGGGTAGCGGGAACGATAAGTGGCGGTCGGCTGTGGGCCGTCGCTGCATTCACATAGTAGAGGAGTAGAAGATGGCATTGAGCCTCGCGGACATTCGTGGGCTGTTCGAGACCTATGGCGCATTGGCCTATAGCGGCGAGCCGGTCACGCAGTTGGAGCACGCGCTGCAAAGCGGCGCGCTGGCGGAAGAAGACGGCGCGAGCGAAGAGCTGACTGCGGCGGCGTTCCTGCACGATCTGGGTCACCTGCTCAATCGTCAAGGCGAGACGCCGACCGAGCGCGGCATCGACGATCTGCACCAGTACTATGCGCTGCCGTTCCTGCGGCCCGTGTTGCCCGAGAGCGTGCTGGAGCCGATCCGCCTGCACGTCGATGCGAAGCGCTATCTGTGCGCAGTCGATGAAGCGTATTTCGGCTGCCTTTCTGCCGACTCGGTGCGCAGCCTCGAATTGCAGGGTGGCATCTTCAATGCAGATGAGGCGCGCGATTTCGCTGCGCGTCCTCACGCCGAAGACGCGGTGCGCCTGCGTCGCTGGGACGATCTCGCGAAGGTGGCCGGCAAACCGACGCCGGACCTCGACCACTATCTGCAGCTCGTCGAACGCGTCATGCAACGCCACGTTTGAGGCGTTTCCGCATACGCGTTTTTCCGAATTTCACGCGTGTCAAAAAACCGCTTGCAAGATGTCATCTGCGTGACTAGAATTCCGGTCTTTCGCGCTTTCGATGAAGGCGCGGGGAGGCGGGAAGCCCAGGCGAAAGCCTTGTGGCGACTGGGTCTGCGGGTGATGGGAAGTTGAGCGGCAGGTTGAACGAAGTAAAAAAACCTGTTGACGAATCGCCAGACAGTCTTCATAATCTTGTTTCTCTGCTGCTGACGCAGCAACGCAGAAAGAAGCCGGTGGTTGAGCAGTTCTAACGGCGACTTCGCGAACGATCTTTAAAAATTTACAGCCGATAAGTGTGGGCGCTTGATGCGGTGGCGACCCGGATTCGTTCTTCGGAATGAGGCCGGGAGCAGCAAAAGTATCAAGAGTCTCACACTAAAGTAAGTCAGGTTTTTGAATTTATTCAATGACCTGTCAGCTTTGAGTGAGCGACCGGTTCGAGAGAACCGAAAACAGTAACAGGTTTAAACTGAAGAGTTTGATCCTGGCTCAGATTGAACGCTGGCGGCATGCCTTACACATGCAAGTCGAACGGCAGCACGGGTGCTTGCACCTGGTGGCGAGTGGCGAACGGGTGAGTAATACATCGGAACATGTCCAGTAGTGGGGGATAGCCCGGCGAAAGCCGGATTAATACCGCATACGATCTACGGATGAAAGCGGGGGACCTTCGGGCCTCGCGCTATAGGGGCGGCCGATGGCGGATTAGCTAGTTGGTGGGGTAAAGGCCCACCAAGGCGACGATCCGTAGCTGGTCTGAGAGGACGACCAGCCACACTGGGACTGAGACACGGCCCAGACTCCTACGGGAGGCAGCAGTGGGGAATTTTGGACAATGGGCGAAAGCCTGATCCAGCAATGCCGC